>NZ_JBWCAM010000030.1:0-72516 GCF_056175065.1 Pseudomonas sp. JC1203
TAGAGAGCTACATCGCCTACTACAACCAGGAACGCATAAGCCTCAGATTGAATGGCTTGAGTCCGGTACAATTTCGGACCCAAGCACGGAAACACTAACCCTTGTCCAACATTAGGGGGTCAGTTCACGTAAGGCCGAAACGGTCGGTGGTCGCCCCGCGAAAATGGATATCTCCGAAATCGCCGAAGCGGGCTACGCCAGGGACCGCTCGGCCAACGCCTCCAGTCGGCCCTGGCGCTTTATGGGGCACACAATCAAGATCAACGGCCGATAGTGGTGGTGGCTGCCAACAGCGAATAAAAAAAGGCGATGATCTCTCATCGCCCTTTTGGTATTTCAAGCCCCGCGCTTACTCGCGCGACTCAACACCCAACTCATCCCACACCGACTCAGCCAGGTGGAACGTAGCATTGGCCGCCGGAATACCGCAGTAGATCGCGCTCTGCATCAGCACTTCCTTGATCTCCGCGCGAGTAACACCATTGTTGGCCGCAGCACGCAAGTGCAGCTTCAACTCTTCATTGCGGTTCATGCCGATCAGCATGGCAATGGTGATCAGGCTGCGGGTATGGCGCGGCAGGCCTGGACGCGTCCAGATGTCACCCCAGGCGTGACGGGTGATCATTTCCTGGAACTCACCGTTGAACTCGGTGATGTTGGTCAGGCTGCGGTCCACGTGGGCGTCGCCCAGCACCGCGCGGCGAACTTTCATGCCTTCGTTGTAGCGTTCTTTCTCGTCCACGGATGACTCCTCGACTATCAGTGTTTGGCCAGCAGGAAATCCAGCACGCGCTGGGTGAAAGGTTCGCCAACCTGTACGTTGGACAGGTGCGCCGCGTAGAACTCGGTGTACTCGGCGCCCTTGATGTTTTCTTGCAGGAAGCGCCCATCGGCCGGGGTGGTGACCGCATCGCCAGTGCCGGCGATGACCAGGGTCGGCACCTTGATGGCGCCCAGTTGCTCTCGGAAGTCAGCGTCACGCACGGCGCCGCAGTTGGCGGCATAGCCCTGGGGCGAGGTGGCGGCCAGCATGTCGGTGATGCGCTTGGCTTCGGCCGGGTTGGCTTCGGCGTAATCAGGGGTGAACCAGCGGGCAATGGAGGCGTCACGCAGGGAGACCATGGCAGCCTGGCCGTCGCGCAGGACCATCTCGATGCGCGGGTTCCACACATCCGGGTTGCCGATCTTGGCGGCGGTGTTGCAGACGATCAGGCGGTTCAGGCGCGCGCCGGCGTTGATACCCAGCCATTGGCCGATCAGGCCGCCCATGGAGAGGCCGCAGAAGTGCGCGCGCTCGATGTGCAGGACGTCCAGCAGGGCGATCACGTCACCGCCCAGTTGCTCGATGCTGTAAGGGCCTTCGGTAACCAGCGAACCGCCGTGGCCACGGGTGTCATAACGCAATACGCGGAAATGCTGGGTCAGCCCGGCGATCTGCGTGTCCCACATTTCCAGGGACGTGCCCAGGGAGTTGGACATCACCAGCACCGGCGCGTCTGCCGGGCCATCGAGTTGGTAGTTCAGTTCACCATCAGCGAGTTGAATCTTGCCCACAACGGTTCTCCTTAGGCACTAAAACGAGAATGTTCAGCCACCGCGCGTTCGACCCAGGCCTGCGCCTGGCCGAGGTAATGCGCGGGGTCGAGCAGACGATCAAGCTCGTCCGCGGAAAGTTCGGCGGTCACCTTCGGCTCGTCGCCAAGCACCGCGCGCAGGTGGCGCTTTTCAGCCACGGCGCGTTTGCAGCATTGTTCCAGCAGATGGTGCGCCGCATCGCGGCCCAGGCGCTGCGCCAGGACGATGCTCACCGCTTCGGCCAGTACCAGGCCCTGGGTAAGGTCGAGGTTTTTCAGCATACGCGCGGCGTCCACTTCCAGGCCGTCGGCGAACAGCTGCGCCTGCTCCAGGGCACCGGCCACCAGGCAGCAGATTTCCGGCAGGGTGTCCCACTCGGCATGCCACAGGCCCAGGCTGCGCTCGTGTTCCTGGGGCATGGCGGCGAACATGGTCGACACCAGGCCCGGCACGCGGGTGGCGGCGCCAATCAGCACGGCCGCGCCCACCGGGTTGCGCTTGTGCGGCATGGTGGACGAACCACCCTTGCCCGGCGCGGAAGGTTCGAAGACCTCGGCGGCTTCGGTCTGCATCAGCAGGCTGACGTCGCGGCCCAGCTTGCCCAGGCTGCCAGCGACCAGGCCCAGCACCGAGGCGAACTCCACCAGGCGGTCGCGCTGGGTGTGCCAGGGCTGCTCGGGCAGGGTCAGTTGCAGCTCTTGCGCCAAGGCTTCGGCAACTGGCATGGCGTTGTCGCCCAACGCCGCCAGCGAGCCGGAAGCGCCGCCAAACTGCAGCACCAGCAGGCGCGGCTTGAGTTCTTGCAGGCGTTGGCGGCTGCGGGTAACCGCGCCCAGCCAGCCGGCTATTTTCATGCCCAGGGTCACGGGCGTGGCGTGTTGCAGCCAGGTGCGGCCGGCCAGCGGCGTGGCCTTGTAGCGCTCGGCCTGGCGTGCCAGCGAGTCGCCCAGGGTGGCCAGGCGAGCCTCCAGCAGTTGCAGCGCGTCGCGCAGTTGCAACACCAGGCCGGTGTCCATCACGTCCTGGCTGGTAGCCCCCAGGTGCACATAGCGCTCGGCTTCCGGCGCCTGGCTGGCGATCTGCTTGCCCAGCATCTTGACCAGTGGAATGGCCGAGTTGCCGGCGCTGCAGATAGCCTGGCCCAGCGCCTGGTAATCGTAGCGAGAGGCCTGGCAGGCCGCCTCGATGGGCGCCACTGCGTCGGCGGGAATCACCCCTGCCCGCGCTTCGGCACGGGCCAGGCCCGCCTCGAAGTCGAGCATGCCCTGCACACGGCCACGGTCGCTGAAAATATCGCGCATGGCATCGGCGCTGAAGTAGGCATCGAACAGTTGGTTGCTCGGTCTCTCGCTCATAAACCTTCCTTAATGGCGCGCGCCCGTTCCGGGCGCGCGCTGGCTGGATCAGTGATCGTGATGCAGGTACGACGGCTGCTTGGGCAGGCGCAGGCTGAACAGGAAGGCGATGGCCATCATGATCGTCACGTACCAGTAGAACGCGTTTTCGTTGCCGCCGGACTTGAAGCTCAAGGCGACGAATTCCGCCGAGCCGCCGAAGATGGCATTGGCCACGGCATAGGCCAGGCCCACGCCCAGGGCGCGCACTTGCGGCGGGAACATCTCGGCTTTGACCAGGCCACTGATCGAGGTGTAGAAGCTGACGATGGCCAGGGCCAGGGTAATCAGCACAAACGCCAGGAACGGGCTGGTCACGGTTTTCAGCACCAACAGGATCGGCAGGGTGAACAGCGTGCCCAGGGCGCCGAACCACAGCATGGAACTGCGACGGCCGATCTTGTCGGCCAGCATGCCGAACAGCGGCTGCATGCACATATAGAAGAAGAGTGCACCGGTCATCACGAAGCTGGAGGTCTTGGCGGTCATGCCAGCGGTGTTCACCAGGTACTTCTGCATGTAGGTGGTGAAGGTGTAGAAGATCAGCGAGCCGCCGGCGGTGTAGCCCAGCACGGTGATGAAGGCCGGGGTGTGGTTGCGGAACAGCCCGACGATGCTGCCGGCGTCCTTGTCCTGGCGGGTCTCGGCGCTGGTGGTTTCCTTCAGGGTGCGGCGCAGCAGCAGCGAGATCACTGCGGCGATGGCGCCCACCACGAACGGAATGCGCCAGCCCCAGGCGCGCAGTTCGTCTTCGCTGAGCACTTGCTGCAGTATCACCACCACCAGCACGGCCAGCAGTTGGCCGCCGATCAGGGTCACGTACTGGAACGAGGCGAAGAAGCCACGCTGGCCGCGCAGCGCCACTTCACTCATATAGGTAGCGGTGGTGCCGTATTCGCCGCCCACCGACAGGCCCTGGAACAAGCGCGCCAACAGCAGCAGAGCCGGGGCCCACAGGCCGATGCTTTCGTAGCCTGGCAGGCAGGCGATCACCAGCGAACCGGCGCACATCATCAGCACCGAGATCATCATGGAGTTCTTGCGACCGTGACGGTCGGCCACGCGGCCGAAGATCCAGCCACCGATGGGGCGCATCAGGAAGCCGGCCGCGAACACGCCTGCGGTGTTGAGCAACTGCACGGTGGCATCGGCGGACGGGAAGAAATGCGGTGCGAAGTAAATCGCGCAGAAGGCATACACATAGAAGTCGAACCATTCGACCAGGTTGCCCGAGGAAGCGCCGACGATTGCAAAGATGCGTTTGCTCCGCTCTTCGCCGGTGTAATGAGTTGTTGTCATGTTCTTATCACTCGTTAAGGTTGGTACTGGTAAGACATATACCGTAACAACCTCCCTCAACAAAACAATTACCCGAAAGCCCAGCGGCCTTGCGTGGAGGCCGATGGGCGTTTCGGGTAACCGGACTGCTCTGTATCAGACGCGTTCGATGGCCAGTGCCAGGCCTTGGCCGACGCCCACGCACATGGTCGCCAGGCCTTTCTTGCCGCCGGTTTTTTCCAGCTGGTGCAAGGCGGTCATGACGATACGCGCGCCGCTCATGCCCAGCGGATGGCCCAGGGCGATAGCGCCGCCGTTGGGGTTTACCTGCGGGGCGTCGTCAGCCAGGCCCAGTTCGCGCATCACTGCCAGGCCTTGGCTGGCGAAGGCTTCGTTGAGTTCGATGACGTCGAAATCGTTGACCGCCACGCCCAGGCGCTCGATCAGCTTGCGCACCGCAGGCACCGGGCCAATGCCCATGACGCGCGGGGCGACGCCGGCGCTGGCCATGCCCAGCACCCGGGCACGTGGCTTGAGGCCGTGTTTCTTCACGGCTTCGGCCGAGGCCAGGATCAGCGCGGCAGCACCGTCGTTGACGCCCGAGGCGTTGCCGGCGGTAACCGTCTTGTCAGGGCCGTTGACCGGCTTGAGCTTGGCCAGGGTTTCCAGGGTGGTGTCGGCGCGTGGGTGCTCGTCGGTGTCGACGATGGTCTCGCCCTTCTTGTGGGCAACACGCACGGGCACGATTTCCTCGGCGAAGTAGCCGGCGGCCTGGGCGGCGGCGGTACGCTGCTGGCTGCGCACGGCGAAGGCGTCCTGGTCGGCGCGCGAAACCTTGTAGTCGTCGGCGACGTTGTCGGCGGTCTGCGGCATGGCGTCGACGCCGTACTGGGCTTTCATCAGCGGGTTGATGAAGCGCCAGCCGATGGTGGTGTCTTCCAGCTTCATGTTGCGCGAGAACGCCGCGTCAGCCTTGCCCATCACGAACGGGGCACGCGACATGGACTCGACGCCGCCGGCAATGGCCAGCTCCATTTCGCCGCTGGCGATGGCGCGAAAAGCGGTGCCGATGGCGTCCATGCCCGAAGCGCACAGGCGGTTCAGGGTAACGCCCGGAATGGACTCCGGCAGGCCGGCCAGCAGCAGCGCCATGCGCGCCACGTTGCGGTTGTCTTCACCGGCCTGGTTGGCGCAGCCCAGGAACACTTCGTCCACCGCGTTCCAGTCCACTTGCGGGTTGCGTTCGATCAGGGCCTTGATGGGCGCTGCCGCCAGGTCGTCGGCACGCACGGTGGACAGGCCACCGCCAAAACGGCCGATGGGGGTGCGAATCGCGTCGCAGATGAATACTTCACGCATCAATCTTCTCCTGGTAATGGGCCGTGAGCGGTGGCAGCTCAGAATAAAAAAAGGCGCGAGGGGCACGCCGGAATGGGTAGCAGAGTAAGCTGCCGAATTTGTTGAAACAATCCGATAATCGACCTTGTGTGCGATCACCGAACCAATCCTTGCCTTGCTATTCAATTTGTGGGAGCTGGCTTGCCAGCGAGCTTTTGGGGCCTCGAAAAGCTCGCTGGCAAGCCAGCTCCCACAAGAATCAACAATCAGGTCGCGTCAGCGTGGCTGACCATGCCTTTGATGATCACGGCCGTGGTGGCCAGCGCCGCCGGGATCACCAACGCGGTCAACACCTGCTCGAAGTTCCAGCCCAGGCCCAGCAGGGTCGCGCCCATCCAGGCACCCAGGATGGCACCGAAGCGGCCGATGCCCAGCATCCACGATACGCCGGTGGCGCGGCCCTGGGTGGGGTAGAAACGCGCGGCCAGCGACGGCATTGCCGACTGGGCGCCGTTCACGCACATGCCCGCCACCAGTACCAGGGTCGCCAGCACGGTGATATGGCCCAGGCTTTGGCCCACCGCGTAAGCGAACACGCCGGCCAGCAGGTAGAAGGTGCCGATGACCTTGTGCGGGTTGAAGCGGTCCATCGCCCAGCCCACGCCCACGGCGCTGAGCACGCCACCGAACTGGAACAGCGCGCCGATGAAGGCGGCCTGTTCCATGCTGGCGCCGCTGTCGCGCATCAGCGTCGGCAGCCAGCTGGTGAGCAGGTACACGATCACCAGGCCCATGAAGTAGGTCAGCCACAGCAGCAAAGTGCCGGCGCTGTAGGTGCCGGAGAAGATCACCGCCAGCACGTTGCGGCCCTTCACGGTCTTCTGTTCCGGCACGCTGAAACTGCCCGCCTCGGCCACCACGGCCGGGGCGATGGGTGCCAGGGTCTTGCGGATGCGGTCAGTGCCACGGTTGCGCACCACCAGGAAACGCGCCGATTCAGGCAGCCACACCAGCAGCACCACGCCCAGCACCAGCGGCAGCAGGCCACCCAGCAACAGCAGGCTGTGCCAGCCGTAGGCCGGGATCAGCTTGGCGGAAATGAAGCCGCCGCCGGCCATGCCCAGGTTGAAGCCGCAGAACATGCTGGTGACCAGCAGCGAACGGAAGCGCTCGGGGGTGTATTCGGACAGCAGCGTGGTGGCGTTGGGCATGCCGGCGCCCAGGCCCAGGCCGGTGAGGAAGCGCAGCACCAGCAGCTGGTCGACGTTGCCGCTGTAGGCCGAGGCCAGGCTGAACGCACCGAACAACAGCACCGCGCCCACCAGTACCACCTTGCGGCCGAAGCGGTCGGCCAGCGGGCCCGAGCCCAGCGCGCCAAACACCATGCCGATCAGCGCCGCGCTCATTACCGGGCCCAGGCTGGCGCGGTCAATGCCCCAGTCCTGTGACAGCGCCGGGGCGATGAAGCCCATGGCCGCGGTATCCAGGCCATCGAGGAAAACAATCAGGAAGCACAGGATCACCACCCGCCATTGGTAACGGGACAGCGGTTGGGTGTTGATGAAGGACTGCACATCAAGGCAGTTCCCTACAG
The DNA here is from genome assembly GCF_056175065.1 of Pseudomonas sp. JC1203. Taxonomy (NCBI): domain Bacteria; kingdom Pseudomonadati; phylum Pseudomonadota; class Gammaproteobacteria; order Pseudomonadales; family Pseudomonadaceae; genus Pseudomonas; species Pseudomonas sp. JC1203. Next base: position 7,180 of record NZ_JBWCAM010000030.1, read on the forward strand.
CAGTTTGGGGACGATTCATTATTTTTATTTCCGCAAAAGACGCGCAGGTGCACGTATGCCGGTACAGGACCGCACACTCAAAAAAATAGCTGAACGGGGATCAGGCTCCGCGGGATCGCAGGCGCACGAAAGGGATTGGGGTCATGGGGTCAACCTCTGCACTTTATTATTGGAAGGCCGAGCATGGCTCGACCTGTGCGGGCGACATTAATCAGCAGCGCTGCGCGGCGCAATTCGACAAACGTGGATCTGTGCGTTTATCGAACAGCAACCGCTGGGCGGCTCACGCGAACAATTGCGCGCTGAGGCCGCGGCTGGCGTTGAGCATGATCGGCAGAATGCGCTGCTCAAGATCGGTGCGGCTGGCGCGGCCGGCGTGGGTGCTGACGTTCAGCGCAGCCAGCACCTGGCCCGAGGCGTCGTACACCGGCACGGCAATGGAGCGCAGGCCCTGTTCCAGCTCCTGGTCGACGATGCACCAGCCCTGCTGGCGAACCAGTTGCAGGCATTCCAACAGCGCTTCGCGCGAGGTCAGGGTGCGGCTGGTCTTGGGCTGCAGTTCAACGTGGTCGAGGTAGTCCTTCAGGGTCACGTCGTCCAGCGCCGCCAGCAGAATGCGCCCCATGGACGTGCAATAGGCCGGCAGGCGGCCGCCCACGGCAAGGTCCACCGAAATCAGGCGTTGGGTGGTGGCCGAGCGGGCGATATAGAGGATGTCATCGCCTTCCAGGGTGGCCATGTTGCAGGCCTCGTGCAATTGCTCGCTCATGCTGTCCAGGTACGGCTGGGCGGTGACGGCCAGCGGCGTCGACGACAGGTAGGCGTGGCCCAGGGTCAGCACCTTGGGCAGCAGCGAATAGGTGCGCCCGTCGGTGGTGGCATAGCCCAGCTTGATCAGCGTGTGCAGGCAACGCCGCACGGCCGCGCGGGGAATCTCGGTGCGATGGCTGATCTGGGCGATGGTCAGGTGGCGCTTGCGCTCCTGGAACGCCTGCACCACCGCCAGGCCACGGGCCAGCGAGGTCATGAAGTCCGGATCGCCGGCGAACGCCTGGATACGCTTGGCCGGCGACGCCACGATGGGCGGCGCCAGTGAGGTGAATGAATTGCGCAGTTGATCGTTCATTCCGGGTCCTTTGCGTGGTCAATCAGTACATCGCGGGCCGCTGCCGTAAAAAACCGCTCGCGAAGGGCGATTATCGAACGATTGGCCGATAATCGCAATTGACGATTCGACGGGTTGCTTATACCTTTCCACTGCCACCATGTGGCTTCTTGGAGAGACTGGTCAGGTACCCACCAAAGAAGTCCCAGGCACGGCCTTGCTCTGGCAAGGCCGTTTTTATTCCCTCCGGCAGCCCATTCAAGTCGCTGTTTTCCTCGGTAACAAAAAACACACCAAACTTGCTGGCGGCCCTGCCGGCGGCAGATAGAGTTATCTGCAAGGATTGCTATAATATTCGTCGTGAGCCGTGTGATAGTTTAGTTCACACTGGCAAACAACCTTGTATGGGCCACTTCACTCTTTGCCCATATAGGCCCGGCCCACCACGGCCGGCCCCAAGCCAATAACCAGACTGTTGCTACGACAGCCCCCGTTTCGGTGCCGTGGCCGCCTGCCAGCACGGCAATGCGCAAACACCGAAATACAACGGACCTTTAGGTAACAATGTGACGAAAGATGAACTGCGCGCGGAACTTGAGCGCAAGGAACAACGTTACAAGGAAGTTTACGGCGGAGAAGTGACCACTTACGCCGCGCAACCCGAACCGGAACGCAAGCCATGGCGCAAACGCGCCAGCCTGCTCGACCAGGCGTTTGCCCAGGAAATACAAAAGATCGAAAAGGATCTGAAGGGCGAGGAACCTTGACGCCTGATCGCACTCTGATGGCGTGCCCTGGTGCGGCACGCACCATGACCGAGTGATGACGATCCAGTGACAGGGAAATTTCATACGCCCGTTTGAGGGTACCCAAGCAGGCGCTCAAGGCCGTGCTTTTCCCGTCAAACCCCGCTGTTTCGCGGCCCTGGCCCACCTGCCCCAGCGGGCTGGGAGCTGGCGGCCGACCTGACCAAATTGTCGAAATTTGTTACCAGTGAGCAGCGGGGGCATCGATTTCCGGGGTTTTCTGGCATAATCGCGCCCCCTTATGACCGGGTCAGAAAACCTTCATGATTGATTTATTCCACGGAGTCGACGCCTGGGTACTGGTGAGCCTTTTCTTCGCTCTCGCCTTTGTCCTGGCTTTCGAGTTCATCAATGGCTTTCATGACACCGCCAACGCGGTCGCTACAGTCATTTATACCAAAGCCATGCCGCCACACCTGGCCGTGTTCTTCTCCGGCGCCTTCAACTTCCTGGGGGTGTTGTTTGGCGGTGTGGGCGTTGCCTACGCAATCGTTCACTTGCTGCCGGTCGAGCTGCTGATCAACGTCAACACCGGCCAGGGGCTGGCCATGGTGTTCTCGCTGCTGGCGGCCGCGATTGCCTGGAACCTGGGCACCTGGTACTTCGGCATCCCGTCGTCCAGCTCGCACACGCTGATCGGTTCGATCCTGGGTGTGGGCCTGGCCAATGCCATGATCAACCACATCCCGCTGGGCAAGGGCGTGAACTGGCAGAAGGCGATCGACATCGGCGCCTCGCTGGTGGTTTCGCCCATCGTCGGCTTCTTCGTGGCGGCCCTGCTGCTGATCGCACTGAAGGCCTGGCGGCCGCTGTCGAACATGCACAAGACCCCCGAGCAGCGTAAAAAGACCGACTCCAAGAAACACCCGCCGTTCTGGAACCGCCTGGTGCTGGTGGTCTCGGCCATGGCCGTGAGCTTCGTGCACGGCTCCAACGACGGCCAGAAAGGCATCGGCCTGATCATGCTGGTGTTGATCGGTATCGTGCCGGCGCAGTTCGTCCTGGACCTGGGCAGCACTACCTACCAGATCGAGCGCACCCGCGACGCCACCGTCCACTTGAGCCAGTTCTACAAGCGCAATGAAGCAACGCTGGGCGAGTACCTGGCCCTGGGCAAGGCCCAGAGCGGTGACCTGCCGGACCAGTTCCGCTGCGAGCCACAGCAGACCGAGCCGACCATCAATGCGTTGATGACCACCCTCAACGGCGTGTCCGACTACCACACCCTGCCAGCCGAGAAGCGCATCGAAGTTCGCCGCTACCTGCTGTGCCTGGATGACACCGCACGCCAGGTGAGCAAGCTGCCAGTGCTGGATTCGCGTGAGAAGTCGGACCTGGAAAAGCTGCGCAAGGACCTGACCACCACCACTGAATACGCGCCCTTCTGGGTTGTGGTTGCAGTAGCGCTGGCGCTGGGCCTGGGCACCATGATCGGCTGGAAACGCGTGGTACTGACCATCGGCGAGAAAATCGGCAAGCAGGGCATGACCTATGCCCAGGGCATGTCGGCGCAGATCACCGCCGCGCTGTCCATCGGCCTGGCCAACGTGTTCAGCCTGCCGGTGTCCACCACCCACGTGCTGTCCTCGGGCGTGGCCGGCACCATGGTCGCGAACAAGAGCGGCCTGCAGGGCGGCACCATCAAGACCATCATGCTGGCCTGGGTACTGACCCTGCCAGCGTCGATGGCGCTGGCGGCCGGCCTGTTCTGGCTGTCGTCGAAAGTCGTGGCGTAAGGCCACCGCTGCTGAAAAAGGCGCCCACGGGCGCCTTTTTCATGCCTGAAGAAACCCCGTGGCAGCTGCCGAAGGCTGCGTCCGGGTTCGCTGCGGTATGTCGGGAACAACGCGGCGCCTTGAACGCGGCCTGCGGCCGCTGCTACGACGTTGTTGTGGGAGCTGGCTTGCCAGCGAGCTGTTGAGGCCCTAAAAACTCGCTGGCAAGCCAGCTCCCACAAATACAGCTGCTGCTACAGGGGAGCTGCCTTGGACGCGATGCGAACGACGCGATCGGCGGGGTGCGCGCGCCCCGGGCGCCACGGTCACCGGCGCTTCTTGCCGCCCAGCAACGACCCCATCAGCCCCCGCACCAACTCACGCCCTAGCTGGTTCGCCGCCTGGCGCATTGCCGATTTCAACGCCTGCCCGGCCGCCCCGCCCAGCAGTTCCCCGGCCCTGTCCGCCAGGCTCGGCTCCGTTGGCGCCGCTTCCTCAGGCGCTGGCGCTTTGCGTGCCAGCAGCATTTCGTAGGCAGATTCGCGGTCGACAGGCTTGTCATAACGCCCCGCCAGCGGCGATGCGGCAATGATGGCCGCCCGCTCCGCCTCGCTCAACGGCCCGATGCGCGACTGTGGTGGCGCCACCAGCACACGCTGCACCATGGCCGGCGTGCCCTTGTCCTGCAGGGTGCCGACCAGCGCCTCGCCAATGCCCAGTTCGGTCAGCACTGCCAGGCTGTCGAACGCAGGGTTGGGGCGAAAACCATCGGCCACCGCCTTCAGGGATTTCTGCTCCTTGGCGGTGAAGGCTCGCAGGCCGTGCTGCACCCGCAGGCCCAGTTGCGCCAACACGTTGTCAGGCAGGTCGGCGGGGGATTGGGTAACGAAATACACGCCCACGCCTTTGGAACGGATCAGCCGCACGACCTGTTCCAGGCGCTCCTGCAAGGCCTTGGGGGTGTCGGCGAACAGCAGGTGCGCTTCATCGAAGAACAGCGCCAGCAGCGGTTTGTCGGCGTCGCCGCGTTCGGGCAGTTGCTCGAACAGTTCGGCCAGCAGCCATAGCAGGAAGGTCGCGTAGACCTTGGGTGCCTCGTGCACCAGGCGGCTGGCATCGAGCAGGTGGATGCGCCCGCGGCCATCGGCGGCCGGTGCCAGCAGGTCCTGCAGCTGCAGCGCCGGCTCGCCGAACAGCGCCTCGGCGCCCTGCTGCTCCAGGGTGGCCAGGCGCCGCAGCAAGGCCTGGCTGGAGCCGGTGGTCATCAGCGCGCTGTCTTCACCCAGCACCTGGGGGTTGTCGCGCAGGTAACCCAGCAGCGCTTTCAAATCCTTGAGGTCCAGCAACAGCAGGCCATCGCGGTCGGCCACCTTGAACGCCGCGTACAGCGCGGCCTGCTGGCTATCGGTCAATTCCAGCAGGCTGCCCAGCAGCAGCGGGCCCATTTCGCTAAGCGTGGTGCGCAGCGGGTGGCCGCTTTGCCCGTGCACATCCCACAACGTCACCGGGTAGGCCTGGGGCCGGTGCTGCAGCCACGGCATGCCGGCGATGCGTTCGGCAATCTTGCCGCTGGGCGCGCCCGCCGCGCCCAGCCCGCACAGGTCTCCCTTGATGTCGGCGGCGAACACCGCCACCCCCGCATCACTGAAGCCTTCGGCCAGGCGCTGCAAGGTCACTGTCTTGCCGGTGCCGGTGGCACCGGCGATCAGGCCGTGACGGTTGGCCAGGCGCAGGTCCTGGCCCAGGGGCTGGCCGGCAAGGTCGGCACCAATGAGCAATTGCGCTAGGTCAGGCATTTCGTCACCTCGCTTAAGTTTTCTCTGGCCGCGGTCGATATAGCGGGTGGAAGACCCTAACTTTAAAAAACGTTCGCCCCGCCTTTTAGGGATGAAGGCACTGCTTAATCCACCTGCCCCGAATTAAGACCTTAGCGGATCGTATCCCCCATGAATAAAAACCTGAGATTCAGCCACAAGATTCTCATCGCGGCCTCGCTCATCGTGCTCGCCGCCTTTGCGTTGTTCACCCTGTATAACGATTACCTGCAACGCAATGCGATCCGCAAGGACCTGGAAAGCTACCTGCATGAAATGGGCGATGTAACTTCGACCAACATCAGCAATTGGTTGGGCGGGCGAATTCTGCTGGTGCAGAACGTGGTGGAAAACATTCGCCTCAACCCCGAGCCAGGCAACGTCAACCGGGTGCTGGAACAACCCACGCTCAACAACAACTTCCTGAACATTTACCTCGGCGACCCGCAGGGCAACTTCTACAACAAGCCGGAGGCCACCATGCCCGCCGGTTATGACCCGCGCGTGCGCCCCTGGTACAAAAGCGGCCTGGCCACCAGTGGCCCGCTGCTGACCGAACCCTATATCGACATGAGCACCGGCAAACTGGTGATTTCAATCGTGCAGGCCGCCAACCAGGGCAACACCAACCTGGGCGTGGTGGGCGGTGACCTGAGCCTGGACACCATGGACAAGATCATCCGCTCGCTGGACTTCGGCGGCATGGGCCATGCGTTCCTGGTGAGCGCCGACGGCAAGATCCTGGTGCACCCCGACCGCGACCTGGTGATGAAGACCCTGAATGACATGGCCCCAGGCAGCGACCTGAAGATCGACAGCGCCCTGCATGAAGTGGAAATCGGCGGCAAGACCCGCATCGTCACCTTCGCCCAGGTGCAGGGCCTGCCTTCGGTGAACTGGTACATCGGCCTGTCCGTGGACAAGGACAAGGCGTTCGCCATGCTGTCGCAGTTCCGCACCTCGGCGATGATCGCCACCGTGGTGGCCGTGGTCATCATCATTGCCCTGCTGGGCATGCTGATTCGCGTGCTGATGGGGCCGCTGCACACCATGATCCGCGCCATGGAGAACATTGCCGAAGGCGAAGGCGACCTGACCCGCCGCCTGCAGATCAGCGGCAACGACGAGTTTGGCATGCTGGGGCGCGCCTTCAACCGTTTCGTCGAGCGTATTCATGGCTCGATCCGCGAAGTGTCGTCGGCCACCGAACAGGTCAACGAGGTAGCGCTGCGCGTGGTCGCGGCGTCCAACTCGTCGATGCTCAACTCCGACGAGCAGTCCAACCGCACCAACAGCGTCGCCGCAGCCATCAACCAACTGGGCGCCGCCGCCCAGGAAATCGCCCACAACGCCGCGCAAGCCTCGCAACAGGCCACCAGCGCCCGGCGCCTGGCCGAAGAAGGCCAGCAGGTGGTTGAGAACAGCATCCAGGCCATGAACCGCCTGTCGGACCTGATCAGCACCTCCAGCGGCCACATCGAGACACTCAACAGCAAGACCGTGAACATCGGCCAGATTCTGGAGGTGATTACCAGCATCTCCCAGCAGACCAACCTGCTGGCGCTCAACGCAGCCATCGAGGCAGCGCGTGCCGGTGAAGCTGGCCGCGGCTTCGCGGTGGTGGCCGACGAGGTCCGCAACCTGGCGCACCGCACCCAGGAATCGGCGCAGCAGGTGCAAGCCATGATCGAGGAGCTGCAAGTGGGCGCCCGCGCCTCGGTGAGCACCATGGGCGAAAGCCAGCGCCACAGCCAGGACAGCGTTTCCATCGCCAACCAGGCCGGCGAGCGCCTGGGCAGCGTGACCGTGCGCATTGGCGAGATCGACGGCATGAACCAGTCGGTGGCCACCGCCACCGAGGAACAGACCGCCGTGGTGGACTCCATCAACATGGACATCAACGAGATCAACACCCTCAACCAGGAAGGCATCGAGAACCTGCAATCCACCCTGCGCGCCTGCTCGGACCTGGAGCAGCAGGCCACCCGCCTCAAGCAACTGGTGGGCAGCTTCCGCATCTAAGCCCCGCCGAGCGCGCCCCGCCCTGGGGCGCGCGATCGGATGAAACAACTGTCCCTGCCAGCGGTCAACCTAATGGAATGACACTGCGCAGGGATACCGATCGTGCATATCGCTGACATCACCATGTTCTACGCGCCCGCCAGTGGCGGCGTGAGAACCTATCTTGATGCCAAACACCGTCGCCTCATGACCAGCCCCGGCGTGCGCCACAGCCTGCTGATACCCGGCCCGGCGTTGAATGAGGACAACGGCATCTACCAGGTGCCCGCCCCCGCCCTGCCCTTCGGCAACGGCTACCGTTTCCCCCTGCGCCTGGCCCCCTGGCGCAACGTGCTCAAGGACCTGCAGCCGGACCTGATCGAGGTAGGCGACCCCTACCTCACGGCCTGGGCCGCCCTGGACGCACGGCGCCAACTGGATGTGCCGGTCATCGGTTTTTACCATTCAGACCTGCCACTGCTGGTGAGCAACCGCATGGGCAATTGGTTCACACCCAACGTCGAAGCCTACGTGAGCAAGCTGTACGGCAACTTCGACCGAGTGCTGGCGCCCAGCCAGGTGATGGCTGACAAGCTACGCGGCCTGGGCGTGGGCAACGTGCATGTGCAGCGCCTGGGCGTCGACCTCAACACCTTTAACCCGAGCCGCCGTGACCCTGCCTTACGCAGTGAACTGGGCTTGGGCGACGACGTGCGCCTGCTGATTTTTGCCGGCCGCGGCTCCAAGGAAAAGAACCTGCCGGTGCTGCTGCAGTGCATGCAGCGCTTGGGCCCAAAGTACCACCTGCTGCTGGTGGGCTCACACATGCCGGCCAACGTGCCACGCAATGTCACGGTGATGGACAACTTCCGCCCAGCCCATGAATTGGCAAGGCTGCTGGCCAGCGCCGACGCCCTGCTGCACGCCGGTGACCAGGAGACTTTCGGCCTGGTAATTCTGGAGGCCATGGCCAGCGGCATACCGGTGGTGGCAGTGGCGGCCGGCGCGTTCAACGAGATCGTCCAGCCCGACTGCGGCCTGCTGTGCCGCGCCAATGAACCGCTGGCCATGGCCGAGGCCGTGCGCGAGCTTTTCAGCCACGCCGCCGCCGACCTGGGCCAGCGTGCACGGCTGCACGCAGAGCAGCACTATGCCTGGGACACGGTAGTGGCCGGGCTCCTGGAACATTACCGCGCGGTGCTCGGCACCAGCGCCCGCAAGGTGGTTCGCCATGGCTGATGTGTTACTGGTGTTGCACGACGTGTCCCCACAAAGCTGGGAAGACTACAAACCCTTTGTCGACGCTGTCGATGCCTTGGGTGACATACCCATGACCCTGCTGGTAGTGCCTGATTTTCATCACCACAACCACCTGCATAACTTCCCGGCGTTCCGGCGCATGATGGACCTGCGCCTGGCCCGTGGCGACGAGTTGGCGCTGCACGGCTTCTACCATGCCGACGACGGCCCCATGCCGCATACCCCGCGCGAGTATTTCATGCGCCGGGTGTACACCTGGGAAGGCGAGTTCTACCAGCTGTCCGAAGCCGATGCGCTACTGCGCCTGGAGTCGGGGCTGGAGGTATTCGCCCGCAACGACTGGCCGGTACAGGGCTTCGTCGCCCCGGCCTGGCTGATGAGCGAGGGCACCCGCCGCGCCCTGGGCCGGCTGCCACTGAGCTATACCAGCGGCCCGCAGCAGCTGTACCGCCTGCCCGACTTCACCGAAATAGCGGCTCCGGGCCTGGTGTGGAGCGCCGGCAGCGCCTGGCGCCGCGGCTTCTCCAAGGTGCTCAGCGACTGGCGTGAACAGCAGTGGCAGGCCGCCTCCTGCATCCGCCTGGGCCTGCACCCCGTGGACATGCGCCATGAATATTCGCGCCAATATTGGCTGGACACCCTGCAGCGCCTGCTGCAGCAAGGCCGCCAACCGTTGACCAAACTGGCCTGGGTGCAACGCCAGGTCGTTGCCCGCAACGCCGCATGAAACGCTGGCTGTGGCTGGCGGCGGCCATCCTGGTGGCGGTACTGATTCCGCTGTGGCTGGGTGGCGCCGACATGCTCGGGAGACTGCAGCGTTTCCCAGCTGCGCTGTGGCCGGTCATGTTCGCCATGATCGGCTTGTGCTGGTGCATCAATGCCCTGCGGCTGCGGCTGTTGCTGGGCGCCATGGCCGGCCGCCTGACCTTGCGGCGCTGCCTGGGCACGGTGATGGCCACCGAGTTCGCCATCTGCGCCACACCCGGCGGCAGCGGCGGGCCGCTGACATTGTTGGCGCTGCTGGGGCGCTTCGGCGTGCGCCCGGCACGGGCCAGCGCGGTGTTTGCCATGGACCAGCTCAGCGACCTGGTGTTTTTCCTCTGCGCACTGGCCGGGATATTCCTTTACGCCCTGTTTCATCACCTTAACCACGGCCTGCAATGGCTGCTGACCCTGAGCGCCTTGCTGATGCTGGGCGTAGCGGCGCTTGGCCTGGCGCTGGTGCGCTGGCATCGGCACGTGATCCGCTTCAACGGCCGGTTGCTGGCTACCGTCGGCGTGGGCAGGCTGAAACGGCGGCGCTGGGCGCGCAAGCTGCTGCGCTTTCTCGAAGCCTTCGCCGACACCTGCGCCCTGCCACGGCCGGTGCTGGCCAAGGTATTCCTGCTGACCTGCCTGCACTGGGGCGTGCGCTACAGCGTGCTGTACCTGGCCCTGCGCGGGCTGGGCGCCGACGTGCAGTGGGCGTGGACGTTCCTGATTCAGATGCTGTCGCTGAGCGCCGGGCAATTCAGCTTGCTGCCAGGTGGCGCAGGCGCGGCAGAACTGACCTCGGCGGCGTTGCTCGCGCCCATGGTGGGCAAGGCCAGCGCGGCGGCGGCGATTCTGATATGGCGGGTGGTGACCTATTACTTCTACCTGGTAGCCGGCGGCCCAGTGTTCGCCGCCATGGTCGGCGGCCCGCTGCTGCGCCGGCTCAAGCACCGCACAACCCCGTAGCAGCTGCCGCAGGCGGCGTCCGTTGCGCGGCGCTCTTCCGGGCACACCGCAGCGAACCCGGACGCAGCCTTCGGCAGCTGCTACGGGGGACACATCGCGTCGTTTGGGCTGTTCCCCTGTAGCAGCGGCTGCAGGCCGCGTCCAAGGCGCCGCACTTTCCCGGCATACCGCAGCGAGCCCGGACGCAGCCTTCGGCAGCTGCTACGGGGGACGCATGGCGTCGTTTGGGCTGTTCCCCTGTAGCAGCGGCTGCAGGCCGCGTCCAAGGCGCCGCACTTTCCCGGCATACCGCAGCGAGCCCGGACGCAGCCTTCGGCAGCTGCTACGGGGATGCATCGCGTCGTTTGGGCAGTTCCCTGTAGCAGCGGCCGCAGGCCGCGTCCAAGGCGCCGCACTTTTCCCGGCACACCGCAGCGAGCCCTGACGCAGCCTTCGGCAGCTGCTACGGGGATGCATCGCGTCGTTTGGGCAGTTCCCTGTAGCAGCGGCCGCAGGCCGCGTCCAAGGCGCCGCACTTTCCCGGCATACCGCAGCGAGCCCGGACGCAGCCTTCGGCAGCTGCTACGGGGATGCATCGCGTCGTTTGGGCAGTTCCCTGTAGCAGCGGCCGCAGGCCGCGTCCAAGGCGCCGCACTTTTCCCGGCACACCGCAGCGAACCCTGACGCAGCCTTCGGCAGCTGCTACGGGGATGCATCGCGTCGTTTGGGCAGTTCCCTGTAGCAGCGGCCGCAGGCCGCGTCCAAGGCGCCGCACTTTTCCCGGCACACCGCAGCGAGCCCGGACGCTGCCTTCGGCAGCTGCTACGGCGTTTCGGGGGATTTGGGGTGGGTTTGCTCCCACAACGCTTCGGCGCCGGGGAACTCGGTGCCGTCGTCGTCGCTCAGGGCATCCGGGTCGTAACGGGCCAGGCAGCCCTCGCCCAGGGTGGGCGGGGGCGTGGCAGCCGCCTTGTCGCGGGGGTCGCTCATGGGGCCGCCTCGCTGCTCAAGCCAGGGTCAGTTGAATACCACGGTCTTGTTGCCGTGCACCAGCACGCGGTCTTCCAGGTGGTAGCGCAGGCCACGGGCCAGCACCATTTTCTCGACGTCACGGCCGAAACGCACCATGTCTTCGATACTGTCGCTGTGGCTTACGCGTACCACGTCCTGCTCAATGATAGGCCCGGCGTCCAGTTCCTCGGTCACATAGTGACAGGTGGCGCCGATCAGTTTCACGCCACGCAGGGAAGCCTGGTGGTACGGCTTGGCACCAACGAACGACGGCAGGAAGCTGTGGTGAATGTTGATCACCTTCTGCGCGTATTCCTGGCACAGCTGCGGCGGCAGGATCTGCATGTAGCGCGCCAGCACCACCACGTCGGCCTGGTGGTGATTGACCAGGCGCGAGACTTCGGCAAACGCCGGCTGCTTGTCCTTCGGGTCTACCGGCACGTGGTAGTAGGGAATACCGTGCCACTCGACCATGCTGCGCAGGTCGTCGTGGTTGGAGATCACGCAGGCGATCTCGCAGTCCAGCTCGTCGCTGTGCCAGCGGTGCAGCAAGTCGGCCAGGCAGTGCGACTCGCGGCTGGCCATCAGCACCACGCGCTTTTTCTGTTCGGTGTCGGTAATACGCCACACCATGGCGAATTCTTCGGCGATTGGCGCGAACGCCTCGCGGAAGGCTTCGATGCCGAACGGCAGGGTGTCGGCGCGGATTTCGTGACGCATGAAGAACCAGCCGCTCTGGTCATCAGAGTGGTGGCTTGCTTCATTGATCCAGCCGTTATGGGAAGCCAGGAAATTACTGACTTTGGCAACAATGCCAACGCGGTCCGGGCAAGCGATAACCAGCCGAAAAGTGCGCATGAGGGGAAACTCCAAGACTTCGCAAAGGCGGCTATTCTAGCGGACACTCGAAAAAACTGCAGTATTCCTTGCGTCGGTGCGAAGCGTGCAGCGTGATTGCCCCTGCATCTATCAGGGTTATCCGGCAGGGGCTGCCTTGATTGCCGACGACACTCATGAATAAGCGACCGTTCAAACTTAAATAGCTACCGCCGGTCACGATTAAAATAACGTCATTTGTGAAGCCATCGGCGCTTTAATGTTTACTTGAACAAAAGCTATGACTATTATTGAGCCAAGTATCCCTGACACACAGCATTCACAAGGTCCTGCTCATGTCCCTGATCAACGAATACCGCGCCACAGAAGAAGCCATCAAAGAACTGCAAGCCCGTTTGAAGAACCTGTCGCAAGACGACAAACTGCAAACCGAGCTGGAATTCGAAGGTAAACTGCGCACCCTGATGGGCGAATACCAGAAATCCCTGCGTGACATCATCGCGCTGCTGGATCCTGAAGCCAAGCTGAACAAAGCTCCACGTGGCGCTGCCGTTAAAGTCACTGGCACCAAGCGCGCTCGTAAAGTTAAGCAATACAAAAACCCGCACAACGGTGAAGTCATCGAAACCAAAGGTGGCAACCACAAGACCCTGAAAGAGTGGAAAGCCAAGTGGGGCGGCGACGTCGTCGAAAGCTGGGCAACTCTGCTGGGCTAATTGAATCGGCTCGCGCCGTTCGATCCCCAGAAAAAACGCCAGCAATTTGCTGGCGTTTTTTTATGCCTGAAATAAAGTGCTACAACACCAGGCGTGCTTTCAGCGCAACGACATGCGCCTGCCACTGCGCCAACACCTGCGCCTGGGCGGGCGTGGCCTGGGCCTGCCATTGGCGCAACGCCTCGGCGAAACCATCCAGGGTATTGGGCGCGCCCTGGGCCGGGTCGGTCAAACGCTGGCGGCAGAACTCGGCCCACGCCTGGCGTTCCTCTTCGTTCAACGTATCGGGGAAGTTACGTGCGCGGTAGCGAAACAATAACTCGGGCAAACGCTCATCATCGAACATCCAGGTTTCCAGCGCCAACTGATGCGGATCCAGTGTACGCACTCGCTCACATAAACGCCGGTCACGGTCACCGATGAAGCCTGCGTATAACTGTTGCTCCGGATCGTCCACGCTACTGAATGCTTCCTCGCCATACAGCGCCGGCAGTTTGTCGCGCCATTGTGCGTGGGCCTGCGTCAACTGCTCGGCACGTTGCAGATAAAGGTTCATATCCAGTTGCAGGCGTTGACGATCTTCCTCACGCACTACACCCAGCGGCGCCACTACCGGACAGCGATTGACATGCACCAGCTTGAGTGGCACCGGCAATTGCCCTTCGGGCAATTCATCGCGGCGCGTGTACAAACGCTGCAGCAAAACTTCCACCGGCTCGTGCAACAACGGCTGTGGATCAAAATGCAGATCGCAGACAATCAACGCATTTTTATTTCGCGGGTGCCAGGCCAGCGGCAGCACCACGCCGAGATAATTGCGCTCGGCGGAAAAACGTCCGGAAATATGTACCAGTGGCTGCAACAGGCGAATCTGGTCCAGCACTTTGGTTTTACTGCGCAGCTGATACAACCAGTTATACAGTTTGGGCTGGCGGTCACGAATCAGTCGTGCCAAGGCAATAGTGGCCCGTACGTCGGACAATGCGTCGTGGGCCTGGCCGTGATCAATGCCGTTGGCGGCAGTGAGCAACTCCAGCTTCATGCTGACCCGCCCATCCACCTGCGGCCAGACAATGCCGTCGGGGCGCAGGGCATAGGCGGCGCGGACCACGTCGATCAAGTCCCAGCGGCTGTTGCCGCCCTGCCACTCGCGGGCGTAGGGGTCGAAGAAGTTGCGGTAGAGGCTGTAGCGGGTGACTTCATCGTCGAAGCGCAGCGTGTTGTAGCCCGCGCTGCACGTGCCGGCGCGGGCCATCTGCGCGTGCACCCGGGTCATGAACTCGGCCTCGCACAGGCCGCTGTCGGCCAGGCGCTGCGGGGTGATGCCGGTGACAACGCAGGCAGCCGGGTGCGGCAGGATATCGTCGCTGGGCTGGCAATAAAGGTTGATCGGCGCTTCGATCTCGTTGAGGTCGGCATCGGTGCGAATACCGGCGACCTGCAGCGCCCGGTCATTGCACGGGTTGATGCCGGTGGTTTCGTAGTCGTACCAGAAAATGCTGGAGTTCACGGGGTGTTCCTGTACACAAAGTCGGCAAAGTCTAGGCGTTAGCGGCCACCGGGACCAGCCATGCATGAATGTCGGGTTGCTTCGCCCCCGCCGGGTAGCTAGGATCGAATGGCACGCAGTCAACTTCAGCCCCGCACCCAAGGCATCCATGCCCCACACCACAGCGACGCGACGGAATGCAATGCTGGTCCCGCCAGTGGACACCCGCTACCAGATCGAAACCCCCGAAGGCATTGACCTGAGCCTGCGCCCGGCCGGGCTTGTGGTGCGTAGCCTGGCGTTCGCCATCGACCTGCTGTTGCGCGGGCTGCTGCTGGGCGTGGTGTTCACCGCGCTGGCGTGGCTGGGCAGCCTGGGTATGGGGCTGGCCGCGATGCTGCTGTTCCTGGTGAACTGGTGGTACATGGTGCTGTTCGAGGTGTTCAACCAGGGCCGCTCACCCGGCAAACAGGCCATGGGCCTGCGCGTGGTGGAGGACGATGGCACGCCCATCGGCTGGTCGGCGTCGCTGGTGCGCAACCTGCTGCGGGTGGCCGACATGCTGCCGTTCGGCTACTTCCTGGGCGCCGTCAGTTGCCTGCAACACCCCGCCTTCAAGCGCCTGGGCGACCTGGCGGCGGGCACCCTGGTGGTGTACCGCGACCAGCCGAACCTGCGCCCGCGCCTGCCAGCAGCCGAACCCATCGCCCCGCCCTTTGCGCTGACACTGGCCGAACAGCGCGCGCTGCTGAGCCTGGCCGAGCGCCAGGATGAACTGTCCGCCGAACGCCTGGCCGAGCTTGCGAACATCATCGCGCCAAGCCTGAAAGTCACCCCGGCCATGGCCATGGCGCGCATCAACGGCATCGCCCGCAGCCTGCTGGGGCCAACATGAAGCAGAGCCAGTTCGAACACCTGCACCAGGCCCAGTGGCTGGCCTTCGAGCACCTGCTGACGCTACTGGAGCACGGCAAATCGCGGCCCGAGGCCAGCGAGACCTTCGCCCAGGATTACCGCCGCCTGTGCCAGCACCTGGCCCTGGCGCAATCACGCGGCTACAGCAGCCACCTGGTGGACAGCCTGCAGCAGCTGGCCTTGCGCGGCCACCAGCAGTTGTACCGCCGCCGCCATGCCGTGGGGGCCAACATCCTGGCCTTCGTACTGGCCGGGTTTCCGCGGCTGGTGCGCCAGCAATGGCGCTTCGTGCTGCTGGCCTGCCTGCTGTTCTTCGGCAGCCTGCTGCTGACCGGCGTGCTGGTGTACGCCTTTCCCGACCTGGTCTACAGCCTGCTGGACCCGGCCCGCGTGGCGCAGACAGAGGCGATGTACGACCCCGACCAGACCCGCCTGGGCCCTGCCGCGCAGCGCCTGGCCGGCCAGGACTGGATGATGTTCGGCTACTACATCATGAATAACATCGGCATCGCCTTCCAGACCTTTGCCAGCGGCCTGTTGCTGGGCGTGGGCAGCCTTTTCTTCCTGCTGTTCAACGGCCTCATGATTGGCGCAGTGGCCGGCCATTTGACCGAAATCGGCTACGTGCAGACCTTCTGGCCCTTCGTGGTGGGCCACGGCGCCTTCGAGTTGACTGCTATTGCGCTGTCCGGCGCCGCCGGGCTGAAGCTGGGCTGGGCGCTGGTGGCACCCGGGCGCCTGAGCCGCAGCCAGGCCCTGCGCCGGGCGGCAAACGTGGCCATCCAACTGGTGTACGGGGTGATCGCGATGCTGCTGACCGCCGCCTTCATCGAAGCCTACTGGTCGTCGCGCACCGACTTCAGTGCAACCAGCAAATACAGCGTGGGCGCCATCCTGTGGCTGCTGGTGGCCGGCTACCTGACCTTGGGCGGACGTCACCATGCGCCTGACTGACGCCAGCGTTGCCATCCGCCCGCGCAACACCTGGGAAGCCCTGGACCTGGGCGTGCTGCTGGCCCGTCGGCACCGGCGCCTGTTGATGCTGAGCTGGGCCGCGCTGACCCTGCCGATATTCGCTCTGCTGACGCTACTGCTGTGGGACTCGCCAACCCTGGCGATGTTCCTGTTCTGGTGGCTCAAGCCATTGTTCGAGCGCTTGCCGTTGCACATTCTTGCCCAGGCGCTGTTCACCCAGCCTCCTACGCTGCGCGAGGCCCTGCGTGAATGGCCACGGCTGCTCAAGGTGCAGCTGTGGCCCAGCCTGTTGTGGCGGCGGCCGAGCCTGAGCCGCAGCTTTCACCTGCCGGTGCAACAGCTCGAAGGCCTGGAAGGCATCGAGCGCCAGCGCCGCCTGGCGGTGCTCGACCCGCACGCCGGGCGCACGGCGCGCTGGCTGACCCTGGTGGGCATACACCTGGAAGGCGCCCTGTGGGTAAGCTTGATCAGCCTGTTCTACCTGATGGTGCCGCAACAGATGGAGGTGGAGTGGAGCTGGCGGCGCCTGATCGAGGCCGCCAACGGCCAGTGGCTTTGGGTGGAGCACCTGACGAACGGGTTCTACGCCCTGGTGCTGGTGTTCTGGGAACCAATCTACGTGGCCTGCGGGTTTACCCTGTACCTGAACCGGCGCACACAACTTGAAGCGTGGGACATCGAGCTGGTGTTGCGCAGCCTGCGCCAACGCCTGGCCGGCGTGGCGCCGTTGCTGCTGGTGGTAAGCCTGGGCGTACTGGGCATGGCGCCGCGCAGTGAAGCGGCGCCTGCACCCAACCCCTTCGACCAACCACGGCTGGTGCACCAGGCGGTTACCAGCCAGGCCGCGCGCCAGGACATCAAGGCGCTCCTCGAACAACCACCCTTCAGCAACAAGCAGACCCTGCACCGCTGGCGGCTGGGCCAACCGGACGAAGCCAAGGCTGCACCGGCCGACCTCAAGCGCCTGCTGGAACAGCCGTGGCTGAAACTGTTGGCGCGGGTCCTGGAAGCGGCGTTGTGGGCGGCGGTCATCGCCGGCATCGCCCTGGTTGCCTGGCGCTACCGCAGCTGGCTGCGTACCTTCGTCAACCGCCGCGCGCCCGCCACGCCTGCGCAACCGCCATTGCCCACGCAGTTGTGGGGCCTGGCGGTGAGCGGCCAGAGCCTGCCCGACGACATCGCCGGCCACGCCCGCCAACTGTGGGCCAGCAACCCGCGCGAGGCCCTGGGCCTGCTGTACCGCGGCCTGCTCAACCGCCTGCTGCATGAATACCGCCTGCCGCTGCACGAAGCCGACACCGAAGGCCAGGTGCTGGCCAAGGTGGCCGGCCTGCAGGACCCGGCCCTTGAAGCCTTCAGCCAGGTGCTGACCCGTCACTGGCAGGCCCTCGCCTACGGCCACCGGCTGCCCAGCGAAGCACTGGCCATGCAGCTGTTTGACGATTGGAGCCAGTTGTTCACTGCACACGGGGCGCGGCCATGACCCGCCGCAGCCAATGGCTGGCCGCCTTGCTGGTGCTGGTTGCGCTGGCCGGCGCCGGTTTTTACCTCAGCCGCCACCTGCACCCGTACGACGAGGTGGTGGAGCACGGGCCCTCACCCCAGGCGCGCGCCAACCCGTTCCTGGCCGCCGAGACCTTCCTGCGCCAGCGTGGCTTGAAAGCCGCCATGGCCAACGGCCTGGAGGTACTGCAAACGCTGCCCGCCAAGGGCCACAGCCTGTTGCTGCTGGGCGACCGCGCCACCATGACCGCCCGGCAGACCGAAGACGTGCTGGCCTGGGTGCGCAGCGGTGGCCGCCTGCTGTTCGTGGCCGAGGCGGTATGGAACGACGACAAGGCCATGAGCGGCGACCTGCTGCTGGACCGCCTGCAACTGCGCCAATTCCTGGCCGCCGACCTGCCCGCCCTGCCAGAGGTGCAGCCCGACCCTTATCCGCAGTTGACCAAGCTGTACCTGGAAAACGAAAAGGCACCGGCCTACTTCAGTTTCGACCCGGACTTCCATCTGGAAGACCCGGCCAACAAGGCCCAGTCCTGGGCCAACAGCGCCAACGCCACGCATTTGATGCAGCTACGCTACGGCGAAGGGCTGATTACCGTGGTCACCGACGCCGACTTGTGGACCAATGCTGCCATTCGCCGTTACGACAACGCCTGGCTGCTGTGGTATCTGAACCAGGACACCGACGTGACCCTGGTTTTCCGCAGCGCCCGCGACAGCCTGGCCACGTTGTTGTGGCGCCATTACCCGCAGGCGCTGGCCAGCCTGGCGCTGCTGTTGCTGCTGGGCGCCTGGCATTTCGCCCTGCGCCACGGCCCGCTCGAACCGGCCCCCGCGCTGGCGCGCCGGCAGCTACGTGAACACCTGCGGGCGACGGCGGCGTTCCTGCTGCGCAACGCAGGGCAGGACCGCCTGCTGCGCGCCCTGCAACAGGACATACTGCGCCGTGCCCGCCGGCGCCATCCCGGCTTTGACCGCCTGGCCGTGGCCGAGCAGTGGCAGGTGCTGTCGCGCCTGACCCGCCAGCCTACCGCCGCCATTGGCCAGGCCCTGCGCCCGCCCTTGAAACAGCGCCTCGGCGCGGCCGATTTCAGCCGCCAGGTGGCCCACCTGCAAACTCTCAGGAATGCCCTATGAGCGACCCAACCCACGACGTCCACGACGAACGCGACCAGCCGGTGCCGGCACCCGCCAGCCAATCCCCTGAGCACCTGGCCCAGCAGCGCCACCGCGCCAGCCTGCTGGCCCAGGCGCTGCGCAGCGAACTGGGCAAGGCGGTGATCGGCCAGCCGTCGGTGATCGAAGACGTGCTGACCGCGCTGATCGCCGGCGGCCACGTGCTGCTCGAAGGCGTGCCGGGGCTGGGCAAGACCCTGCTGGTGCGGGCCCTGGCACGCTGCTTCGGCGGCGACTTCACGCGCATCCAGTTCACCCCCGACCTGATGCCCAGCGACATTACCGGCCATGCCGTGTACGACATGCAGACCGAGCAGTTCAAGCTGCGCAAGGGGCCGCTGTTCACCAACCTGCTACTGGCCGACGAGATCAACCGCGCCCCGGCCAAGACCCAGGCCGCGCTGCTGGAAGCCATGCAGGAACGCCAGGTGACCCTGGAAGGTCGCGCGCTGCCGATCGCCCAGCCGTTCATGGTACTGGCCACGCAGAACCCGCTGGAACAGGAAGGCACCTACCCGCTGCCCGAGGCCGAGCTGGACCGCTTCATGCTCAAGCTGCGCCTGGACTACCCCGACGCCGACCAGGAGCTGGAAATGGTGCGCCAGGTCAGCCGTTCGGTGCGCGCCGACATGCTCGACGTGCAGCCGCTGCGCACACTGTTGCAGGCCAAGGACGTGGTTGCGCTGCAGCGCATCGCCGGCGAGCTGCCGCTGGACGACCAGGTGCTGGACTATGCCGTGCGCCTGGCGCGCACCACCCGCAGTTGGCCCGGCCTGTCCATCGGCGCCGGGCCGCGGGCGTCGATCGCGCTGGTGCGCGGCGGCCGCGCGCGCGCACTGCTGCGCGGTGGCGATTTCGTCATTCCCGATGACATCAAGGGCTGCGCGCTGGCCGTGCTGCGCCACCGGGTGCGGTTGTCGCCCGAGCTGGACATCGACGGCCTGTCGGTGGACCAGGTGCTGCGCCAGGTGCTCGACCAAGTGGCGGCGCCGCGCCTGTGATCAAACCGTCGCGGCTGTTGCTGGCCTGGCTCGGCGCGTTGCTGGTGGCCAACCTTATCCTGGGCAGCCTGGACGCCTGGGGGCTGGCGTTGCCCGATGCCTTGAAAAGTATCGCCTGGGGCATGTTGCTGGCGTTGCTGCTGCTGGGCGCGCTGGACGCCTGGCGCGTGCACCGGCAGCCGTCGCCCACGCTGCGCCGGCAGGTGCCTGGCAGCCTGCCGTTGGGCCGCTGGAGCGAGGTGCGCCTGGACATCAGCCACGACTACGACCGGCCGCTGGCCCTGCAGGTGTTCGACCATGTGCCCGACGGCCTGGGTTTCGACGCCCTGCCCCAGGCCATCGACCTGCAGCCCGGCCAGGACAGCCAGTTGGGCTACCGCCTGCGGCCGCTGCGCCGCGGCCATTTCCAGTGGGAGCGCGTCGAGGTGTTGCTGCCAAGCCCGCTGGGGCTGTGGCTGCAACGGCGTTACGTCGCGGTAAGCGACAGCACCCGGGTGTACCCCGACTTCGCTCGGCTATACGGTGCGCGCCTGTTGGCGGTGGACAACCTGCTCAGCCAGCTGGGGGTGCGCCAGCGCCAGCGGCGTGGCCAGGGCCTGGAATTCAACCAGCTGCGCGAGTTTCGCGAGGGCGACGCCCTGCGCCAGATCGACTGGAAGGCCACGGCCCGCCAGCGCATGCCCATCACCCGTGAATACCAGGATGAGCGTGACCAGCAGATTATTTTCCTGCTCGATTGCGGCCGGCGCATGCGCAGCCAGGACGGCGACCTGGCGCACTTCGACCATGCGCTGAACGCCTGCCTGCTGCTGAGCTACGTGGCCCTGCGCCAAGGCGATGCAGTGGGGTTGTCGACCTTCGCCAGTGAACAGCAGCGGCACCTGGCGCCGGTAAAAGGTGCGGCGCAATTGAACGTGCTGCTCAACGCCGTGTACGACCTGGACAGCAGCCAGACCCCGGCCGACTATGCCGCCGCGGCCGAGCGCCTGCTGGCGCGCCAGCACCGGCGGGCGCTGGTGGTACTGGTGACCAACCTGCGCGACGAGGACGATGAGCAGCTACTGGGTGCGGTGCGCCGCATTGGCCGCCAGCACCGGGTACTGGTCGCCAGCCTGCGCGAGGAAGTGCTGGATGAGTTGCGCCACGCACCGGTGCAAACCTGGCAGCAGGCGCTGAGCTACTGCGGCACCATCGACTACCTGAACGCCCGCGCGCAGCTGCATGAGCGCTTGAGCGCCCACGGCATACCGGTGCTGGATGCACGGCCACAGGAGTTGGGCGCGCAGCTGGTAACGCGCTACCTGAGCTGGAAAAAGGCAGGGACGTTGTAGGCCAGCGCCCACAGAAAGGCGTCAGGCCGACTCGTTCATCGGGAAGCTGAAGTAGTCACGCAGCGCCACCACCAGCTGCTCGTACTCGGCATTGGCATGCAGCAGCTGGAAGCCGGCGTCGTAGTGCCCTGGCGTCACGTCTTCGTGGCACCACAGGCAGGCGGCGGTCAGGTTGATGACCTGATCGGGCAGTTTGATCTGCAGTTCGAAATCCGGGCCAACCAGCAACGGCAGGTTGCTGATCAGCATCAATCCCTCTTCGTCGACATTGCCCAGGAACCCAATGGGCTGACCCGTGAAACGGTTGAAGACTTTCAGATAACACGGCAGCTGGTGACGCTCGATGCGGCGTTCGGTAAACATGTTCTCATCGCAGGTTAAAGATCACCGCCCATGATCTCACCCACCCACGTTGCCTAAAAGTGAAGAACGACCAAGCGTACCCGAACCCGACGAACAGTCTGGTGGGAGCTGGCAAGCCAGCTCCCACAGCGTCAGCGTGCAGCCTGGGGTTGCGCGGCGGCGACAGCGCTGCGGTAATGCCCCAACTGCTGCAACGTGTCCAGCCGCGCGCGGGCGCGATAGGCGTATTCACTGTAAGGATACTGGGTGATGATGAACTCGTAGGTCTGGCCCGCGTCCAGGAACAGGTTCTGCCGTTCAAGGCACAGGCCGCGCAGCAACGACACTTCCGGCTGCACGTATTGACGCGTGCGGCTGGTACGGTCGACCTGGGACAACTCCAGCATCACCTTGTTGCAGTTGCCGTAGTCGTACTGGCGGTACGCTTCGTCCAAGTGATGGTCCATTGACCAACGGGTACAACCGACGACACTGGCCGCCAGGGCTAAAACGATGAGGATTCGCATGGGTATCTCCTGTCCTGAGCGGTTTATCGACCAGGCCGGCGATTTCTTCAGTGCCACGCGACCAGGGGCCTTGCTTGAGTATCGCCCACTGCCATGCCACCAAGGTAGTGCAGAGGAACAATGACTACAGCGCCCGAGAGGAGTAGCCTTTCGCTGCGCTTCAATAAAGGAGTCAGTGCATGACCGTTCGCCGTACCAAAATCGTCGCTACCCTTGGCCCTGCCAGCAACTCGCCGGAAGTGATCGAGCAATTGATCAAGGCCGGGCTGGATGTGGCCCGCCTGAACTTTTCCCACGGCACACCGGACGAGCACAAGGCTCGCGCCCGCCTGATCCGTGACATCGCTGCCAAGCTGGGCCGCCATGTCGCGCTGTTGGGCGACCTGCAAGGTCCAAAGATCCGTATCGCCAAATTCGCCAACAAGCGCATCGAGCTGAAAGTAGGTGACGCGTTCACCTTCTCCACCAGCCACCCGCTGACCGAAGGCAACCAGGAAATCGTCGGTATCGATTACCCGGACCTGGTCAAGGACTGCGGCGTGGGCGACGAGCTGCTGCTCGACGACGGCCGCGTGGTAATGCGCGTGGAAACCGCCACCAGCGACTCGCTGCACTGCTCGGTGCTGATCGGTGGCCCGCTGTCGGACCACAAGGGCATCAACCGTCGCGGTGGCGGCCTGACCGCCCCGGCGCTGACCGAGAAGGACAAGGCCGACATCAAGCTGGCTGCCGAAATGGACCTGGACTACCTGGCCGTTTCCTTCCCGCGTGACGCCTCCGATATGGAATACGCCCGTCGCCTGCGTGACGAGTCCGGCGGTACCGCCTGGCTGGTCGCCAAGATCGAACGCGCCGAAGCCGTGGCTGATGACGAAACCCTGGACGGCCTGATCCGCGCCAGCGACGCAGTCATGGTTGCCCGTGGTGACCTGGGCGTGGAAATCGGCGACGCCGAGCTGATCGCCATCCAGAAGAAGATCATCCAGCACGCCCGCCGCAACAACAAGGCGGTGATCGTGGCGACCCAGATGATGGAGTCGATGATCCAGAACCCGATGCCTACCCGTGCCGAAGTATCCGACGTGGCCAACGCCGTGCTGGACTACACCGATGCGGTGATGCTGTCGGCGGAAAGTGCTGCCGGCGCTTACCCGATCGAGGCCGTGCAGGCCATGGACCGCATCTGCAAGGGCGCTGAAAAGCACCCGATGAGCATGAAGTCCAGCCACCGCCTGCACACCCAGTTCGAGCGCTGCGACGAGAGCATCGCCCTGGCGGCGATGTACACCGCCAACCACTTCCCGGGCGTGAAGGCAATCATCGCCCTGACTGAAAGCGGCTATACCCCGCTGATCATGTCGCGCCTGCGTTCCTCGGTGCCGATCTACGCGTTCTCCCCGCACCGCGAAACCCAGGCCCGTGCCGCCATGTTCCGTGGCGTGGTGCCGGTAGCCTTCGACCCGGCCGCACTGCCGGCCGACAAGGTCAGCCAGGCTGCCGTCGACGAGCTGCTGAAGCTGGGCGTGGTTCAGCAAGGCGACTGGGTCATCCTCACCAAGGGCGACAGCTACCACACCATCGGTGGCACCAACGGCATGAAGATCCTGCATGTCGGTGACCCGCTGGTGTAACTACCGGCGCTTCACGAAAAGCCCCCGGCGCGCGAGTGCCGGGGGCTTTTTCATTTGCGCCTGTCGGTTTTCTTTCAGGACTGCGCCTGCTGAACATTTAAAAACCGGTATTTCTGACAGTAGGCGGCCACCAACCATCAGCGCACGCTACCCCTTTGCCAGCCCAAGGGAACTCAGCCGATGCCAGCGCACTACGAGACAGATACCACGTTCGGTCATGAGGGCCTGCTGCCTCTGCCCCTGCCTGATGGCTGGCCAGCGATGCCGGTGCCTGGCGGGCCGTTGCTGGTGGAGGGCAAGGTCATTGTCTGCAGCCGCTCCGACACTGAAGTGCGGCTGTTGCGGCTGGACGAGTCAGGGGCCCTGGACACCACCTTCGGCCAGCAAGGCCACCTGAAGGTCAAGGTCACCGCCGATGCCGCGCACCTGGCTCGGCTGGCGGACGGCCGCCTGTTGCTGACGACGCTGAGCGTGCTGGGGCAAGGCCACGCAGGGGAGTTGACGGTCAGGCTGCTGACCGGCGATGGCGCTTGCGTAGACACGTTCGGCCATGGCGGCCAAGCCCGCCTGAACGTGGGGCCGGTCGGCAACCTGCCGGCATTGCGGGCGTCAACCCTCAGCGCCCAGGCCGACGATGACGGTTTTCTCATCGGTTTGTCCTGCCGCCCTGCCACCCGCGCGCATTGGCAAGCTCTGGTGGTGCGCCTGAGTGGTACGGGCCAACCGCAGTTCGCCCTCAACGGCAACGCCAACCACTTCCAGTACCCGGGCATGCACAGTGTGCTGACCGACATGGCCGTGCTGGCGGACGGCAAGGTGCTGGTGTGTGGTGTGCGCTGGGCTGATGGCGATGGCAGGCGCCATGGTTTCCTTGCCCGCCTGGGGCGCAACTGCCAACTGGACACCGCCTATGGCCAGCACGGCTTTGCCGAGCTGCGGGGCATTCGCCGTGACAGCGTTTTCGCACGCATAGGGCCGGCGCTCGAAAACGGCGTTCGATGGTTGGTAGGCGTTTCTGCGGCGGGCGGCGCCCGTGGCAGCCTGTTGACGGTGGTAGCCCTGGACAAGGCCGGCAACCCGAAACCCGGCTATGCCGGGCTATTACCCGTGGCGTGCAGCACATTGCAGGTGGAGGCTATTCAAGTTGCCGCCGATGGCCACGCCCAGGTAATTGGCCGGGACACCAGCAGCGTGCCGGGCAAGGGCACCTTTATCGCCCGGCTCATGCCCGATGGCCGTTTTGATGGGCGCTGGGGCCATGGCGCCGCCATTCAGTGGTTACCGGCCGCCAGGCCGCAAGCGCCCAGCGTGCAAGCCGACGGCAGCGTCCTGCTGCTGGCGACGGACCGGCCCGGCGAACCCACGCTCAGGTTGTTGCGCGCGAACTCTGGGGCCACCGTTGCGCCGCGCCCGCGCCTGCCTTCGGACGGCGAGCTGGACCCTGGCTGGGGCGATGCCGGTTCCGCCCAACTGAGCGATTTCTACTTTCTGCCGCTGGTCAGCCTTCAACCTGTCGCCGAAGATCAAGCGGTAACGGTCGCCGCCGCTTTTGCCAACGTCGCGCACCTGCAACGCTGGACCTCGCAAGGGCTACCCGACAACAGCCTTGGCGACGGCCACGCCATACCGGTCGAGCTACAGGTGGATGACGAAACCAGCCTGACCCTGGGCGACCTGATAACTCTGCCTGACCAGCGCATCCTGGTGATTGCACACGCCGCCAACGGCAATGACTTCGCGCACCCGCTGGTGGCCCGCCTGTTGCCCGACGGCACGCCAGACGAGAGTTTCGGCGACAAGGGTACCTGCCTGATCACCGAGATCGATACCCTTGACCGGTCTGGCCAAGGCGACTGGTACGGCACCCCGCCAACACCCCAGGCCATCGTGCTGGCGGACGATAGCGTGGTGCTGGTCTTCACCAACCCGCGCGATGCCAATGCCATCGACCAGCTGATGGTCATCAAGCTGACCGCCCAAGGGCGCCTGGATGATGATTTTGGTGAAGAAGGCATTTGCGCGCTGCGTTATCAAAACCGTCCGACCTTCAGTGTCGCCATCGCCCTGCAGGATGACGGCCGGCTACTGGTCGCCGGCAGTGTCGACGGCAAGGCCCTGTTCTGCCGCCTGCACCCTGACGGCACGCTGGACGAAAGCTTTGGCGAGCAAGGCTTTACCGTCATCGATGGCAGCAACCAGGGCGCAGGGCAGTTGCAGGTGCACCGCCTGGCAGTCAGCCCCATCGACGGTACCCTCCTGGGCACCGGCCACCTGCACCGCCAGCAGGGTGCGGTCACTGGCCCCCAGGGCATGCTGGTCCGGCTGCTGGCCGATGGCAGCCTGCACCCCACGTTCAACAATCAACGCTTGCTGAGCCTGTACCTGCCATCGGCCGATGGCCCCCTGCCCTGCAACCTGCTGCGCGGTGGGTTCGACGCTCGCGGGCTGATAGTGGTTGCAGGCAACACAGAGCCGGTGCCCAACCTGGTGGTGGCGCGCCTGATGCCCGCCACTGGCAGCCTGGACCCCAGCTTCGGCGACGGCGGGCTGATCTACACACCGAAGGGGCAGGACGACCCCTTTGAAGAGGCGGGAAGCCATGCCCTTCAGCAGGACGGCAAAATCCTGCTGATCGTCAATAGCGCCGCCCAGCAGATCAGGCTGCGGCGCTACCTGCCCAACGCCCCGGTTCCAGCGCCACGGGCTGCCTGGCAATGCTTCGCCCAGTGGCTACGCCGGCACTTGGGCAGGGTGTCGAAGGTCAGCTGAAGTGGTAGCGGCACACCAGGCCGGCTCGCACCGCCGTATCCGAGCCGGCTACCAGCCATTTGCCGTCGCGCTGCAGCTTCAGGTCCCAGAACCCGTAACTGTTGTCCACAAACAACGTGCCCTGTGGGGTGCCGTTTGGGGCGTGGCAGGTCAGCACGCCCTTGGAGCTCACAAGGTCTGCGGCATGATCCTGCCCCACCCCGCAGATCAGGCCGTCGAGCCCGGTCTCGAGGCGTTCAATGCGCTGGCGGAAAGCGTGGGGTTCAAGCAGCAAAGGAGCACCCCGATTGAACAGCGGATCAAGGGCGCCGTCCGGCATCAGGCTGGCCAGCAGGCCATTTGTGCCGAGGAAGCCGCTGACCTGCAGCCGGTGCGCAGGTGACTGGAAAATCGACAGCAGGCGAGCCCGGGGCAGGTCGACTGGCGCAAACCCCGCGCTGCCGAAGCTCGCGTCGATTTCGCCTTGCGCGGTCAAGGCAACGATCAAGGTTTGATCCCTTGCCTCGCAGCGCCCGGCCAGCAACAGGCGCCCGTCCTCCAGTGTGGTGGCTGCGGGTAGCTCGCAGGCATCACCTGCATAACTGATTTCCTGGTAACCCCGGCCGTGGTAATTGGTATCCAGCTCGCCGGTGGCCAACAGGCGAATGATAAAGGTCTGTTCGTCGTTGACCACGAAGGGAATGACGAAGTGATCAGCAGTACCCCTGGCACGACCAATCTTTACCGCTGGTGCCACCCGCGCTTTGCCCAGCTCATCGAAAGGCACCACCGTAAAGCCGTTGTTACCGAAGCTGGTGTCCAGGGTGAGGTCCGACTTGACCATGGCGAAACCTGGAACCCACAACGCCTCGCCTTCGCCTTCAAGCCAGGCAGTGAACAGCAGCCGGCCATCCGCCAACTCCTGTACCCCCACGCCCTCCTCGAACCTATGGTCCTTGAACTCGAGCCTGATGAAACGGGCACGCCCTGAAGGGCCGTCGGGCTTCCCATCTTTGTCGAGCGCGATCAACAGCCCGCCCTGGCGAGCCTGGTCCGAGGAGGCCATAACCAATGAGCCATCTGCGCGCACGGCCATTGAATAAATACTGTTGGCAACCAGATCACCCAGCAGCGTTTCATCACATACAACCCTGCCCTCCTGGCCAAAATCAGGGTCAAGTGCAAAGTTTTTGGCAGCGTTAGCCATGGGGTTTGCTCCGTTGAATTGAAGGAAACCCAACAATGCGCGCGATGCCCGCGCCCCGATACTGATAGAACTGACAGGTCCGCGCCCTACCCTGCCTGCGGTGAAATAGCCGCCTATTTCACCCACACAGGTAGCTGCAGCATGCACTCACGTATAACGACTCAATGCGAATCACCCGTTCCCCTGCCGCGCGCCCTTGCCCAAGCCCTGGAACACCAGGTGCTGGATATCGATGGCGACATCAAGGCAATCACCCAGGTACCGGGCAGCGACCAATGGCTGGTGGCAATTGATTCAGGCTACGGCTTCTGCGTGGCCCGCCTGCACGCCGACCTCACCCTGGACGACACCTTCGGGCTGCCGGGCAGGGGCTACTTCTTCGACAGCTTCGACACCGCAAGCTTCGACTTCACCGCCGTCAACCAGATTGCCTGGGTAAGCGGCAAAGTGCTGGTGGTGGGCGCTACCTGCGACTTCGATGTCGACCGCATCGCCTTGGCGCGCTACCACGCCGATGGCCGCCCGGACCTGTCATTCAATGGCGATGGCAAGCACATCCTCGAACTGCCCCATTCGCGCCGCCGGCCGCGCAAGCAACGTAGCGGCACCCTGCACTCGGCCATCTTCACCCCCCAGGCGCCGGTGGTGATGACCGACGGCAGCGTAGTGCTGTTTTTCCTCGAAACTGACGAGCAGCACCCCGAAGGCAGGGCCTTCCTGGTGCGCCTGGATGCATCAGGCAACCTGGATTCTGGTTTCAATCAGCAAGGCTTCGCCCAGGTACAGTTCGAAGGCCGCAATGTGGTACCCCGGGGCGTCACTCGCCAAGGCAACGACCTGCTGGTGTTTGGCGCCACCCGCGCAGACGAAGAAGGCGGCAGCCTGGGCCTGATCGCCAGGTTCAACGCAGACGGCCATCGCGACATGACCTTCAACGGCAGCGGTTTCATCGTGGTGGGCGACGCCTGCAGCCAGGCCATGTTCAGCCAGGTCACCACCAATGAGCATCTGGAGTTCTTCGCCGCCGGCACCTTCGGCAGCGAATTGCTGGTAACCCAGCGCCGCGCCGACGGCACCCCGCACTCGGGTTTCAACGCAGGCGTGCCACTGCTGGTGACGCTGCCGTTCGAAGTCACCGGGGTAAGGGCCGCAACCTGCCAGCATGACGCCCTGCTGCTAGCCGTCACCGCCGGCGCCATCGAGTACAAGGGTACCCTGGTGCGCCTGGCGGCAGATGGCAACTTGGACGCGAGTTTTGCCGCCGGCACCGGCTACCTGATGGCCGAACATGAATCGGAATACCTGGCGCTGGGGTTGGAGCCCGATGGCGCCATCATCGCCGCGGGTTACCTGTACCAGCAGGGGTATTACGCGTGGGTGCGGCGCTTTGATGGCGATGGGTTACGGCAGGTCGCGCTGCCAACCGCAAAGACTCGGCGACGCATCAGGTTGGCGGCGCGCTAGTGGGTACCTGTCAGTTCTTACAGTTTCGCGGCCAGCCCGTAGGTTGCCTAATGCGTAGCGACGACACCGCCCCTGGAGTCGTCCCCCCCCCATGAGGCATATGACCATGCAAACCACCGATAAACAATTTGCGCCGTTGCTCGCCAAGATCAAGGCGTCACGGGCTGCAAGCCGGCCTGGCAACCTTGCCAGCATAGAGGATTTCGAGGGTGAAATCGTAGCAATCCATCATCTGCCGGACGGCAACAAACTGCTCGCCATCCAGCTCTGGGATGAGTTCGTACTGGCTCGCGTGAACGCGGGATTGCAGTTGGACCCAGGCTTTGGTGATGGGGCTGGCTTCATCGTCGACGTTTTCAGCCCAAGGTCCGGCTACTCCGCAGCCCATAGCATCGCCGTAGCCAGCGACGGTATTTTCCTGGAAGGCGAATTCTTCGATTTCGATGAATACCAGAGCATGGCCGCACTGGCAAAATACACGTTCGACGGCAGTATCGACTGCAGCTTTGACAACGACGGCAAGCTGGTACTCGATACCCTGCCAAGGCATACGACTAACGGCATGCGCCGTCAGGGGCGGCGCGCGGCGCGACACGTTTCTTCACAGGTAGTGCTGGACGACGGCAGGATCGTGCTGTTGCTGCTGGAGGCAACGTGGGAAAATTCCGACGGCACCACACAATTGATCCGGCTGAATGCCGACGGCTCCTTTGACACCAGCTTCAACCACACCGGTGTCGCGCACGTCAGCATTGGTGGCCTGGAGATCAACCCCGGCGGCCTGCATGTACTCGAAGGCAACAAGCTGCTGGTGTACGGAGGCACTCAGCCAGCGGACAACAGCGCCTACGCGGTGATCGCCCGCTACACCGATGACGGCCAACTGGATGACACATTCAATGCCGAGTCGTCACCAGGGTTCATTGCCATTGGTGAACCGCTCCACCGGGCGCGCTTTGGGGCACTGCTGGTAGACGAAGACGAGAACCTGTTCGCGCTCGGCAACCTGGAGGGTGACGTGCTGATGGCGCACTGCAAGAAGGATGGCCGCCCCGCGCCCGAATTCAATGATGGGCAGCCACTGCGCTTTGCCTTGGCGCAAGCACCGCTGGAACGTTTGTACGCCGCACACTGGCAGAAAGGCGAGTTGGTGGTCGCAGGCACCGCCGTTGCCGACAGGGAGCGCAGGGGCGTGCTGCTGCGCCTGAGCCGCCAAGGCGAACTGGACGCCGGGTTCGGCAATGGTCAAGGCTACGCAGTGGCCGACCTTGAATCGGAATATTTCGACGTGCTAGTGGAGCCAAACGGCGACATCCTGACAGGCGGCTACTTCACCGACTCATCCGACCATGCCTCGCTGAAGAATCACGGCCCCCATGGCAACGCCGCCCAACCCTCAGGATCGGGCAACAAACACATCCGCCAGCACCTGGTTACGCGCCACCCCCGCCAGAAACAGGCGCTTTGAATAGGCTTCCACGCTGGCGGGGGCACCGCACACCAGCGCCCACGTCTGGCGCGACGTGGGCCTGAGGCTTGAAAGTGCTTTTTCCCATTGCTCAGGGACGAGCAATTGCACCTTGACGCCAGGGTGCTGGGCAGCAAGCTCCATCAACTCGCTTGCCAGGTAATGTTCATTGGCTTCGCGCGCCAGGTGCACCACCTGGATACCCCCCTGATGCCCCTGCCGCAACGCCTCGCGCAGTATCCCGTACAACGGCGCCAACCCGGTGCCTGCCGCCAGCAGCCACAGCGGCTGGTCCTGCCAGTCCGGGTCATAATGCAAGGCACCGCCGCGCAGCTCGCCCAGGCGCAGGGCGTCGCCCGCTTTCAGCGTGCGCGCCACCTCGACGAAGGCGCCCGGCTGGCGGCAGTCGATATGGAACTCCAGGAAGCGATCTTCCTGCGGCAGGCTGGCCAGCGAATAGGGCCGCGCCACGCCGGTCTCGGTCCACAGCACCAGGTGCTGCCCGGCCTGGTAGCGCAATGGCCGCCCCGGTTGCAGGCGCAAGCGCAGCACGTGGGGGCTCAGCCAGTCGCAGCTTTCCACCTGCGCGGGCAACCCGTCGGCCTTGGGGTCGAACACCGCCACCGTGAGGTCATCGACCACCTGGCACTGGCACGCCAGGCGCCAGCCTTCTTCGCGCTTGCCGGCATCGAGGGCGTCGGGCTTGCGGTCCAGTGGCTCGCCGCGCAGGCAGTGCACCAGGCAGGCATGACAGCTGCCGGCGCGGCAGCTGTAGGGCACGTGCAGGCCTTGGGCATTGAGGGCGTCGAGCAAATTCTGCCCCGGCGCCACCGACCAGCGCTGCTGGCCAACGGTCAACTCAGGCATCGGCGCCTTCCCAAGCTGCCGCGCAACGGTTGCGGCCGCCGCGCTTGGCACGGTACAGCGCCTGGTCGGCACGGTGCAGGGCATCGTCCAGGTCATCGCCTTCCAGCAGCAGGGTCATGCCTACCGACAGGCTCAGATTCTGTACTTCCAACCCCTGCAATTCGGCGGTAGCGAAGGCCAGTCGCAGACGTTCGCAGCACAGGCTCAGGCGTTCGGTATTGCAGTCGGGCAGCAGCAACACGAATTCCTCGCCGCCGTAGCGGGCCAGCACATCGCCTTCGCGCAGGCAGGCGGCAGCGACTTCGGCGAACACTTGCAGTACCTGGTCGCCGGCCGCGTGGCCGTGCACATCATTGATGCGCTTGAAATGGTCAAGGTCGATCAGCGCCAGGCCGTGCTGGCTGCCGGCATTCATGGCCAGCAATTCGCGGCCGGCCAGGCTGAGGAAGTGCCGGCGGTTGAACAGGCCGGTGAGCTCATCGGTGGCCACCAGGTCTTCAAGCTGGCGCATCATGCCGCGCAAGGTGTCCTGGTGGGCCTGCAGGGCGTAGCGGCGCTGGCGCATGCGCTGCCGCGAGGCTTGCACGTAGCTGGCGTACAGGCACAGCCACACCAGCACCACGAACAGCACGCACACCTGGATGGCGGCAAGGCCTGGGTCGGGCAGCTGCAATTGGTAACCTTCGTAGAGGTTCAGCCCGGCGAAGCTGAAGAACACCAGCACGGCGCAGCGCACGAACACCCGCCGCGTCAGGTGGAACAAGCCGAATAGCAAAATCAGCACGTACAACACCAGGAAAGTACCGCGCGCGCCGTCCAGGTTGGCCATCAGCCAGGTCTGCCAGAGCAGCGCCAGCAGCACCTGGAATTCGGTCATGCTGGGGTCGCGGAAGCGCCGGTTCCAGCCCTTGAAAAACACCAGCGCCAGCGCACCCTGGGTCACCACCACCAACAGTGTGGTGACTACGGTGGTGGTGATCGAGGCGCGAAAGTACTCGCTGAGCGTTGCCACCCAGGTCAGGATCAACACCAGCCCGTAGGTGCCGGCGGCTAGGGTGAAGCGCTTGATCAGCAGCTTCTGTAAGGTTTTGTCGGTCACTCGTTGACTCACCGTGCTCAAAGGGATTCCTTCCCGTCCTGGCACCAAACGGCGCTATGGCCAGGTGCCACTTTAGTGCTACCCGTCAAAAATAACTATCCAATTTTGCACACGCTGTATAACTGTCCTGTACAACTTTTGAGCTATACCACGCGCCGATAACCGCCCCGCCTTTGACTATCGGCGTGTGTCGACGGGCGCCAGGTGCGGTATACTGCCGCGCCTTTTTTGCGTCGGTCGCAGCTGCCCGGCGCGTCTTGAAAGGTCGTTTCGATGGTCGCCCGACGTGTCGAAATACCTTAACGAATGTTCCCGTCTTTAAGAGGAGCGCGCCGCATGACCGTGATCAAGCAAGACGACCTGATACAGAGCGTCGCCGACGCCTTACAGTTCATTTCCTACTACCATCCGGTAGATTTCATTCAGGCCATGCACGAAGCCTACCTGCGCGAAGAGTCGCCGGCGGCCCGTGATTCCATCGCCCAGATCCTGATCAACTCGCGCATGTGCGCCACCGGCCACCGGCCGATCTGCCAGGACACCGGCATCGTCACCGTGTTCGTGCGCGTGGGTATGGACGTGCGCTGGGATGGCGCCACCATGAGCCTGGACGACATGATCAACGAGGGCGTGCGTCGCGCCTACAACCTGCCCGAGAACGTCCTGCGCGCCTCGATCCTGGCCGACCCGGCCGGTGCTCGCAAGAACACCAAGGACAACACCCCGGCAGTCATCCACTACTCCATCGTTCCCGGCAACACCGTGGAAGTGGACGTGGCAGCCAAGGGCGGCGGCTCCGAGAACAAGTCGAAGATGGCCATGCTCAACCCGTCCGACTCGATCGTCGACTGGGTACTGAAAACCGTGCCGACCATGGGTGCCGGCTGGTGCCCACCGGGCATGCTGGGCATCGGCATTGGCGGCACCGCCGAGAAAGCCGCGGTGATGGCCAAGGAAGTGTTGATGGAATCCATCGACATCCACGAGCTGAAAGCCCGTGGCCCGCAGAACCGTATCGAAGAGATCCGCCTGGAGCTGTTCGAGAAGGTCAACCAGCTGGGCATCGGCGCCCAGGGCCTGGGTGGCCTGACCACCGTGCTCGACGTGAAAATCATGGACTACCCTACCCACGCAGCCTCGCTGCCGGTGTGCATGATCCCCAACTGCGCCGCCACCCGTCACGCCCACTTCGTGCTGGACGGCTCGGGCCCTGCGGAGCTGGAAGCGCCGGACCTGGACGCCTACCCGGAAATCGTCTGGGAAGCCGGCCCGTCGGCCCGCCGCGTGAACCTCGACACCCTGACGCCGGAAGAAGTGCAAAGCTGGCAGCCAGGCGAGACCATCCTGCTCAACGGCAAGATGCTCACCGGCCGTGACGCCGCGCACAAGCGCATGGTGGAAATGCTCAACCGCGGTGAAACCCTGCCGGTGGACCTGAAGGGCCGCTTCATCTACTACGTCGGCCCGGTCGACCCGGTACGCGAAGAAGTGGTTGGCCCAGCAGGCCCGACCACCGCTACGCGGATGGACAAGTTCACCCGCCAGATCCTCGACCAGACCGGCCTGTTGGGCATGATCGGCAAGTCCGAGCGTGGCCCGGTGGCCATCGAGGCGATCAAGGACTACAAGGCCGTCTACCTGATGGCAGTGGGCGGCGCGGCCTACCTGGTGGCGCAAGCCATCAAGAAATCGCGCGTGGTGGCCTTCGAAGAGCTGGGCATGGAAGCGATCTACGAGTTCGACGTCAAGGACATGCCGGTTACCGTTGCGGTAGACAGCAAGGGCGAGTCGGTACACATCACCGGCCCGGCGATCTGGCAGCAGAAGATCAGCGAAAGCCTGGCAGTTGAAGTGAAGTAAGGTCGCAGACCTTGCATTGAAAAAGCCCGGCCTGTGTGCCGGGCTTTTTTATAAGGCCCCGTAGCAGCTGCCGCCAGGCGGCGTCCCGCCGCGCCGCGGCGTGCCTGCAATTCACAGTTGCCCGCCCCTGTAGCAGCGGCCGCAGGCCGCGTCCGGATTCGCCGCGGTGTGCCGGGAAAATCGGAACGCGTTGGACGCGGCCTGCGGCCGCTGCTACAGGGCGGTTAGGTCAGGCGTGGGCGGTCATCGGTACCACCGACGCCGCGCGCGGCACCGCCGCCACCGCGCGCCGCTGGGTCAAATAACGCATGCAGCTCACGCGCAGGAACGAGGCAAAATTGACCACCTCGCCGCGGTAGTCCATTACCTCTTCATAGAGTTTGGTGATCAGCTGGTTGGTGCTCATCCCATCGGCCTCGGCAATTTCGCTGAGGATGTCCCAGAACTGGTTTTCCAGGCGCAAGGTGGTCACCACGCCACGAATCCGCAACGAACGCGAACGCGATTCGTAGAGGATGGGGTCGGCTTTTACATAGAGCTCGCACATGGGCAAATCCTCATGGAATGATCTGGGTCCCCAGCAGCCCCAGGAAGCCTGCCAGCCAGGCGGGGTGCGCCGGCCAGGCCGGTGCGGTGGCGAAGTTGCCCTGCACGTGCGCCTGGTTGACCTCGATGTCGATGAACCGGCCACCGGCCAGTTTCACTTCCGGGGCGCAGGCGGGGTAGGCACTGCACTCGCGGCCTTCCAGCACACCGGCGGCGGCCAGCAGTTGGGCGCCGTGGCACACGGCGGCGATGGGCTTGCCGCTTTGGTCGAAGGCCTGCACCAGTTCCACCACCTTGGCGTTGAGGCGCAGGTATTCAGGGGCTCGACCGCCCGGAATGACCAGGGCGTCGTAGTCGGCGGCGCGCACCTGGGCGAAGTCGAAGTTCAGCGCGAAGTTGTGCCCCGGCTTCTCGCTGTAGGTCTGGTCACCTTCGAAATCGTGGATGGCGGTGCGCACGCTCTGCCCGGCGGTCTTGTCCGGGCACACCGCGTGCACCACGTGCCCGACCATCTGCAGGGCCTGGAACGGCACCATCACTTCATAGTCTTCGACGTAGTCGCCGACCAGCATCAGGATCTTTTTCGCGGCCATGCTGTGACACTCCTATAGAACAGCGTAGATAACTTCTCGCCTATCAAGTTAGCCCCCCGGCATGGGTACCGGGTAATACGCGGTTACTACTCATCGGATAGCGTCACTCACGGCGCCCGAACACGGTGATGGTCAGGCGGTCCAGCCAGCCGAACACACGCTGCTGCACGCGGCCCCACAGCGGGCGGCGGCGCCAGTCGGCAATACCGATGGGCTGGCTGGCCTGGAAGTCGTCGAGGAAGCTGCGTTCCACCGCCTGTGTCAGCGAGGCATCGAGCGCCTCGACGTTGGCCTCAAGGTTGAAGCGCAGGTTCCAGTGGTCGAAATTGCAGGACCCTACACTGACCCAATCGTCGATCAGCACCATCTTCAAATGGGAAAAGCACGGCTGATACTCAAAGATCTTGACCCCGGCCTTCAGCAGGCGCGGGTAATAGTTGTGCCCGGCGTAACGTACCGACGGATGGTCGGTGCGTGGCCCGGTCAGCAGCAAGCGTACATCCACCCCGCGCCCCGCCGCCCGGCGCAGCGAGCGCCGAACCTTCCAGGTGGGCAGGAAATACGGCGTGGCCAGCCAGATGCGTGTGCGGCCACTGTTGATGGCCCGCACCAGCGAACGCAGAATATCGCGGTGTTGGCCGGCGTCGGCATAGGCTACGCGGCCCAGGCCCTCGCCACTGGCCGGCATGCGCGGCAGCCGCGGCAAACCGAAATGGGTGGCAGGCCGCCACGCCGTACGGCGCAGGTTGGCGCGCCATTGGCGGTCGAACAGCATTTGCCAGTCCGCAACGAGGGGCCCCTGGATCTGCACCATCACCTCGTGCCACTCGCTGTCGGGCTGGCCCGGCTGCCAGAACTCATCGGTAAGCCCGGTGCCACCCACCGCTGCCCACTGCTGGTCAACGATCAACACCTTGCGATGATCGCGGTACAGGTTGCGCAGCCCGCGGCGCAGGCGCACCGGGTTGTACCAGCGCAGCTCCACGCCCGCATCGATCAGCACCTGGCGCAACCCGGCGCTCAGCGCCAGCGAACCGTAGTGGTCGAACAGGCACCGCACCGCCACCCCCCGCCCGGCCGCCTCGGCCAATGCCTGGATCACCACCCGTGCGCACTCGCCCGACTCCACCAGGTACAGCTCCAGGTCGACCTGCGCACGCGCCTCGGCAATGGCCGCGAGCATGCGCGGGAAGAACACCGGGCCGTCGATCAGCAGCTCGAAGTGGTTGTCGGGGCGCCAGGGGAAGATTGGGCCGGCCATGCAACCTCCTGTTACAGATTGGAGACCAACCATAACCGCGGGGGGGCACAACGGCAATGACGAAGAGTGCGGTTACGGAATCAGACGGCAGCCCTGCCGGGAGCCAGCCCACACCGCCGTGGCGCCCTGCCCCAGCCCCCGCGCTGACACGCGGGTGTTGGCCGCATCATCCTCCAATGCACTCAAGGGCAACCACTGCTTCACATACCCTGCGCAGTAGCCCGCCGACTGCCCCATCACGTACCGGCACGAGCAGTATT
The DNA here is from genome assembly GCF_056175065.1 of Pseudomonas sp. JC1203. Taxonomy (NCBI): domain Bacteria; kingdom Pseudomonadati; phylum Pseudomonadota; class Gammaproteobacteria; order Pseudomonadales; family Pseudomonadaceae; genus Pseudomonas; species Pseudomonas sp. JC1203. The sequence goes on from NZ_JBWCAM010000030.1 coordinate 44,406, forward strand.
CCTTGGCGCTGTAGGCGCTGAGAATGCCGGGGAACGCCAGCAATGCCACGCGTTCGTGCCACAGCGACAAGGCCAGCGCTAGCACGATCACCACCGTTACCCCGCGTTTCATTGCCGCGCGCCCTGGGCGAATGCAGCGGTGGCCAGTTTCAGCAGCTGGTTGTGCTGGTAGCTGGCGTCGCGGTCATCGCCCAGGCGCACGATGACCAGCTTCTGCTCGGGCAGCACGTACAGCGCCTGGCCCCAGTGGCCCAGCGCGGCAAACGTCTGCGCCGGGGCGTCGGGCCAGGGCCGGGGGGCGTTGCCCACGGCTTGGTTGAGCCACCACTGGCCGCCGCCCGTGGCTTCGCCAGGTTCGGCAACGGCGTGCTCGAAGGGGCGACGGTTGAAGGCCACCCAGGTTTTGGGTAGCAGTTGCCGGCCCTGCCAGCGGCCGTCGCGCAGCATCAGCAGGCCCACCCGCGCCAGGTCGCGGGCACGCAGGTAGGCGTAGGACGAGGCCACGAACACGCCGCTGCCGTCGATCTCCCACACTGCCTGCTCGATGCCCAGCGGCTGGAACAGCGCCTGCCATGGATAGTCGGGGTATTCGCTGGCGCCAACCATATGTTGAAGCGCAGCGGACAACAGGTTGCTGTCGCCGCTGGAATAGCGGAATACCTGGCCGGGCGCGGCGAAGCTGCCCAGCCCTGCGGTAAACGCTGCCATGTCGTTACGGCCACGGGTGTAGAGCATCGCCACCACCGAGGAGTACAGCGGCGCGTATTCATAGTCTTCCTGCCAGTCCAGGCCCGAGGCCCAGTGCAGCAGGTCGGCCAGGTGCACGTCAGGGTGGCGGGCCATGGGCGGGTAATAGGCCGCCACCGGGTCATCGAGCTGAAAACGGCCCTGGCCGTAGGCAACGCCCAATACGCAGGCCATCAGGCTTTTGCTGATTGACCAGGTGCTGTGCAGGGAGTCGGCGGTGAACGGCGGCGCATAGTGCTCGTAGACCAGGCGGCCATCGCGAATCACCACCAGGGCATCGGTGCGCACACCGGCACGGGTGCTGTCGTCGCGCGGGGGGAAGGCATAGCCGGTCAGGGCCTGCACCGCCGGCGTGGGCGGCTGCAGGTCCTGGGCCCACTGCTGGCCGGGCCAGTCCTCGGCGAGGGCTGGCAGGGCGAATACAGCGAGAAGGCAAAGCCAGGGTGTGCGCATGGCGCGCAGTGTAGAAGGCGAATGTGACAGGTATTCGCGCTCGGACGCTGCCTGCGGCAGCTGCTACAGGGCCAGGGTTTCCACGGCTTTATCCAGGCGTTTCTGTCGGGCGCCGCTGGCCAGGGTCAATAGACCGCGATCGCGTTGCCACACCGCCACCAGCTCGGCAGGGCCGCTGGCGAATGCCTGCTCCAAGGCCCCGCCCAGCGCCGCGAACTGTTCGAACACGCCCCCCAGCAGCACATGGCTGGCCGCTGCATCGGCGCACTGGCGCGTGGCTTCGGCACAGCTGCCCAGCAGCCCCACCAGGCGTAGTTGCAGCGCCTGCGGCCAGCCATGGTCCTGGCCGCAGGCATACAGCCAACCGAGCATGGCGCTGAGCACATACAGGTCTTCCAGGCTGCGGAACGGTTTGACGTAGGCGTCCCAGCCGTCACCGGCCAGGCGTTCGCACAAGGCATTGTCCAGGTGCAGACGGCTATGGCTGATTTCCGGCATCAAGGCAATCGGCGGCAACGGTTCCAGGCGCACGCCCGGCTCGCCGGGGTACACCACCACCAGGCTCAGGCGCGGCGCCTGGCCGGCGCTCTCGCTGCGGGCGGCCACCAGCAGCCAGTCGGCGGCATCGCCGGCGGTGACGAAATCCTTGCGGCCATTGAGGCGCAGGTCGGCCAGGCGGGTCTGCAGGTCGGCGGGGCGCAGGCTGTGCTGTTCGGTGGCGCAGATGGCCCCAAGGCTGGGTGGCGCGCTGGGCCACAACACCCGCAATGCCGCCTGGTAGCCGACCAAAAAGGCCAGGCCCGGGCTGTGTACCGCCTGGCCGCCGAGCACCGCCAATTCGAACGGCGACACCGGCCCCAGCCGCTCCAGCAACGCCGTGTAGGTATCAGTCAAAGACGCCGCCAACGGCAGGCGTTCACGCACATTGAGCAACTTGAGCCAGGACATGGGGCGCTCCTTGGGGGCTGTCATACAAGCATCACCAAAGCTTAACGGTGATGACACTGGGCCTACCTAGGCTGAGCTTGCACAACAAAGTGGACCGGCCGCAACCCCATGGCTGGCTTTTGGAGACTCGCAATGACTCAGATCGCTCTATCTGGCGTTACTCGCACCGAACGTCGCCTGCAAGCCGAACGCCTGGCCGGCCCCCAAGCGCTGCGCGAAGCCCAAAGCCTGCGCTTCAACGTGTTCAGCGGCGAGTTCAACGCCAAGCTCAAGGGTGCCGAACTGGGCCTGGACATGGACGACTACGACGCCCACTGCCGCCACATCGGCGTGCGCGACCTGAGCACTGGCGAACTGGTAGCCACTACCCGCCTGCTCGACCACACCGCCGCCCACGGCCTGGGCCGCTTCTACAGTGAAGAAGAATTCAGCCTGCACGGCCTGGGTGGCCTGCAAGGGCCGATCCTGGAAATCGGCCGCACCTGCGTGGCCGCCGACTACCGCAACGGCGGCACCATCGCCGTGCTGTGGGGCGAACTGGCCGAAGTGCTCAACGAAGGCGGCTACAGCTACCTGATGGGCTGCGCCAGCATCCCCATGCAGGACGGCGGCGTACAGGCCCGGGCGATCATGCAGCGCCTGCGCGAACGCTACCTGTGCACCGAACACCTGCGCGCCGAACCGAAGAACCCGTTGCCCGAACTGGACGTGCCACACAACGTCATCGCCGAAATGCCACCGCTGCTCAAGGCCTACATGCGCCTGGGCGCCAAGGTCTGCGGCGAGCCGTGCTGGGACGAGGAATTCCAGGTGGCCGACGTGTTCATCCTGCTCAAGCGCGAAAACCTCTGCCCGCGCTACGCCCGTCACTTCAAGGCGGCGGTCTGATGGCGCGCGGGCGCGTGTACGCGCGCGTTGCCCGGGTGCTGCTGGTGGTCGCCCTGGGGCTGGGCATGGCGGCTATCTTCACCCTGTATGAACGCCTGCGCCTGCGCAACTCCATGGTGCGCCGCCAGCGCTGGTCGCGTTTCTTCATGGCCCGCCTGAGCCACGCCCTGCCCTTTCGCGTAACCGTGCATGGCAACCTGCCCAACCAGCCAATGCTATGGGTGGGTAATCATGTTTCCTGGACTGACATCGCCCTGCTGGGCCAACTGGCACCGTTGTCGTTCCTGTCCAAGGCTGAAGTGCGTGCATGGCCGATCGCCGGCTGGCTGGCGCTGAAGGCCGGCACCCTGTTCATCCGTCGCGGCTCGGGCGACAGCCAGCTGATTCGCCGGCAGATGACCCGCCACCTGGGCAGCCAGTGCTCGTTGATGATCTTCCCCGAAGGCACCACCACCAACGGCCAGGCCCTGCGCACGTTCCACGGCCGCCTGCTGGCCAGCGCCATCGAGGCCGAGGTGCCGCTGCAACCGGTGGCCATCCGTTACCTGCGCGACGGCGCCATTGATCCGCTGGCGCCGTTCATTGGTGAAGACGACCTGCTGTCACACCTGATGCGGTTGTTCAGCAACGATGTGGGCGATGTGGAAATTCACCTGCTGGCGCCAATCCCCAGCGCCGGCATGGAACGCGCAGCGTTGGCGTTCCAGGCGCAGGAAGCGGTGCGCGTGGCGTTGTTTGGGCAGATCACCGAACAGGCCGAAGCCGCGTAACCCCGTAGCAGCGGCCGCCAGGCCGCGTCCCCAGGCGCCACAGCAGCGCGGCCGGACGCAGCCTGCGGCAGCTGCTACCGGCGGGCGAACTGCTGGAGGATGGGGTAGAAGGCGCGGAAGTCGTCGGTGAGCGGTTCGTAAAGCACACGCACTTCTTCCATCGCGCCCAACATCCCTTCCGGCTTCGAGAGCCGCCGCGCAATGCCGTTGAATACCTGCTCCAGCACCTCGAAATCCGCGTACGAACCCAGCCAATCGTCGGCGATCATGTAGGGCGCCATGCGCGCCAAGCGGCCCGGCAAGGCTGGCTCGGCGCTCAGCACACGGTAGACCCCGGCGGTGTATTGGCGCAGCGACACGTTGGAGTAATCGGCCCAATGCCGCGCCAGGCAGTGGTCGAAAAACACGTCGAGAATGATCCCCGCGTACCGCCGCCGTGCTGCAGGAAAGCGCGCCAATGCCGCCAGCACCAACGGGTGGCTGTCGGTAAAGGCATCGATCTGCCGGTGCAGCTGGATGGCCGCCAGCAACCGCGGCGCATACTGCTCCTCCAGCCGGCCCTTGACGAAATCGCCATACAGGCTGCCCAGCAGTTGTTCAGGTTCCTGGCCGCCCAGGTGCAGGTGCGCGAGATAGTTCATGCCTTCAGCGTATCACTTGCCAGCCGTATCGTTATAACCCGATATAGCGATTTGTCCGGCCCATAGCACTCGATCATATTTGTATATCGCGATTTACAGATATATATTTCGCCTCAACGCGATATACGCTGAACCCACCGAGCACTGCTGCCATGCCCCTTGATCTCGACGAAATAATAAAAGCCCTGGCCCACCCAGTACGGCGAGAAATCCTCAACTGGCTGAAGAACCCTGAAGTCGAATTCCCTGACCAGCAGCACCACAGCACCGACATCGGCGTGTGTGCCGGGCAGATCGACCAGCGCTGCGGCCTGTCGCAGTCCACGGTTTCGGCCCACCTGGCGACGCTGCAGCGCGCCGGGCTGATCAGCAGCCGCAAGGTCGGCCAGTGGCACTTTTTCCAGCGCAACGAGGAAACCATCCAGGCCTTCCTCAAGCAGATGAGCCAAGAGCTCTGAGCGCGCCCGTCATTCCTTTTGCCAACTCAAACCCTGTGAGGCTAGTCCCATGACCACGATTTTCGATCCGATCAAACTTGGCGACCTCGAGCTGCCGAACCGCATCATCATGGCGCCCCTGACCCGCTGCCGCGCCGACGAAGGCCGCGTGCCCAACGCCATGATGGCTGAGTACTACGTGCAGCGCGCCAGCGCCGGCCTGATCCTCAGCGAAGCCACCTCGGTCACCCCCATGGGCGTGGGCTACCCTGACACCCCGGGTATCTGGTCCAACGACCAGGTGCGCGGCTGGACCAACATCACCAAGGCCATCCACGGCGCCGGCGGCCGCATCTTCCTGCAGCTGTGGCACGTAGGCCGCGTCTCCCATGAAAGCTACCTGAACGGCGAAACTCCGGTAGCGCCAAGCGCCATCAAGCCGGCAGGCCACGTCAGCCTGGTGCGCCCGATCACCGAGTTCCCGACCCCGCGCGCGCTGGAAACCGCTGAAATCGCCGACATCGTCGAGGCTTACCGCCAGGGCGCGGAAAACGCCAAGGCTGCCGGTTTCGACGGCGTCGAAGTGCACGGTGCCAACGGCTACCTGCTGGACCAGTTCCTGCAAAGCAGCACCAACAACCGCACCGACAACTACGGCGGCTCGCTGGAAAACCGCGCGCGCCTGCTGCTGGAAGTCACCGATGCGTGCATCGAAGTGTGGGGCGCCGGCCGCGTAGGCGTGCACCTGGCACCGCGTGCCGACTCCCATGACATGGGCGACGCCAACCGCCTGGAAACCTTCAGCTACGTGGCTCGCGAGCTGGGCAAGCGTGGCGTGGCATTCATCTGCGCCCGCGAAAAGCAGGCCGACGACAGCATCGGCGCCGCGCTGAAGGAAGCTTTCGGGGGCCCATACATCGTCAACGAACGCTTCACCAAGGCCAGCGCCAACGCCGCCCTGGCGGCCGGCACTGCTGACGCCGTGGCCTTCGGCATACCGTTCATTGCCAACCCCGACCTGGTGGCGCGACTGGCTGCCGATGCACCGCTGAACGACGCCAAGCCGGAACTGTTCTACGGCAAGGGTGCCGAGGGTTACCTGGACTACCCGACGCTGTAAGCCTGGCCTGAAAAAAAAAGCCCCGGTGCGCGAGCATCGGGGCTTTTTTATTTCCGGCCGATCACTGCCGGGTATTGATCTGCTGCTGCAGGTTCTGGATCTGGCTTTGCAGAGTGTTGATGTTGCGCGTGGTCTGCCCGCGGAACGAGTCGAACTCGGCAGTGTTGGTACCGGCGGCCGGGGCCGGGCGGTTTTCCACTTCGCTCTTGAGCACCACCAGGTCCTGCTCGACGCTGTCCAGGCGGCCGCTGACGTTGCCCTGTTTCTTCAACGCGGCGATATCCGTGGCCAACGCCTTGATCTCTCCGTCCAGCTTGCCTGCGTCGGCCTGGCCCGCCTTGAGGCTGGCAAGGTCGGCGGTCAGGCCCTTGAGTTGCGCCTGCACCTGGTCATTCGCCGCCTGCTGCGCGGTGGCCAGCGACAACGCCTGGTCCAGGCGCTTGCCCAGGTCACCCTGCTGCCCCGCCACGCCCTGTTGCTGACGGCCCTGATCCTGCAATTGCGCCTGCAACTGCTTGATCTGCAGCTTCAACTGCTCGCTGCCGGTGTTGGCGCTGGACTCGGTGGCCACCACCTTGCCGCTGATGTCCTGCAGGCGCCCCGCCGCTTCTTCGCTGATGCGCGCGAAGCTCTCCTGGGTGGCAACCAGTTGCTGTTCCATCAGCGAGATCTGCTGGAAGCTCCACCAGCCCAAGCCCACCAGCGCGATGGTCAGTGCCCCAACCAGGGCCCACAGGCCGCCGGTGCTGGGGCCCTTTACCTTGACCACCGGCGTGGTGCGCGAATACACCGTGGTGCGCTCGCGCTCGGCGGGGGTGGCGGGGGCGAAGTCGTCGTCATCCCCGTCCTTGGCGCTCAGGCGGGGCACATTGTCAAAATCGTCGTCACGGGCGTCGTTGCGCATGGGGAAACCTTGTATGTAGCACGATGATGGCTAAATAGTGGTGCGAGTATACCCGCCCACGGGCCGCTCTGATCGACCGCGAAAGCGGGCGCCGGTTCAACGGCTGCCGGTGCGGTCCTGGGCTTTCCACCAGCCGCAGAACTCGTCCAGCGCCGACCACAGGCTGACCTTGGGCTCGTATTCCAGATAATGCCTTGCCCGGCTGATGTCGAGGGTGAAATCCTTGTTCATGATTTGCATGCCCAGCCGCGACAGGGTCGGTTGCGGCCGCCCCGGCCACAACAGGCAAGCGCCCTCGTTCAGCGCCGCCGCCGTGTAGGCCAGCCCGTAACCGCGATAGCGCGTGGCCTGCGGCAGGTTCATCTGGCGCATCACGTAATTGACCACGTCCCAGATCGGCACAGGGCTGCCGTTGCTGATGTTGTAGGCCTTGCCCAGCGCCGTGTCCCCAGCCATCAAGGCACTCATCAGCGCCTCATTGAGGTTCTGCACGCTGGTGAAGTCGACCTTGTTGAGGCCGTTGCCGATGATCTTCAGGCGGTTTTTCTTCTGCATCGCCAGCAGCCGCGGGAAGATGCTGACATCGCCCGCACCGGTGACGAAGCGCGGGCGCAGCGCCAACACTTCGAGGCCAAACTCGGCGGCACCGAACACCTTCTGCTCGGCGAGGAATTTGGTCTTCGCGTAATGATCATGGAAACGCCGTGGCACCTGCTCCTCGCGAAGGTCCAGGTGCGAGCGGCCATCGAAATAGATCGACGGCGACGATAGGTGCACCAGGCGCCGCACCTGCTCTTTCAGGCACGACTCGACGACGTTCTCGGTGACCTCGACGTTGCCCCGATGGAATTCTTGATAACGGCCCCAGTTGCCCACGGCACCGGCGCAATGCACCACCGCCTCGACACCAATGCACAGGCGGCGCACCAGGTCGGGGTCGGTGAGGTCGCCCTGGACAAATTGCGCGCCACGGCGCACCAGGTGCTCGACCCCTTCGGCCCGGCGGCCACTGACGCGCACCTCCAGGCCCTGTTCCAGCGCATGGCGGGCAAAGCGCCCACCAATAAAGCCACTCGCGCCGGTCACCAGAATTTTCATGAAGCGCTCCGCATCGTTTCCATCGTTAAAGGTCTGTTACCAGCCACTGCCCGGCCTGGCGCGCCAGGTGGTCGGTGAGGTCGGTGAGCAACTGCCCGCCATGCCGCCAGTGGTGCCAGTACAGCGGCACGTCTATCCAGGGCGCGGGCGTCAGTTCCACCAGGCTGCCATCCGCCAGTTGCGGCTGCACCTGCAATTCGGGCACCAGGCCCCAGCCCAGGCCGGCTTCGGCCATGCGCATGAAACCCTCGGAAGAAGGACACAGGTGGTGCATGAAGCCGCCCTCGATTCCCAGCGCGGCCATGTAGCGGTGTTGCAGCAGGTCGTCCGGGCCGAATACCAGGGCCGGGGCGCGGGCCAATTGTCCCGCATCGAAGCCGTCAGGGAAATGCCTGGCGACAAACCCCGGGCTGGCCAACGCCCGGTAGCGCATGGCGCCCAGCAGCAGGCTGCGCGCCCCGGCCACCGGCCGCTCGCTGGCGCACAGGCAGGCGGCCACCTCGCCGGCACGCATGCGCTTGAGCCCTACCTCCTGGTCTTCCACCACCAGGTCCAGCAGCAACCCCCGTTCGGCACAGAAGCTGCCCACCGCCGACGCCCACCAGGTCGCCAGGCTGTCGGCGTTCAGGGCGATGCGCAGGCGTTCGGGCAGCCCCTCTTCATCCAGCGCCGGCACCTGGCCCTGCAGGTCGCGCTCCAGCAGGCGCACCTGCTGCACGTGGTTGAGCAGGCGCCGGCCCACCTCGGTGGGGCTGGGCGGCGTGGCGCGCACCAGTACCGGCTGGCCGATGCGCGCTTCAAGCAGCTTGATGCGCTGTGATATGGCCGATTGCGACAGCCCCAGCACCTGCGCCGCGCGCTCGAAACCGCCTTGTTCGGTGACGGCAGCCAGTGCCGACAGCAACTTGTAATCGAACATCACTTTTCCTAATGAGCGATCAGCATTATTGGTTTTTCTTATACAGCAACAACCCCCACACTCAAAGCCTTGCAGAGGAGCGTGAATGTCATGTGGCACAGTTATGTAAACGGCTTGTTGGTGGCGGCGGGACTGATCATGGCGATCGGTACCCAGAACGCGTTTGTGCTGGCCCAGAGCCTGCGTCGCGAGCATCACCTGCCAGTGGCCCTGCTGTGCGTGCTGTGTGACGCGGTGCTGGTGGCCCTGGGGGTGTTCGGCCTGGCCAATGTGCTGGCCCACAGCCCGTTGCTGCTGGGCGTGGCGCGCTGGGGCGGGGCCATTTTCCTGCTGTGGTACGGCGCCAAGGCGCTGCGCCGCGCCTTCTCCAGCCAAAGCCTGCAACAGGGCGACGGCAACGGCCAACGTTCGCGCCGCGCCGTGCTGTTGAGCGCGCTGGCGGTCACCCTGCTCAACCCGCACGTGTACCTGGACACGGTGTTGCTGATTGGCTCGCTGGGCGCGCAGCAGACCATGCCCAGCGCCTACGTGGCGGGTGCCGCCAGCGCCTCGCTGCTGTGGTTCTTCACCCTGGCCCTGGGCGCGGCATGGTTGGCGCCGTGGCTGGCCCGCCCGGCCACCTGGCGGCTGCTGGACCTGATGGTGAGCGTGATGATGTTCGCCGTGGCCGCGCAACTCATCTATGCCTAAACGCTCTGGAACCTCTATCCCACACAGTTGTTGCGTGGTTATGCGTAGGCCCCGGTGCTATGATCCAGAGCTTGCGCCGCAAAGAGTAAAAACTCGCCGGCGTATATCTGGCCGCCCGTGATCGGCCTTGCGCTCACCGCAACAGACCTGATTAGGAGAATCACCATGGCTTTTGAATTGCCGCCGCTGCCCTACGCCCACGATGCGCTGCAGCCGCACATCTCCAAAGAGACGCTGGAATTCCACCACGACAAGCATCACAACACCTACGTCGTGAACCTGAACAACCTGGTGCCAGGCACCGAGTTCGAAGGCAAGACCCTGGAAGAAATCGTCAAGACTTCCTCCGGTGGCATCTTCAACAACGCCGCCCAGGTCTGGAACCACACCTTCTACTGGAACTGCCTGGCGCCAAACGCCGGCGGCCAACCTACCGGTGCCCTGGCTGAAGCCATCAACACCGCGTTCGGTTCGTTCGACAAGTTCAAGGAAGAGTTCAGCAAGACTTCCATCGGCACCTTCGGCTCCGGCTGGGGCTGGCTGGTGAAGAAGGCTGACGGCTCCCTGGCCCTGGCCAGCACCATCGGCGCCGGCAACCCGCTGACCAGCGGCGACACCCCGCTGCTGACCTGCGACGTCTGGGAACACGCCTACTACATCGACTACCGCAACGTTCGCCCTAAATATGTGGAAGCGTTCTGGAACCTGGTCAACTGGAAGTTCGTGGCCGAGCAGTTCGAAGGCAAGACCTTCACTGCCTAAGCTTCGCGCTTGCTGAAGAAGCCCGGCTTGTGCCGGGCTTTTTTGTGCCTGCCCCGGGGCTTGCCTGGATCCCGGATGCGGCTAAGATTCACAAAAAGGAAAAATGCCGGACGGCGCTCAAGTGCGAGCCTGTGCCTACCGACATACTGGAAGGCGTCTGCATTGGCCGCCCGTTGTCAGACTGTTACCCCTTGACTGCCTACCGGGATTGCCAACGATAATGGCAAATTGATGCCACTTGCACGCAACAAGGAATGGCCCTTTGAAGCTGGAACTCAAGAACAGCTTGTCGGTGAAGTTGCTACGCGTGGTACTGCTCTCGGCGCTGATCGTCGGGGTGGTGCTCAGTTGCGCGCAAATCGTGTTCGACGTCTACAAGACTCGCCAGGCCGTGGCCAGTGATGCCGCGCGCATCCTCGACATGTTCCGCGACCCGTCCACCCAGGCCGTCTACAGCCTGGACCGGGAAATGGGCATGCAGGTCATCGAAGGCCTGTTCCAGGACAACGCCGTGCGCATCGCGTCCATCGGCCACCCCAACGAACCGACCCTGGCGGACAAGTCGCGCCCGCCGCTGCAGACGGCCACGCGCTGGTTGACCGACCCTATCCTGGGTGAAGAAAAGACCTTCACCACGCAATTGGTCGGCCGTGGCCCGTACAGCGAATACTACGGCGACCTGAGCATTACCCTCGACACGGCGCCGTACGGCCAGGGTTTCATCACCAGTTCGGTGATCATCTTCATTTCCGGGGTATTGCGCGCGCTGGCCATGGGCCTGGCGCTGTACCTGGTGTACCACTGGCTGCTGACCAAGCCGCTGAAGCAGATCATTCAGCACCTGACCCAGATCAACCCCGACCGCCCCAGCCAGCACAAGCTGCCGCTGCTCAAGGGCCACGAACGCAACGAACTGGGCTTGTGGATCAACACCGCCAACCAGCTGCTGGAGTCCATCGAGCGCAACACCAACCTGCGCCATGAGGCGGAAAACAGCCTGCTGCGCATGTCCCAGTACGACTTCCTCACCGGGCTGCCGAACCGCCAGCAGCTGCAATCGCAGCTGGACAAGATTCTGGTCGACGCCGGCCGCCTGCAACGCCGGGTAGCGGTGCTGTGCGTGGGCCTGGACGACTTCAAGAGCATCAACGAACAATTCACCTACCAGACCGGCGACCAACTGCTGCTGGCCCTGGCTGACCGCCTGCGCGCCCACAGCGGCCGCCTGGGGGCGCTGGCACGCCTGGGCGGCGACCAGTTCGCCCTGGTGCAGGCCGACATTGACCAGCCGTACCAGGCCGCAGAGCTGGCGCAGAACATCCTCGATGACCTGGAGGCGCCGTTCGGGCCGGACCTGCAGGAGATCCGCCTGCGCGCCACCATCGGCATCACCCTGTTCCCCGAAGATGGCGACAGCGCCGAGAAACTGCTGCAGAAAGCCGAGCAGACCATGACCCTGGCCAAGCTGCGCTCGCGCAACCGCTACCAGTTCTACATCGCCAGCGTCGACAGCGAAATGCGCCGACGCCGCGAACTGGAAAAGGACCTTCGCGAAGCCATCGCCCGCGGCCAGCTGTTTCTGGTCTACCAACCCCAGGTCAGCTACCGCGACCACCGGGTGGTGGGCGTGGAGGCGCTGCTGCGCTGGCAACACCCCGAACACGGGCTGGTGCCGCCCGACCAGTTCATCCCCCTGGCCGAGCAGAACGGCAGCATCATCGCCATCGGCGAGTGGGTGATGGACCAGGCCTGCCGGCAGCTGCGCGAATGGCTGGACGCAGGCTTCAGCGACCTGCGCATGGCGGTCAACCTGTCCACCGTGCAGCTGCATCACGCCGAGCTGCCGCGGGTGGTCAGCAACTTCCTGCAGATCTACCGCCTGCCGGCGCGCAGCCTGGAACTGGAGGTCACCGAGACCGGCCTGATGGAAGACATCAGCACCGCCGCCCAGCATTTGCTGAGCCTGCGCCGGTCCGGGGCGCTGATTGCCATCGATGACTTCGGCACCGGCTACTCGTCCCTCAGCTACCTGAAGTCACTGCCGCTGGACAAGATCAAGATCGACAAGAGCTTCGTCATGGACCTGCTGCAGGATGATGACGACGCGACCATCGTGCGGGCCATCATCCAACTGGGCAAGAGCCTGGGCATGCAGGTGATCGCCGAGGGCGTGGAAACCCTGGAGCAGGAAAGCTACATCATTGCCGAGGGCTGCCACGAGGGCCAGGGCTACCTGTACAGCAGGCCGCTGCCCGCCCGCGAACTGACCCTGTTCCTGCGCCAGGCGCAGCGCAGCCAGGCGGTAAGCCTGTAAACCTGTCGAATTTGCTTACATCTTCGCGGTTTACAGGAAATGCATATCCTTCGCATCATTGCGCCGATTAGACGAGCCTGCGGGCTCGTTTCCCCCCTCACGACGCAGGATATCGCCATGACTCACATGCCCCTGGCCGCCGGCCTGCTGGCCATCGCCGTGTCGCTCGCAGGTTGCGGCGACAGCAAGGAAGACAAGGGCAGCGCTGCCCAGCCGCCGGCATCCACCAGCAGCAGCGCCGCGGCGGGCAGCAAGGGCATCGACGAAGCTGCCGCCCAGGCGGTAGTGGCGCATTACGCCGACATGGTGCTGGCGGTGTATTCCGATTCCCACACCAGCGCGCTGGCGTTGCAGAAAGCCGTGCAAGCCTTCCTCGCCAAGCCCGACGCCGCCACGCTGGCCGCCGCCCGTGCGGCCTGGGTGGCGGCGCGCGTGCCGTACCTGCAGAGCGAGGTGTTCCGCTTCGGCAACCCGATCATCGACGAGTGGGAAGGCCAGGTGAACGCCTGGCCCCTGGACGAAGGCCTGATCGACTACGTCGACGCCAACTATGAACCGGCATTGGGCAACCCGGCCGCCACCGCCAACATCATTGCCAATGCCCAGATCCGCATCGGCGAAGACAAGGTCGACGTCACCCAGATCACCCCCGAGGCCCTGGCCAGCCTCAACGAACTGGGTGGTTCGGAGGCCAACGTCGCCACCGGCTACCACGCCATCGAATTCCTGCTGTGGGGCCAGGACCTCAACGGCACCGGGCCTGGCGCCGGCAACCGCCCGGCCTCGGACTACCTGGAAGGCCCTGGCGCCACCGGCGGCCATAATGACCGGCGCCGCGCCTACCTGGCCGCCGTGACTCAGCTGCTGGTCAGCGACCTGGAAGAAATGCTGGCCCAGTGGCAGCCCGATGTCGCCGACAACTACCGCGCCACCCTGGTGGCCGAGCCTGGGCAGAAAGGCCTGCGCAAGATGCTCTTCGGCATGGGCAGCCTGTCGCTGGGTGAACTGGCGGGCGAGCGCATGAAAGTGTCGCTGGAGGCCAATTCACCGGAAGACGAGCACGACTGCTTCAGCGACAACACCCACCACTCGCACTTCTACGACGCCAAGGGCATTCGCAACGTGTACCTGGGCGAATACCAGCGCCTGGACGGCACCCGGTTGACCGGGCCGAGCCTGGCGGCGCTGGTGGCCAAGGCTGACCCGACCACCGACGCCGCCTTGCGCGCAGACCTGGCCGCCACCGAGGCCCGCATGCAAGCCATCGTCGACCGCGCCAGCCAGGGCGAGCATTACGACCAACTGATCGCGCCGGGCAATGCTGCCGGCCAGCAGCTGGTGCGCGACGCCATCGCCGCGCTGGTCAAGCAGACCGCCAGCATCGAACAGGCAGCGGGCAAGCTGGGCATCACCGACCTCAACCCCGAGACGGCCGACCATACGTTCTGAGGTTGGCCAGGGTAATTTGTATCAAACATTGACCCCGCCCATTTACGGGCGGGCGGCCTGATAAGCTTCGCCGCCCCGCCCTTCACTGCCGGATTATCGATGTCATTGTCTGCCCCTCGCCTTGGCGCCGTGCTGCTCACCCTGTGCCTGGGTGGTTGCGGCGACGCCGTACGGCTGGGCGAGACCGAGCCCGATGAGGCGCTGGCAGGTGGCGCGGGCACGGTCTGGCACGATGACCTCAACGCCTACGCCCAGCCGTCCGCCAACCTGAGCGCCGAGCGCCGGCTGGACTTCAGCGCCGGCAACAGCTTCTTTCGCAGCCCCTGGGTGACCGCACCGGCCACCACCACGGCACGGGATGGCCTGGGGCCCCTGTTCAACACCAATGCCTGCCAGAATTGCCACATCAAGGACGGCCGCGGCCACCCGCCAGGGCCGGACGCCAGCAGCGCCGTGTCGATGCTGGTGCGGGTGTCCATCCCGAATACCCTGCAGCAAGCGGCGCTGATCGAGCGGCTGGGGGTAAACCCCGAACCGGTCTACGGCACCCAACTGCAGGACATGGCCGTACCGGGGGTGCTGCCCGAGGCCAAGGTGCGCGTGAGCTATGAGCCGTACCCGGTGACGTTCGACGACGGCACCACCGTGCAACTGCGCAAGCCTCGGCTGCTGATCACGCAGCTGGGCTACGGGCCCCTGCACCCCGAGGCACGGTTGTCCGCCCGGGTAGCGCCGCCGATGATTGGCCTGGGCCTGCTGGAGGCCATTGCCGAAGCGGATATCCTCGCCAATGCCCAGGCCCAGGCCGCCACCGACGATGGTGTGAACGGCCGCCCCAACCGGGTCTGGGATGACGCCCAGGGCAAGACCGTGATTGGCCGCTTCGGCTGGAAAGCCGGGCAGCCCACCCTCGACCAGCAAAACACCCATGCCTTCACCAACGACATGGGCCTTACCACCCGCCTGCACCCACGGGACAACTGCACGGCGGCGCAGACCGATTGCCTGCTGGCCGCACACGGCGGCCAGCCGGAAGTCAGCGACAACATCCTGCGCCTGGTGCTGTTCTACACCCGCAACGTGGCCGTGCCGGCGCGCCGGGATGTCAGTTCGCCGCAGGTGCTGGCCGGCAAGCAACTGTTCAAGCAGGCCGGCTGCCAGACCTGCCATACCCCGCAGTACATCACCGCCGCCGACGCCGCCGAGCCGGAGCAGGCCAACCAGCGCATCCGCCCCTACACCGACCTGCTGCTGCACGACATGGGCCCGGGCCTCGCCGACCAGCGCAGCGAGTTCGCCGCCGGTGGCCAGGACTGGCGTACCCCGCCGCTGTGGGGAATGGGCCTGAACGAAACGGTCAGCGGCCATACCCAGTTCCTGCACGACGGGCGCGCCCGCGATGCCATGGAAGCGGTGCTCTGGCACGGCGGCGAGGCTGCGGCCGCGCAACGTCACGTGCTGTCTTTCAACGCCGGGCAGCGTGCTGCGCTGCTGGCCTTTCTGAATTCACTCTAGGTTTCGCCGGGAGCCCGCGAATGTTCCGTCCCACACTGCTGTTCACCAGCCTTGCCGCCCTTCTGCTTGGCGCCTGCACCCCGCAGGACCAGCAGGCCGTCACCAGCGCTGCCATCGCCAACGAGGTCATCCTGCCCACCTACACCCGCTGGGTCGAGGCCGACCGGCAGCTGGCAATCAGCGCCCAGGCGTTCTGCCAGGGCAGCGCCAGCCTGGCCACCGCGCGGGCTGACTTCATGCATGCCCAGCGCGCATGGGCGCAGCTGCAACCGCTGCTGATTGGCCCGCTGGCCGAAGGCAACAGCACCTGGCAGGTGCAGTTCTGGCCGGACAAGAAGAACCTGGTCGGGCGTCAGGTCGACCAGCTGGTGAACGCCGACACGCCCATCGACGCCGCCAGCCTCGGCAAGGCCAGCGTGGTGGTGCAGGGCTTGTCCGCCTATGAATACATACTGTTCGACGCGCGCCTGGACCTCGCCGATGCCAGCCAGATGGCGCGCTATTGCCCGTTGCTGGTGGCCATCGGCGAACATCAGCAAGCCCTGGCGCAAAACATCCTCGGCCAATGGAACAGCAGCCAGGGCATGCTCTGGCAAATGAGCCATTTCCCCAACCCGCGCTACGCCGATTCCCACGAAGCTATCGCCGACCTGCTGCGGGCCCAGGTCACCGCACTGGACACCTTGAAGAAAAAACTCGGCACGCCCATGGGCCGCCAGAGCAAGGGCATCGCCCAACCCATGCAGGCCGAGGCCTGGCGTAGCGCGGCCTCGCTGTACAGCCTGCAGGCCAGCGTCAGTGCCGCCCAGGCGGTGTGGGCAGGGGTCGACGGCAAAGGCCTGCGCGGGCTTTTGAGCAAGGACCAGCAACCGCTGGCGCAACGCGTCGACAGTGCCTACGCCGACGTTCAGCAGTGGCTAAACGCCAACCAGCGGCCGTTGGCCGAGCTGCTGGCCGACCCCGATGAGCGCCAGCAGCTGGAGACGCTTTACGACCGCCTCAACGTGCTGCACCGCCTGCACGAAGGCGAGCTGGCCAAGGCGCTGGGCATTGCCCTGGGCTTCAACGCCAACGACGGTGACTGAACATGGGCCTGGCGCAATGGTGCAAAAAACTGCTGGCACCGGCCACGCAAACTGGCCTGTTGCTGTCGGCACGCGACGATGCCGAGGGCCGGCACTACGCCGTGGGCTATTTACCGGACGGCCGCGAGGTGTTTTCGACAGAAGTGCCACAGCGCTGCCACGCCGTGATCGAACACCCACGGCTACCCGTGGCGGTGTTCGTGGCGCGCCGCCCGGGTACCGAATGCTACCTGCTGGACCTGCGTGATGGCCGCCTGCTGCAAACGTTGGTGGCGGCGCCAGACCGGCATTTTTATGGCCACGCCGTGGTGCATGCCAGCGGCGACTGGCTATACACCACCGAGAACGACACCCGTGACCCCGGCCGCGGGGTCATTGGCGTCTATCGCTTCGAGGGCCAGCGCCTGCTGCCGGCAGGCGAACTGCCAAGCCACGGCATCGGCCCCCACGAGCTGGCCTGGATGCCCGACGGCGAGACCCTGGTGGTGGCCAACGGTGGCATTCGCACCGAAGCCGAGAGCCGCGTGGACATGAACCTCGACGCCATGGCCCCCAGCCTGGTGCTGATGGGCCGCGATGGCACACTGTACAGCCAGGAAACCCTGCCCCAGCCCATGAACAGCATCCGCCACCTGGCCATCGCCGCCGACGGTACCGTGCTGGCCTGCCAGCAATTCATGGGCGCGAGCAGCGACAGCGCGCCGCTGCTCGCGATCAAGCGCCCGGGCCAGGCGTTCGAACCGTTTCCGGTTGCCGAATCACAGCTGCAGCTCATGGCCCACTACAGCGCCAGCGTCGCGGTGCATGACACATTGCGCCTGGTGGCGCTGACGGCGCCGCGGGCCAACCGGTTTTTCGTCTGGGGCCTGGACAGCGCTGCGCCGCGCCTGGAACTCAGCCTGCCCGATTGTGCCGGCGTGGCGGCGGTGCCCCAGGGGTTCGTGGTCACTTCCGGCCAGGGCCGTTGCCGTCTGGTGGATTGCCGCCCCGCCGCTGCGGTGGTCACGCCGTTGAAGCTGCCGGCGGGTTTTTGGGATAACCATTTGCGCAGGCCGTGAGGGGGCCGTGTGGGAGCTGGCTTGCCAGCGAGTTGTTGAGTGAGGCCCGAAAAGCTCGCTGGCAAGCCAGCTCCCACAGAAACCCGCATACAGCGACTATGATTTGTACACGTAATATCCAGAAATACAGCGCAGTGGCGCCCCGCGCCTTACAAGAATAATGTGCTGCAACTCTTAGCTTCGCTTTCCAGGGAAACGGAATATGTTGCGTCGCCGCATGCTCACCATGCTGGGGCTCGTGCTGGTTGTCGTCCTGCTGCTGGGTGGTTACAAGGCATGGTCGATCTACCAGCAGGTCCAGATGTTCTCGGCCCCCAAGCCGCCCGTTGCCGTGGCCGTCGTTACCGCCAGCGAGCGCGCGTGGCAGGCGCGGCTGCCAGCGGTGGGCAGCCTGAAGGCGCTGCAGGGCGTGAACCTGAGCCTGGAAATAGCCGGTACGGTGCGCGCTATCCAGTTCCAGTCCGGCCAACAGGTCAAGGCCGGCCAGCCGCTGCTGCAACTCGACAGCGACGTCGAGACAGCGCTGCTCGGCACCGCCCAGGCCGACCTGGGCCTCGCCCAGCTCGACTACGGCCGGGGCGCGCAGCTGGTGGACAGCCGCGCCATCTCCAAAGGTGAGTTCGACCGCCTCAACGCCGTGCTGCTGAAGAACAAGGCCACGGTGGCGCAGCTCAAGGCCAGCCTGGCCAAGAAAAACATCGTGGCGCCGTTCGGCGGCACCATTGGCATTCGCCGGGTCGACGTTGGCGACTACCTGGCCAGCGGCACGGTGATCGCCACCCTGCAGGACCTCAGCAGCCTGTACGTGGACTTCTACGTGGCCGAGCAGGCGATTCCGCAGATCCACCCCGGCCAGCAGGTACTGGTCACGGTGGCGGCTTACCCGGGGCAGACCTTCGAAGGCACCGTCAGCGCCCTGAACCCCAGGGTCGATGACAGCACCCGCAACATCCTCATTCGCGGCACGCTGGCCAACCCCCAGGGCAAGCTGCTGCCGGGCATGTTCGCCAACCTGCAGGTAGTGCTGCCGCAACCGCGCGACCAGGTGGTGGTGCCCGAGGGCGCCGTGGCCTACACCCTGTACGGCAATTCGGTGTACGTGGTGGGCGAGAAAAAGGACGAGCAAGGCAAACCGGTCAACGGCGCCGACGGCAAGCCGGTGCTGGTGGCCGAGCGGCGCTTCGTCGAAACCGGCGAACGCCGCGACGGCCTGGTCATCGTCAGCAAGGGCCTGAGTGCCGGCGAGCAGGTGGTGACGGGTGGGCAACTCAAGCTCACCCATGGCGCGGCGGTAAGCGTCAGCCCCGACGCCACCCTCAAAGCCCGCTGACCCAGGAACGCGCCCATGGCCTTTACCGATCCGTTCATCCGCCGCCCGGTGCTTGCCAGCGTCATCAGCCTGCTGATTGTGCTGCTGGGCTTCCAGGCGTGGAGCAAGCTCAGCATCCGCCAGTACCCGCAGATGGAAAACGCCCTTATCACGGTTACCACCGCCTACCCCGGGGCCAACGCCGAGACCATCCAGGGTTACATCACCCAGCCACTGCAGCAGAGCCTGGCGAGCGCCGAAGGCATCGACTACATGACCTCGGTGAGCCGACAGAATTTCTCGGTTATTTCCATCTACGCGCGCATCGGCGCCGACAGCGACCGGCTGTTCACCGAACTGCTGGCCAAGGCCAACGAGGTCAAGAACAAGCTGCCCCAGGACGCCGAAGACCCGGTACTGAGCAAAGAGGCCGCCGACGCCTCGGCGCTGATGTACATCAGCTTCTACAGCGACCAGCTCAACAACCCGCAGATCACCGACTACCTGTCGCGGGTCATCCAGCCCAAGCTGGCGACGCTGCCCGGCATGGCCGAGGCCCAGATCCTTGGCAACCAGGTATTTGCCATGCGCCTGTGGATCGACCCGGTGAAGCTGGCGGGCTACGGCTTGAGCGCCAACGACGTCACCGACGCGGTGCGCCGCTACAACTTCCTGTCGGCGGCCGGCGAGGTCAAGGGCGAGTACATCGTCACCAGCGTCAACGCCACCACCGACCTGAAGTCCACCGAAGGCTTCGCCGCCATACCGCTCAAGACCGACGGTGACAGCCGCGTATTGCTGGGGGATGTGGCGCGGGTGCAAATGGGTGCGGAAAACTACGACACCGTCAGCTCCTTCAACGGCACGCCGTCGGTGTACATCGGCATCAAGGGCACGCCCGGCGCCAACCCGCTGGACGTGATCCGCGAGGTGCGCAAGCTGATGCCCGAGCTGGAAGGCCAGCTGCCGCCCAACCTCAAGGCCTCCATTGCCTACGACGCCACGCTGTTCATCCAGGCCTCCATCGACGAGGTGGTGAAGACGCTGTTCGAGGCGGTGCTGATTGTCATCGTCGTGGTGTTCCTGTTCCTTGGCGCGCTGCGCTCGGTAATCATCCCGGTCGTCACCATCCCGCTGTCGATGATCGGCGTGCTGTTCTTCATGCAATTGATGGGTTACTCCATCAACCTGCTGACGCTGCTGGCGATGGTACTGGCCATCGGCCTGGTGGTGGACGATGCGATCGTGGTGGTGGAGAACATCCACCGGCATATCGAGGAAGGCCGCACGCCGTTCGACGCGGCGCTGGAAGGCGCGCGGGAGATCGCCATGCCGGTGGTGTCGATGACCATCACCCTGGCCGCCGTGTACGCCCCCATCGGCTTCCTGGAGGGGCTGACCGGCGCGCTGTTCAAGGAGTTTGCGCTGACACTGGCGGGGGCCGTGGTGATTTCCGGGATCGTCGCCCTCACCCTGTCGCCCATGATGTGCGCCCTGCTGCTGCGCGCCGACCCGAATCCCAAGGGCCTGGCCCACCGCCTCGACCAGCTGTTCGAGCGTATCAAGCAGCGCTACCAGCGGCTGCTGCACGCCACCCTGCACACGCGGCCGGTGGTGGTGGTGTTCGCGCTGATCGTGCTGTGCCTGATCCCCGTGTTCCTCAAGTTCAGCCAGTCCGAACTTGCCCCGGCCGAAGACCAGGGCATCATCTTCATGATGGCCACCGCACCGCAGCCCACCAACCTCGACTACCTGAACACCTACACCGACCAATTCCTGGGCATCTTCAAGGACTTCCCCGAATACTATTCGTCGTTCCAGATCAACGGCTTCAACGGCGTGCAGTCAGGCATCGGCGGCTTCCTGCTCAAGCCCTGGAACGAGCGCAGCCGCACCCAGATGCAACTGTTGCCCGAAGTGCAGGCGCGGCTGGCGCAAATCCCCGGCCTGCAGATCTTCGGCTTCAACCTGCCGGCGTTGCCCGGCACTGGCGAAGGCCTGCCGTTCGAGTTCGTCATCAACACTGCCAACGACTACGAGTCGCTGCTGGACGTGGCCCAGCGGGTCAAGGACCGCGCCCAGGCCTCCGGCAAGTTCGCGTTCCTGGACATTGACCTGGCCTTCGACAAGCCCGAGGTGGTGGTGGACATCGACCGCGCCAAGGCGGCGCAGATGGGCGTGTCGATGCAGGAACTGGGTGGCACCCTGGCCACCCTGCTGGGCGAGTCGGAAATCAACCGCTTCACTCTCGATGGCCGCAGCTACAAGGTCATCGCCCAGGTGGAGCGCGCCTACCGCGACAACCCCGAGTGGCTGAACCAGTATTACGTGCGCAACAACCAGAACCAGCTGCTGCCGCTGTCCACGCTGATCACCGTCAGCGAGCGGGCCCGCCCGCGCCAGCTCAACCAGTTCCAGCAGTTGAACTCGGCGATCATCCAGGGCTTCCCCATCGTCAGCATGGGCGACGCGGTGCAGACGGTGCGGCAGATAGCAACGGAGGAAGCGCCGGCCGGGTATGCCTTCGACTATGGCAGCAGCGCCCGGCAGTACGTGCAGGAAGGCAACGCCCTGTGGGTAACCTTTGGCCTGGCGCTGGCGATCATCTTCCTGGTGCTGGCGGCACAATTCGAAAGTTTCCGCGACCCGCTGGTGATCCTGGTGACGGTACCGCTGTCGATATGCGGTGCGCTGATACCGTTGTTCCTCGGCTGGTCGACACTGAACATCTATACCCAGGTGGGGTTGGTGACTTTGATCGGGCTGATCAGCAAGCACGGCATCCTGATCGTCGAGTTCGCCAATCAACTGCGCCGTGACAAGGGCCTGAGCGCGCGGGAAGCGGTTGAGGAAGCGGCGGCCATCCGCCTGCGCCCGGTGCTGATGACCACCGCCGCGATGGTCTTTGGCATGGTGCCGCTGATACTGGCCACGGGCGCCGGCGCGGTGAGCCGCTTCGACATCGGCACCGTGATTGCCACGGGCATGTCGGTGGGCACCCTGTTCACGTTGTTCGTGCTGCCGTGCGTGTACACCCTCATCTCAAAGCGGGACAGTTCATCGGCCTGATGTGCACCACATAAAACAGTGGGAGCTGGCTTGCCAGCGAGCTTTTTGATTTGAAAAGCTCGCTGGCAAGCCAGCTCCCCCCCGTTCCCGCCCCAGCATCGGGAGGGTCAGCCCATGCGCCCCTGGGCCATGCCGAACACGAACAGCAGCAAGTCCTGGTCCGGGCGCACCGCCGCCTGGGATTTGGCCGCTCGAGGCAGGGGGCAAGCCCCCGCGCCAGTTTCAACACTCAGCACACCCGGCCGAGGTTGATCCAGGGCTGCAATCGCAGCAGTGCTGACCGCCAGGGCAGCGAGCAAAAACAAACCTCGAGCAATTTCTAGTTTCATGACTCTAAACCTTTGATCGGGCTGCCAAACGCCGTCTGGTAAAAATAGAGCAGTTTGCTCCAGTCTGCGTCGCTGAACGACGAGTGGCGGCGCAGTTGCTTGAGGTCATGACGGGCCGCGCTTTGGGCGCTGAACCGTTGGCGGCACTTCTCGAGGTCGAGCGTGGCGATCTCTGGACGCGCTGCCGCGCCCTCGCCCACCACCCGCAGGAAAACATGCTTTGCATACAGGCAACTGTGCTGCCAACGGCCCTTGTGCATGCGCGCCAGGGTCTCGGCCAGCTCCTTGAGTATGGCTTCATGCAGCGCTTCGCCGTACTGCGCGCGGTCGTGCGCAGCATACCATTGGTCGATTTCCTGGAACCCGTCCAGCGACTCGGTGACCAACAGCGCCCGCCACTGGCCCTGGGTGTCACGCTGGGCGCCGCAGAACACCATTTTCGGCACGCCCACCCCCAAAGCCTCAAGGCCTTGCAGCGCATCACGTTCGCGCAGCACAGTGGGGCGGCCGAAGGGGTGACGCAGGCTGCGGTAGGTGTGCCCAACCTGGCGCTTCACATACT
Source organism: Pseudomonas sp. JC1203 (assembly GCF_056175065.1). Taxonomy (NCBI): domain Bacteria; kingdom Pseudomonadati; phylum Pseudomonadota; class Gammaproteobacteria; order Pseudomonadales; family Pseudomonadaceae; genus Pseudomonas; species Pseudomonas sp. JC1203. The sequence goes on from NZ_JBWCAM010000030.1 coordinate 67,473, forward strand.
GCAGCTGACCATTGGCCGATTGCAGGCGCTGGACACCACTTTCGCCACCGCGACGCACGTTGGGCTCTTCCACCCACTCGCCCTGCTGGTTCCAGAAAAAATCAAAGCGCGTTTCTGGCGCTGAAGTGGTTGGGGTCGCGTGGACTGCCATCACCGGTACTCCTTGGCTAGGATGTGAACACGCCACACCACATACAAATGGCGATCACCTTAGTAAGGGGAACGTGAAAAATGTGTAGAAAACCTCAGTAAGCGAGGCGGGGTTTTACACAAGAACGATAATGGCACAGGGCCGCCAAGCCGAACAGCCGGTCAAGTGGGCGTGATCAACGTCACCTGGAAGCAGCAGCCGTTGGGCTCACGGGGCGTGAGGTCGACTTCCCAGCCCTGGTCATCGCAGATGCGTTGCACCAGTGACAAGCCAAGGCCCAAGCCCTCGCCGCGCTTTTCGTTGGCACGCACGAACGGCTGGAACACCGCCAGGCGCTTCTCCTCGGGAATGCCAATGCCGCTGTCCTCGACCTTGAAGCCGCCCGGCTCCAGGGTCAGGCGAATGAAACCGGCGTCGGTATAGTGCAGCGCGTTGCGCAGCAGGTTGCCCATCACCGCCAGCAGGAAAGTGGCGTTGTAACGAGTGTCCGGCAGCTCGGCACGCGCCACCTCCAGCGTCAGGCCCTTCTGTTCGATAGGGCCACGCCACAGCCCCAGCAGGTTATCGGCCACCTGCCCAAGGCTCAGTTGCGCGCTCATCTCGGATTCGTTGCGCTGGGCGCGAGCCAGCATCAGGAAGGTCTGCACCAGCTCGCGCATTTCCTCGCAGGCACGGGCAATACGCTCTACCTGGGCGCGCGCGCGCGTATCCAGCGCCGGGTTTTCCAGCAGCAGTTCGCAGGAGGTCGCCAATACCATCAGCGGGGTGCGCAATTCGTGGCTGACGTCGCTGGTGAACAGTCGCTCGCGGCTCAGGGCATCGCGCAGGCGGCCCAGGGTGGCGTCGAAGGCCACGGCCAACTCGCCCACCTCGTCCGCGGCGTAGTCGGGGGCCAGTGGCGGGGCCAAGCCCAGCAGCTGATCGCGGTGCCGCACCTGCCGGGCCAGGCGCACCACGGGCGCCATCACCCGCCGTGCCAGCACCCAACCCAGGAACACCGCCAGTGCCAGGCTGAGCACGAAGCCGACGACGACCACGGCGAACAGCACGCGCTCGCGCTCTTCGAAATCACTCTGGTCCTGCAGCAGCACGTAGCGACGGCCGTCGACGATTTCGACCATGGCGTGGTAGGACAGGTCGCCGCGGAACACTTCATGGAAGCCCGGGCTCAAGTGCCGCAAATCCTTGGGCAACGCATAATCGCCGCGGCCGCTGCTGTAGTAGAACAGCTGGTCGGGCTCTGGCCGGTGGTTCCAGTCGCTGACGTTGTCCATCAGCAGCAGGCGTTGCAGATCGCCGCCCAGCCCCGCCGAAATCAGCTTTTCCTCGACCAGGTGCACCGTGGCGACGATGCCCACGGCGAACGCGCCGGCCACCAAGGCACTCATCAACGCAAAGGCGATGATGATCCGTTGTGCCAGGCTTTGCTTAAACTCCATCTTTGCCCTCGGCCAGGCGGTAACCCACGCCGTGTACCGTTTGCAGCAATGGTTTGTCGAACGGCTTGTCGATGACCTGGCGCAGCTGGTGCACATGGCTGCGCAGGCTGTCGCTGTCGGGGCAGTCATCGCCCCACAGCGCTTCTTCCAGCACTTCGCGGCGCAGCACGTGCGGGCTCTTCTGCATCAGCACCGCCAACAGCTTCAGCCCTACCGGGTTGAGCTTGAGGGTACGGCCCTGGCGCGATACCTCAAGGGTGTCCAGGTCATAGCTCAGGTCGCCTACCTGCAGGCTGCGGCGACCGCCGCCCTGGGCGCGGCGCAGCACGGCTTCGATACGCGCGGCCAGTTCCGACAGGGCGAAAGGCTTCACCAGGTAGTCGTCGGCACCGGAACGGAAACCCTGCAGGCGGTCATCCAGCTGGTCACGGGCGGTCAGCATGATGACCGGCGTTTCCCGACGGGCGTCCTCGCGCAGGCGCTTGCACAGGGTGTAGCCGTCGATGCCGGGCAGCATGATGTCCAGCACGATCAGGTCGTAGTGCTCGGTGGCCGCCAGGTGCAACCCCGACAGCCCGTCCTGGGCGCAGTCGACGGTATAGCCCTTCAGGCCCAGGTAATCCGCGAGGTTGGCCAGGATGTCGCGGTTGTCTTCAACCAATAGAATTCGCATGGGCAGGTTCTCCATCCAGTGTGTTTGCCCTTGGGCGCAGGCAGCTTACGGCGTTAGGGCAGCGAGGGCCAGTGGTGGCTCCGCCGGGCATAAAAAAACCCCGCACAAGGCGGGGTTCTTCATGAAGCTGGGGGTAAGGCTGGCTTACATCATGCCGCCCATGCCACCCATGCCGCCCATGTCAGGCATGCCGCCGCCTGCAGGAGCGTCTTCCTTGATCTCGGCGATCATGGCTTCGGTGGTGATCATCAGGCTGGCGATCGAGGAAGCAGCCTGCAGTGCCGAACGGGTCACTTTGGCTGGGTCCAGGATACCCATTTCGATCATGTCGCCGTATTCGCCAGTGGCAGCGTTGTAACCGAAGTTACCTTCGCCTTGCTTGACCTTGTCGACAACCACGCTTGGCTCGTCACCGGAGTTGGCAACGATCTGGCGCAGCGGTGCTTCAACAGCGCGACGCAGCAGAGCGATACCGACGTCCTGATCGGCGTTGTCGCCTTTCAGGCCAGCGATGGCTTGCAGCGAGCGAACCAGAGCCACGCCACCGCCAGGTACCACGCCTTCTTCGACGGCTGCACGGGTAGCGTGCAGGGCGTCTTCAACGCGGGCTTTCTTCTCTTTCATTTCAACTTCGGAGCCAGCGCCAACCTTGATCACTGCAACGCCGCCGGACAGCTTGGCCAGGCGCTCTTGCAGTTTTTCGCGGTCGTAGTCGGACGAAGTGTCGGCCACTTGCTGACGGATCTGGGTAACGCGAGCCTGGATGTCAGCCTCAACGCCAGCACCGTCGATGATGGTGGTGTTTTCTTTCGACAGCACGACGCGCTTGGCGTTACCCAGGTGCTCCAGGGTAGTGCTTTCCAGGCTCAGGCCGATCTCTTCGGAGATGACGGTACCGCCGGTCAGTACGGCGATGTCCTGCAGCATGGCCTTGCGACGGTCGCCGAAGCCTGGAGCCTTGACGGCTGCAACCTTGACGATGCCACGCATGTTGTTCACGACCAGAGTCGCCAGGGCTTCGCCTTCAACGTCTTCAGCCACGATCAGCAGTGGGCGGCCGGCTTTGGCAACGGCTTCCAGCACTGGCAGCATTTCGCGGATGTTGGAGATCTTCTTGTCAACCAGCAGGATCAGCGGGCCGTCCAGCTCGGCGACCATGGTGTCTGGCTTGTTGACGAAGTAAGGGGACAGGTAGCCGCGGTCGAACTGCATGCCTTCAACAACCGACAGTTCGTTTTCCAGGCCCGAGCCTTCTTCAACGGTGATGACGCCTTCCTTGCCAACTTTTTCCATGGCTTCGGCGATGATGTCGCCGATCGAGGAGTCGGAGTTGGCCGAGATGGTGCCGACCTGGGCGATGGCTTTCGAATCAGCGCATGGCTTGGCCAGGCCCTTCAGCTCTTTGACGATGGCGATGGTCGCCTTGTCGATACCGCGCTTCAGGTCCATCGGGTTCATGCCGGCAGCGACGGCTTTCAGGCCTTCGTTGACGATCGACTGGGCCAGAACGGTAGCGGTGGTGGTACCGTCGCCAGCGTCGTCGTTGGCACGGGAGGCAACGTCTTTGACCAGCTGCGCGCCCATGTTTTCGAAGCGATCTTTCAGCTCGATTTCCTTGGCTACGGAAACGCCGTCCTTGGTGATGGTCGGAGCGCCGAAGCTCTTCTCGATGATCACGTTACGGCCTTTCGGGCCCAGGGTCGCTTTTACCGCGTCAGCCAGGACGTTTACGCCGGTCAGCATTTTCTTGCGGGCGGAGTCGCCGAATTTAACTTCTTTAGCAGCCATGATCGTTTTCCTTGAATACTGGGTAGTAAAGGGAGAGCAGCGGGGTTATCAGCCTTCGATAACGGCGAGGATTTCGTTCTCGCTCATTACCAGCAGGTCTTCGCCGTCAACTTTCACGGTGTTGCTGCCGGAGTAAGGGCCGAACACGACCTTGTCGCCTACTTTCACGGACAGTGCACGCACTTCACCGTTGTCCAGCACTCGGCCGGTACCGACCGCGATGACTTCACCATTGTTGGCTTTCTCGGCAGCCGAACCTGGCAGAACGATACCGCCAGCGGTTTTCTTTTCTTCTTCGCTGCGACGGATAACGACGCGGTCATGCAGAGGACGAAGCTTCATTGTCGATCTCTCCTAATTATGGTTTTCAGCGGCCGGTGTCTGTACCGGCGTTGTGGTTCATCCGGCGGGGCCGGTCGCGGCTCGCTGCGCGAGACGCGGAATAATGTCTGGCAAAGCCAGAAACCTTGCGGTGACCCATACATGAGGTCGCTGGTTGCGATTACAAGGGTGGGGCATAAAAATTTTTACAGCAAAGCCCCCCATCCCAAGCACCAACCGCGTTCGGCTTTGGCTTCGGCTTTGGCTTTGGCTTTTGATGTTGCTCTTGATCTGGCTCTTGATCTGGCTCTTGATCTTGGCCCCGTTAAGCGCCAGGGCCGACCGGAGGCGTTGACCAGGCGGCAGCCCGCAGGGCCCTTCGGCGCAGCCGAAGGAAACGGCAACCCGCCAGCTTCTATAGCGGGGGCCGTTTGCCGCCTGGGCGACGCCGGAGGGAGGGGACCCGTAGCGCAGCGGAGGGCCCAAGCAGGGGCGAGCCCTTTTTGCTTACTTTTTGGGGCGACTGCCAAAAAGTGAGTCGGCGTTGAACTGACCCCCGAATGTTGGACACCTGACCTCGCCGGAGGGTGTTCAATGACGAAGTACGACCGATCGCTCAAACAATCACTGATTGAGGAATGTCTGTCTGCGGGCAGTGTTCATGAGGTGGCA
>NZ_JBWCAM010000031.1:0-46750 GCF_056175065.1 Pseudomonas sp. JC1203
TCGATGGCGCGTTTGCTGATGCCCACGTAGGAAATCGCCACCGGCAGCAGGATCAGGTTGGTGAACACGATCACCGCCACGCCGATCGAGGCGCCGATGGCCAGCTCGCGGATCACGCCGATGTCGATGATCAGCAGGGTGATGAAGCCCACCGCGTCGGCAAGAATCGCGATCATGCCCGGCAGGAACAACTGGCGGAAGGTGCGCCGCGCCGCCGTCAGGGCGTTGTCGGCGTCGCTGGACTGCAGGGCGATGCCGTTGATTTTCTGCACGCCGTGGGAGATGCCGACGGCGAAGATCAGGAACGGCACCAGCATGGAATACGGGTCCAGGCCGAAGCCGAAGGCGTGCATCAGCCCCAGCTGCCAGACCACCGCCACCAGCGTGGTGCTGAGCACGGCGATGGTGCTGCGCAGGCAGTTGGTGAAGAAATACAGCAGCACCAGGGTGATGACAAAGGCCACGCCGAAGAACATCACCACCATGATCAGCCCGTCGATCAGGTCACCGACCTTCTTGGCGAAACCGACGATGTGCACCTTGACGTTGGGGTTCTGCGCCTGGAACTTGTCGCGGATCTTTTCCTCAAGGCTGTGGGAAAACTTCTGGTAGTCCAGGCTCAGCAGCTTGCCCTGGTCGTTGGGGTCGGGGTAGGACTCCAGCAGCGGGATCTCGACAATGCTCGACTTGAAGTCGTTGGCCACCAGCCGCCCCACCTGGCCGGACTTGAGGATGTTGCTGCGCAGCAATTCGAGGCTGTCGGCCGAGCCGTTGTAGCTCTGCGGGATCACCTCGCCGCCGGCAAAGCCTTCCTCGGTGACCTCGGTCCAGCGCACGCTGGGGCTCCACAGCGACTTCATGCCCGAGCGGTCGACGCCGGGAATGTAGAACGCCTCGTCGTTGATCTGCCGCAGGGTCTCCATGTAGTCCTTGTTGAAGATGTCGCCGTTCACCGCTTCCACCGAGATGCGCACGGTGTTGCCGAGGTTGGCGAGGTCGTTGCGGTGCTCGATCATGCGTTGGATGAACGGGTGCTTGAGCGGAATCATCTTCTCGAAGCTGGTGGAGGGGCGGATCTGCGTGGCTTGCCAGAACAGGAAGAGGCTGGCCAGCAGGCAGAGGATGATCACAGCGGGGCGGTTGTTGAAGATCAGGCGTTCCAGCAGGGTGCCCTGGGGTGCCGGGAAGCGTTGCTGAATGCTCATGGTTGCACGGCCTCGCTGCCGTTGATGTTCGCGCGATGCGCACCGTTTTCGCCTACCAGCAGCAGGCCGTCGCCAACGGCTACCGCAGCCGCCAGGGCCTGGCGATCAGGGCGGGTGACGCGGCTGAAGCTCTGGCCATCGTCGACGCTGCGCAGCACCGTGCCGCCCTCGCCCACCAGCACCAGCGTGCCGTCGTGCAACAGCCGCGCGTTGGCCAGGCCGGCGTCCAGCGGCCCGCGTTCGCCCTGCACGGCGATGGCCTGCCAGCTGTCACCGAAGTCGGTGGAGCGGAACACATGGCCGCGCAGGCCGAACACCAGCAAGGTGCGGGGCTGGACGGTGGCGACGGCGCCGAACAGCGAACCCTCGTAGGGGCCTTGCAGGCGTTGCCAGCTAGTACCGCCATCTGCAGAACGGAACATCAGGCCCTGCTCGCCGACGATCACCAGGCCCGCGTCCGTCACCGCGGCAATGGCGTTGAGGTGCAACTGGTCGGGGTTGTCCAGCCGCGCGCTGGCGTCCTGCCAGTGGTTGCCGCCATCGTCGGTCACCAGCAGCGCCCCGTAGGCGCCCACGGCGAAACCATGGCTGACGTTCTCGAACCACACCCCCAGCAATGGCGCCTGGCGGGCCGGGTCCTGGAACTGCAGGGCCCAGGTGGCGCCGCCGTCGGCCGTGGCCAGAATCTGCGCGTCATGCCCTACCGCCCAGCCGTGCAGCGCATCGACGAAGCACACCGCCGTCAGCAGTTGCTGGCTCGGCACGCTTGCCGGGCGCCAACTGCGGCCCTGGTCATCGGACAGCAGCACATGCCCGCGTTCGCCCACCGCCACTTGCCGGGTGCCGACGCTGGCGATGTCGGTCAACAGCACCGATGCCGCCCGCGGCAGTTCGCCGGCCTGCACGGCCCCCGCCATCACCAGCGCCAGCCACCAGGCGCCCCCCTTGCCCACCCTCAACCGCTGCCTCGCCACCGCACACGCTCCATTGACTATCGCCGCCGCCCCCAGGGCGCGGCCCGTGGCCATTCTAGGGAGCACCGCCAGGCCCACGCACTTCACCTTTGGCTATAGGCATAAGAATTTGCTGGAAGGCAGAACCCGGCGCGCTCCCTACCATGCGGCAGACCTGGAGCACAGGGGATGTCACCAGCAGCCAGCGGGGCAACTGACCCCGCGTCTTAGCCATGCAGGTTTTGGGGGAGAGCACCGTGAACACGATAAAAACCTTGGGGACACTGTATCCCCACACCCTGGCAATGGCCGTGGCCCTTGCCGGCGCCGCGCCGGCCATGGCGGCGGATTTCACCATCGGCGACATCGAAGGCCACCTCGACTCGACGCTGTCCATCGGCGCCAGCTTCGGCACCGCCAACCCGGACAAACAGTTCATCGGCACCGCCAACGGTGGCCATGCCGCCACCCGCACCAGCGACGACGGGCGCTTGAACTTCAAGAAAGGCCAGGCGTTTTCGGAGATCTTCAAGGGCGTGCACGACCTGCAGCTCAAGTACGAAGACAGCGGCGTGTTCATCCGCGCCAAGTACTGGTACGACTACGCCATCGAGCACGGCAACACCCACCTCTACGACATCGACGACAGCGGCCGCGACGAGGCCGCCAAGGGCCAGGGTGCGGAGATACTCGACGCCTTCGTGTACCACAACTACACCATCGCCGACCTGCCGGGCAGCGTGCGCGCCGGCAAGCAGGTGGTCAGCTGGGGCGAGAGCACCTTCATCGGCAACTCCATCAACGCCATCAACCCGGTGGACGTCTCGGCCCTGCGCCGCCCGGGCTCCGAGGTGAAGGAAGGGCTGATCCCGGTGAACATGCTGTACGTCAGCCAGGGCCTGAGCGACAACCTGTCGGTGGAAGCCTTCTACCAACTGACGTGGCAGAAGACCGAGTTGGACAACTGCGGCACCTTCTTCGGCAGCGACGTGGCGGCCAAGGGCTGCACCCAGGGCATGACCATCAACGGCAGCGACTTCGACCGCACAGCCAGCAACTACGGCTACGTGCCGCGCGGCAGCGACGACGATGCGCGCAACAGCGGCCAGTTCGGCGTGTCGCTGCACTGGACCGTGCCGCAGCTCAACGACACCGAGTTCGGCGCCTACGCCCTGAACTATCACGCGCGCAACCCCGAGTTCAACTGGACGGTGGGCCGTGGGGCGCTGGCCGACCCGGTGGGCGGGCTGAGCGGCCAGGGCGGGGTGAGCACCGCCACCTACTACCTGACCTACCCCGAAGACATTCACCTGTACGGCTTGAGCTTCGCCACCAACATCGGTGCCACGGCGGTCTCGGGCGAGATCAGCTACCGGCCGAACATGCCCATGTCGCTGAATGCCAGCGACGTCTCCAACGCCGCCGTACTGGGCTCGGCTGCCACCAGCCCGCTGGTGAACGCCGGCCTGCCGATATTCAGCACCGGCTGGGCCAGCTCGGCGTACGGCTCGACTATCCAGGGCTACAAGCGCATGCCCTATACCCAGGCGCAGACCACCGCGGTACGCACCTTCGACCACGTGCTGGGCGGCGACCGCCTGAACCTGGTGGGCGAGGTGGGCATGGGCTACATCAGCGGCCTGGGCGCCACCGACGGCTCGGACCTGCGCTTTGGCCGCAGCAGCGTGTACGGCAATGGCGCGCTGGCCGACGCCGGCACCGCGCTGCTGCTGGGCGGGCTGTCGGGCAACGCTATCTGCCAGGCGCTGAACAGTTCCAACCCCGGCGAGTGCAACAGCAAGGGCTACTACACGCCGATCTCGTGGGGCTACCGCCTGCGCGCCGTGGAGGAATACAGCGACGTGTTCGCCGGGGTCAACCTCAAGCCCAACATCACCTTCTCCCACGACGTGCGCGGCAACGGCCCGACCTTCACCGAGGGCAGCAAGGCCATCAGCGTGGGCGTGGATGCCGACTACCTGACCAAGTACACCGCCAGCCTCAGTTACACCAATTTCTTCGGCGGCGATTACAACACCAACACTGACCGTGACTTCGTCGCCCTGAGCGTCGGCGTCAGCTTCTGAGCCTTTGAGGTACGTTATGAAACAGCTGAAGAATGCAGTGAAAATGGGCGGCTTTACCCTGTGCCTGCTGGCCAGCCAGGTACACGCCGCCGTGCCCGCCGACCAGGCCGCGCGCCTGGGCGCCGACCTCACCCCGGTGGGCGCGCAGAAGGCCGGCAACGCCGACGGCAGCATCCCGGCCTGGACCGGCGGCCTGCCGGTGAACGCCGGCAGGATTGACGCCGATGGCTTCCTGGCCGACCCGTTCGCCAACGAAAAGCCGCTGTTCGTGATCACCCAGGCCAACGCCGCGCAGTACAAGGACAAGCTCACCCCGGGCCAGCTGGCGCTGTTCGCCCGCTACCCCGACAGCTACCGTATACCCGTGTACCCCAGCCACCGCACCGTCGGCCTGCCGGACAAGACCCTGGCCGCCACCCGCCAGAACGCCACCGACACGCAGCTGGTGGCCGGCGGCAACGGCCTGGAGCACTACCACCCCGGCGCCGTGCCCTTCCCTATTCCCAAGGACGGCCTGGAGGTGATCTGGAACCTGATCGGCCGTTACCGAGGCGACACGCTGAAACGCATCGTGATGCAGGCCTCGCCGCAAACCAACGGCGACTTCACCCCCACCGTGCTCAAGCAGGAACTGGCCTACCCCACCGGCATCAGCGACTACGACCCGCAGGAGCTGGCCAATATCCTCAGCTTCTACCGCGAGGAATTCCTGGCGCCGGCGCGCATGGTCGGTGGCGTGCTGCTGGTGCACGAGACCGTGGACCAGGTGAAGGAGCCGCGCGAGGCCTGGATGTACAACGCCGGCCAGCGCCGGGTGCGCCGCGCGCCGCAGGTGGCCTATGACAGCCCGGCCGCCGAAGGCCTGCGCACCTACGACGACTTCGACCTGTTCAACGGCGCCCCGGACCGTTTCGACTGGAAACTGGTGGGCAAGCAGGAGTTGTACATCCCCTACAACAGCTACCGCCTGGAAGCGCCAACGCTTAAATACACCGATATCGTCAAGCCGGGGCACATCAACCAGGACCTGACCCGCTATGAGCTGCACCGGGTGTGGCACCTGACCGCAACGCTGAAACCAGGCGAACGGCATATCTATTCGCGGCGTGACATCTACATTGACGAAGACAGCTGGCAGGGCGCCGAGACCGAGGCCTACGACGGCCATGGCGCGCTGTGGCGGGTATCGGAGGGCCATGCGAACTTCTTCTACAACGTGAAGGTGCCGTCGTTCGCCGCCGAGGTGCATTACGACCTGTTGTCGGGGCGCTACGCGGTGAACTCGCTGCACAACGAGGAGAAGAACAGCTACACCTTCAACGTGCCCATGAGCCGCAAGGACTTCACCCCGTCGGCGTTGCGGGTGACCGGCATCCGCTAATTCGCGAATCCTGTAGCAGCGGCCGCCAGGCCGCGTCATGGGCCCGAATTTTGCTTTGAATTCATGAACATCCTGAAGTTCGGCGAGTGCTCATGAAGTTGCATCAACTGCGGGCCATGGTCTCCATCTGTGAAAGCGGCAGTATCCAGGAGGCCTCGCGCCTGCTGCATATCTCCCAGCCGGCCCTGTCCAAGGGCATCAAGGAACTGGAAGCGGAGCTGGGCGTGCCGCTGCTGATCCGCTCCAACCGCGGCATCACCGCCACCGAGTACGGTGAGCGGCTGGTGCGGCGGGCGCGCCTGATCCTTGAAGAAGTGCGCCGTGCACGCGAGGAAATCGAGACCCTCAAGGGCGTGATGGACGGCAAGCTGTCCATCGGCGTGTCACCGGTGACGCCGGGGCCGCAGTTCGTCAACAGCCTCAACCGTTACCGCAAACGTTACCCAAAGGTGCACATCCAGATCCACGAGCTGCGCCCTTCCAAGCTGATGGAGGGCCTGCGCGAGGGTTTGCTGGACATGGCCCTGACCTCCCTGCCCGCCGCGCGCTGCACCGATGGCTTCCATTGGGTGGAGCTGTTCGAGCAACCCGCAGTGCTGGCCGTGCGCACCGGCCACCCCAGTGCCGGCGCCACCACCCTGGCCGAACTGCGCGAGCTGGACTGGCTGCTGCAGGATTCCATGGAGCAGTCCAAGGTGAACATGATGTTCGAGAACCATGCCATCGCCTGGCCCGACAACGTCATCGAGTGCGCCTCGGTGGTGCTGTTTTCCGAGATGGCCGCCACCAGCGACGCGGTCAGCTACTGGTCGCAGCGCATTCTCGACCGCACGCAGAACTTCACCAACGGCCTGCAGGTGCTGAACATCGCCGAGCCGGTGCCACCGATGAACATCTCGCTGGTGTGCCGCGACCAGGAGCTGATGACGCGCGAGGCCAAGGCGCTGGCCGATGAGCTGATCTACGTCTACAAAAGCCCCCATGCGGTGAAGGCGCAGGAGCCTGCTTGACTGCGTGGCCAGTGACGCGGCCTGCGGCCGCTGCTACGCCGTCATAACCAACCCTGATACGCATGTACAGAGGTGATTATCCACGCGCAAGGCGCTGGGGCATGCTGTGGCCATCGCAACTCCACCGCACAAGGATTTCCCATGAGAGCGCCCCCGCGCCGCCCCCTGGTGATCGGCCTGCTGATGGCCGTGATGGTCATCAGCGTGCTGGACAAGACCATCTTCGCCTTCGCCGGCCCACAGATCATCGATGAACTGCAGCTGAGCGCCGAGCAGTTCGGCTTTGTTGGCAGCGCGTTCTTCTTCCTGTATTCGCTGTCGGGCATCGCCGTGGGCTTTCTTGCCAACCGCTTTCCCACCCGCTGGATCCTGACCCTGATGGCGCTGGTGTGGACCAGCGCGCAGCTGCTGGTGACCTTCGCCAATGGCCTCGCAGCGCTGACCGCCAGCCGCCTGCTGCTGGGCGCCGGCTGTGGCCCGGGCACGGCGGTTACCCAACACGCCAGCTTCAAGTGGTACGCCGCCGACAAACAGGTGCTGCCGGCGTCGCTGCTGCAGGTGTCGATCATGCTGGGCGGCCTGCTGGGCGCCATCGCCCTGCCCTTCAGCATTGCCCATTTTGGCTGGCGCTCGGCGTATCTGCTGTTGGCAGGCCTGAGCCTTGCGTGGATGCTGGCCTGGTGGCTGTTCGGCGCCGAAGGCAGCCAGGGCACAGCACCCGAAGCGGCGAGCCCAACCGTGCCGTATCGGCACCTGCTGCTCAACCGCACCTTTGTGTGGATCTCGCTGATGTGCTTTTTGGCCTACCTGCCCAACGCCCTGTCGTTCAGCTGGTCGGCGGTGTACCTGCAGAAAGGCCTGGGCCTGGGCAGCATGCAGGCCGGCTACGTGCTGTTTGTCGCCACCTTGAGCATCATCGTCATCAACCTGCTGCTGTCGGCGCTGTCCCAGCGCCTGCTCAGGAACGGCGCCAGCGTGCAGCGCAGCCTGGTGCTGCCGCCCATGGCCTGTTGCATCCTCGGCGGCCTGGCCTTCTGCGCGCTGGGGACGTTGACCGCCAGCCTGGCCATGAAACTTGGCTGCTATGTGCTGGGTGGCGTGCTGCTGAACGGCGTGTTCGCCTTCGGCATGACCATCACCTCGCACATCTCGCCGTTGCGCCAGCGCGGCGCCATGCTGGCGATTCACGTGGGCAGCATGACCCTGTCGGGCATGCTCGCACCCTGGGCCGTAGGGCGGCTGGTGACGCTGTTCGACGGTGACATCGCCCGCGGCTTCGAGACCGCGCTGCACGGCATCGGCGTGGCGGCCATGGTTTGCGCGGCGCTGGGGCTGGTGATCATCGCGCCGGCGCGCACGCGCCAAGCCCTGCAGGCCCGCTGGGCCGGCTGAACCCCCTTCTTTTCCATTGCTTGACCCACGGCGCGCGGGCCTGCCCCGCGCGGCGCCTGCCTGCGCGCGCCGTTCCCGTTAGTTGCCTACCAGGACCCTTGCATGAACCTTTCCGTGTTTGCTTCAAGCTACGCCCAGGCGCGCCAGCAGTTTCTGCTGGCCTGTGCGCGCCGCGGCCTCGCCGTGCAGTCGCACGTGCACCCGCACACCGGCAGTGACGACGAAACCCTGGCGCTGGACGTGTGCCGGGTAGGCGCGCCCGACGCGCGCAACCTGATGGTGATCAGCAGCGGCTGCCACGGCGTCGAGGGCTTCTGCGGCTCGGCGGTGCAGATTGACCTGCTCAATGATGACAGCTGGGCAGCCCTGACCGAGCAGCAGGACCTGGCCGTGTTGTACTTGCACGCGCTCAACCCCTACGGCTTTTCGTGGCTGCGGCGGGTGACCCATGAAAACGTCGACCTGAACCGCAACTTCCTCGACTTCAGCCAGCCCCAGCCGGCCAACCCCGGCTACGCCGCCATCGCCGAACGGCTGCTGCCCGAGCAGTGGCCGCCGTCGCGCATCAACGAACTGAAGTTGATGCTGCAGGTGGTGCGCAAGGGCCGCAAGGCGCTGCAGTCGGCCATTTCCAGCGGCCAGGCGAGCCACCCCGACGGCTTGTTCTTCAGCGGCACCGCGCCTACCTGGAGCAACCAGCGGGTGCGCCAGGTGCTGCGCGAACACGCCCAGGCGTGCCAGCGCATCGGCTGGATCGACCTGCACACGGGGCTGGGCCCCATGGGCGTGGGCGAGCGCATCTACAAAGGCCCGGCCAGCGCCGACGACCTGGCGCGAGCCAAGGCCTGGTGGGGTCCTGCGGTGACCAACAGTTTCGACGGCAGCTCGACCTCGGCGCACCTACGCGGCACGCTGGACCTGGCCGTGATGGAAGAGTGCCCGCAGGCCCAGTACAACGGCCTGACCCTGGAGTACGGCACCCAGCCCGGCCCGCAGGTGCTGCAGGCGCTGCGCGCCGAGCAATGGCTGCAACGCCACCCGCGCACCGGCGCGGCGCAACGCCAGCGCATCAAGCAACAGATACGCGAGGCGTTCTACGTGGAGACCGACGACTGGAAACGCCAGGTGCTGGAGCAGGCCCGCGAGGTATGCCGGCAGACGGTGGACGGCCTGCTCACCCGATAAAATCCCGCAGCAGGAAAGGGGTTACACCGGGGTGATCGGGCGCTTGCCGTTGTAGAACCAACCCTCGATGTTCTGCCACACCAGGTCGCCCATGGCCTGGCGCGTTTCCTGGGTGCCGCTGCCCACGTGGGGCAGCAGCACCACATTCTCCATCGCCAGCAGGCTCTCGGGCACCTGCGGTTCGGCTTCGAACACATCCAGCCCGGCGCCAGCAATGGTGCCCTGCTGCAGCGCCTCAATCAGCGCCGGCTGGTCCACTACCGAGCCACGGGCGATGTTGATCAGGAAGCCCTTGTTGCCCAGCAGCGCCAGGCGCCGTGCATCGATCAGGCGGTCGGTGGCCTTGCCCCCCGGCACTGCCAACACCAGCACGTCGCAGGCGCTGATCATCGCATCAAGGTCGGCGAAGTAGCGGTAGTCGACCCCCGCCTTGGGGCTGCGGTTGTGGTAAAGAATCTCCATGTCGAACGCTGCCGCCCGCCGGGCGATGGCCTGGCCAATATTGCCCAGGCCGACGATGCCGAGCTTCTTGCCGCCGATTTTCACCGCCACCGGGAAGCGCGCCTGGGGCCACTTGCCGGCACGCACATAGCGGTCGGCCTCGGTGAAGCGGCGCAAGGTATCGATGATCAGCCCCATGGCCGTGTCCGCCACGCAATCGTCCAGCACCTGCGGGGTATTGGTGACCACGATGCCGCGGTCGCGCGCCACGTCCACGGCGATGGCGTCATAGCCCACGCCGAAGCTGAAGATAGCCTCCAGGTTGGGCAACTGCCCCAGCAACGCCGCGCTGGCGCCGTACACACCGCTGGTGACCAGGGCCTTGATGCTGGCGCCGTTGACCTGCAGCCAGGCCTGCTGGTCGGCCAGTTCCCAGTAGTGGGTGGCGGCGAAGTGGGTGTCTACCGCTGTTTGCAGGCTGGGCAGCAAGGGGCCTGCGATGAGGACTGGGGTGGGCTGGGTCATGGGAGCTCCTGGAAGTAGTTGTTGTGCGAAGCGGGTGAAGTCATCGTACAACTTAGCAGATGTAGACGCAAAGGACGCAGCCTGCGGCAGCTGCTACGGGGTGCCATTCCCTGTAGCAGCGGCCGCAGGCCGCGTCCTGGCCACACCAGCGAACTTTGCCCGCCCCCCCGAGTCGGTATTGAATACCCCGCCGCGCAAGGACGGTCACGCCATGCTCACGCCCCAACCCCGGCCATTTGCCGAGCCCGCCGCTACGGTGCACACCCTGCGGCTGCTGACGGTCAATACCCACAAGGGCTTCAGCGCGCTGAACCGCAAGTTCGTGCTGCCCGAGCTGCGCGAAGCGGTGCGGGCGGTGTCCGCCGACGTGGTGTTCCTGCAGGAAGTGCTGGGCATGCACCGCCTGCACGGCCAGCGGTTCGACAACTGGTCGGACGTGCCGCAGTATGAATTTCTCGCCGACAGCATGTGGCCGGTGTTCGCTTACGGCCGCAACGCGGTGTACCCCGATGGCGAGCACGGCAATGCACTGCTGTCGAAATTCCCGATTCTGAGCCACGACAACCACGACATCAGCGTCAGTGGCACCGAGCAGCGCGGGTTGCTGCACTCGGTGCTGGCCGTGCCGGGGCACCGCGAAGTGCATACGGTGTGCGTGCACCTGGGCCTGGGTGAAGGCCAGCGCCAGCGCCAGTTGCAGCTGCTGGCGCAGTTGCTGGACGCGCTGCCCATCGACGCGCCGGTGATCGTCGCCGGCGATTTCAACGACTGGCGCAAGCGCGCCGACGCGGTGCTGGCCGAGTGCGGCCTGCACGAGGTGTTCGCCCAGGCCTACGGTGCACCGGCGCGCACCTTCCCTGCCCGCTTGCCATTGCTGTGCCTGGACCGCGTGTACCTGCGCAACGCCACCGCCCTCACCCCCAAGGTGCTGGCGCGCAAGCCCTGGTCGCACCTGTCGGACCATGTGCCGTTGGCCGTGGAGGTGCGCCTGTGAACCGCTTGTGGCGTGACGACAACGCCGTGCAACTGCTGATCAACGGCGAGGCGTTCTTCGACAGTGTGCTGCAGGCCATCGCCGCAGCGCGCGAAGAAGTGCTGATCGAGACCTTCATCCTGTTCGAGGACGAAGTGGGCCGGCCCTTGCAGCTGGCGCTGATCAGCGCCGCGCACCGCGGCGTGCGCGTGGAGGTGCTGGTGGACGGTTACGGCACCGCCGACCTCAGCAGCCGCTTCCTGCGCGAACTGGTGGAGGCCGGCGTGCACCTGCAGGCCTTCGACCCACGGCCCAAGGTGATGGGCATGCGCACCAACCTGTTCCGCCGCCTGCACCGCAAGATCGTGGTGGTGGACGGCGAGACCGCCTTCATCGGCGGCATCAATTACAGCGCCGACCACCTGCTGCAGTCCGGGCCCATGGCCAAGCAGGACTACGCGGTGAAGGTGCAGGGCCCGATCGTCGCCGACCTGCACCAGGCCACCCTCACCCTGCTTGACGACACCAGCCGCGTGCGCCGCCAGGCGCGGCCGTGGTTGACGCCGCGCCAGCGCATCGAGGCCGACAGCGGCACCGCGCGCATGCTGTTGCTGATTCGCGACAACCAGGCCCACCGCGATGACATCGAGCGCCAGTACCTGCTGGGTATCCGCCGCGCGCGGCAGCGCATTATCATCGCCAACGCCTATTTCTTCCCCGGTTACCGCCTGCTGCGCGAGTTGCGCAATGCCGCGCGGCGTGGCGTTGCGGTGACCCTGATTCTGCAGGGCATGCCCGACATGCCGCTGGTGCGCCTGTGTTCGCGGCTGCTGTACAACTACCTGCTGCGCGACGGCGTGCAGATTCGCGAATACACCCAGCGGCCGCTGCACGGCAAGGTCGCGGTGATCGACGAGACCTGGGCCACGGTGGGCTCCAGCAACCTCGACCCGCTGAGCCTGTCGCTGAACCTGGAAGCCAACGTGGTGATCGACGACGCCGCCTTCAACCAGGTGCTGCACGACCACCTGGCCGAGCTGGCCAGCCAGCACTGCAAGACCGTGACCCTGCAGCGGGTGCTGCGTGGCTACTGGTGGCGGGCGCCGTTGATCTTCCTGAGCTTCCACTTCTTGCGGCATTTCCCGGCTATCGTCGGCATGTTCCCCGCACACTCGCCCAAGCTGGCCCCGCTGGGGCCGGTGCTCAAGGAACCGGTGGAAAGCGCCGAGGGGCAAAGCCTATGAGCCGCCACCCGCGTGTGTGGAAATGGCTGCGCCGGGGCGTCAACGTGCTGTTCCTGGTGCTGGTGCCAGTGTTGCTGGTAATGCTGCTGCGCAACATGGACTGGCAGGAGGTGGGCCACGCCCTGCGTGCCTACCCCTGGCCGCTGTTGGCGGGTGGCGCCGGCATCGCGTTGCTCAGCTACGGCGTGTTCGCCAGCTATGATTTGCTGTCGCGGCGCTACACCGGGCACACCCTGCCCGCCCGCCAGGTGCTGCCGCTGGCATTCGTCTGCTACGCGTTCAACCTCAACCTCAGCTCGTGGGTGGGCGGCGTCGCGCTGCGCTACCGCCTGTACGGCAAGCTGGGGCTGGACGTGCCAACCATCACCAAAATCCTCAGCCTGGGGCTGGTCACCAATTGGCTGGGCTACCTGCTGTTGGGCGGGGTGGTGTTCGCCGCCGGCCTGCCGCCGTTGCCCGACAGCGTGAAGATGGGCCAGGGCGGCCTGCAACTGATCGGCGTGGCCATGCTGCTGGCGGGCGCTGCGTACCTGCTGGCCTGCGCCTTCGCCACGCGCCGCACCTGGCACATCCGCCAGCAGGCCATCACCCTGCCCGGCGCGCGCCTGGCGCTGGCGCAGGCGCTGCTGGGGGCGTTGAACTGGTCGTTGATGGCGGCGCTGATCTACCTGCTGCTGCCGGACAAGGTTGGCTACCCCACGGTATTGGCGATTCTGCTGATCAGCAGCATCGCCGGGGTCATCACCCATATTCCCGCCGGCCTTGGGGTGCTGGAAGCGGTGTTCATGAGCCTGCTGCAAGGCCAGTATTCCAAAGGCACGCTGCTGGCGGCGCTGCTGGGCTACCGCGCGCTGTACTTCCTGCTGCCGCTGCTGATTGCCTGCGTTGTCTACCTGTACCTGGAACGCCGCGCCAAGGCCGTCAGCCATCAAGCACCGAACGCACCCGCTCGCTCAAGGCCTGCAAGGTGAACGGCTTGACCAGCAGGTGCATGCGCGGTTCCAGCTGCGCGCGGGTGGTGACCGCCTGTTCGGCGTAGCCGGTGATGAACAACACCTTGAGGCCCGGGCGGATACGCGCCGCGGCATCCGCCACCTGGCGGCCATTGAGGCCGCCGGGCAGGCCGACGTCGGTAATCAACAGGTCGACCTCGCCGGTCATCTGTAACAGCGCCAGCCCGGCCACGCCGTCGGCGGCCTGCAGCACTTGATAACCCATCTCCTCCAGCTGCTCGGCTACCAGGGTGCGCAAGGTGGTTTCGTCGTCGATCAGCACCACGGTTTCGCCCAGCCGCGCCGGGCGCGCCACCGGCCGTGTGCCAGGAGCGCTGGCGTGCTGCGCGGCGCCCAGGTGGCGCGGCAGGTACAGGCGCACCGCCGTGCCCTCGCCCAGGGTGGACTCGATGCGTACCCGCCCGCCCGACTGCCGGGCAAAGCCGTAGACCATCGACAGCCCCAGGCCAGTGCCCTGGCCAATGGGCTTGGTGGTGAAGAACGGGTCGAAGGCCCGGGCGATGACCTCGGGGCGCATGCCGGTGCCGCTGTCGATCACGCTGAGGCACAGGTATTGGCCAGCGGGCAGTTCGTCGTCGCTCACCGCCGGCAGTGCCTGCTGATGATGGTGCACCTGCAACACCAGGTGGCCGCCGTCGGGCATGGCGTCGCGGGCGTTGATGCACAGGTTGAGCACGGTGCTTTCCAGCTGGTTGGGGTCCACCAGCACCGTCCACGGCGCCAGTTGCGGCTGCCAGTCCAGCACCACGGTGGGCCCCAGCGTTTGGCGGATCAGGTCGCGCAGGCCGTCCACCAGCAGCACCACGTCGGTGGGGCGCGGGTCTAGGGTCTGGCGACGGGCGAAGGCCAGCAGCCGGTGGGTCAAGGTGGCCGCGCGGTTGGCCGCGCCATGGGCAGCGTCCAGGTAGCGGTCCAGCTCGCCAAAGCGGCCCTGGTCGATGCGCCGCCGCAGCAGTTCCAGGCTGCCGGTGATGCCGGTCAGCAGGTTGTTGAAGTCGTGGGCCAGGCCACCGGTCAACTGGCCCACGGCCTCCATTTTCTGGCTGTGGCGCAGCAATTCCTCGGCCTGGCGCAGGGCCTCGGTGCGCTCGCGCTCCACGGTGATGTCACGGCCCACCGCGTTGAAGAAACCGTCACCGGGCACCGCCGCCCAGTTGATCCAACGGTAGCCGCCCTGGCTGTGGCGCAGGCGGCAGTCCAGGTCCTGCACCGATTCACCCCGGGCCAGTTGCGCGGCGGCGGCCAGCACGGTGGCACGGTCGTCTTCGTGCACCAGGTCGAGCACGCTGCTGCCGCGCAGCTGGCACTCGTTCCAGCCCAGCACCTGCTCCCAGGCCGGGTTCAGGGCTACCACCTGCAAGTCCTGGCGGGTCACCAGAATGATGTCCGAGGACAACTGCCACAGGCGGTTGCGGTCAGCGGTGCGCTCGGCCACCTGGCGTTCGAAACTGGCGGCCAGCTCGTGGGTGCGGCGCTGGGCCAGGATGGTGTCGGTGGTTTCCATCACCGTGTCGAGGAAACCCACGACCTGGCCGTGTTCGTCGCGCACCGGGCTGTAGGAGAAGGTGAACCAGGCGTGCTCGGGGTAGCCGCGACGGTCGATGACCAGCGGCAGGTCCTGGTTGAAGGTGGGCTCGCCGGCAAGGGCGCGGGCAGCAATGGCGCTGACGTCGGGCCATACCTCGCGCCACACCTCGCTGAACGGCCGGCCCAGCGGTTCGGGTTTTTCGCCCAGGATAGGCACGAAGGCGTCGTTGTGAATGGAGATAAGCTGCGGGCCCCACGCCAGGCAGGCGGGGAAGGCATTCGAAAGCACCAGCTCCACGGCCATACGCAACGCTTGTGGCCAGTCGTCCATAGGCCCAAGCGCCGTGGCGCTCCAGTTGAAACGGCGCACTTTTTCGCTCATCACGCCGGTGGTGGCGGGAAAAGCACCCAGCGATACTTCCTGCATCGGCTGAACCTTCAATGGCTGAGCCCCACAGGATAGCCCCTGGGTGCGGGGGCGGCTACCACTCCAGCTTGTAGCCCACGCCGTAGATCGACTGGATGGGCTCCTGGCCCGGCGCCGCTTGCTCCAGCTTGCGGCGCAGGTTCTTGATGTGGCTGTCCACGGTGCGGTCGGTGACCACACGGTGGTCGCTGTACAGGCGGTCGATCAACTGGTCGCGGGAGTACACCCGGCCCGGGTGCTCGTTAAGCGCCTTGAGCAGGCGGAATTCCACCGGCGTGAGGTCCAGCTCCACCTGGTTGAAGCGCGCCTTCCAGGTGCTTTCGTCCAGTTGCAGGCCGGCGTCGCTGGCTTCGCGCGGGCGGCGACGCAGGATGGCGCGCACCCGCGCCACCACTTCGCGCGGGCTGAAGGGCTTGCAGATGTAGTCGTCGGCACCCACGTCCAGGCCCAGCAGACGGTCGACCTCCTCTACCCGCGCGGTGATCATCACCACCGGCACATCACTGAAGGCGCGCAGCTCGCGGCACACCGCCAGGCCGTCCTGGCCGGGCAGCATCAGGTCCAGCAGGATCAGGTCGGGCATGGCCGCGCGCACGGCCGGCAACACCTGCAGGCCGTCGCCAAGGCACTGCACCTGGTGGCCGGCGGCGCTCAGGTAGTCACGCAGCAAGGCGGCCAGTTTGGGTTCGTCCTCGACCACCAGGACGCGTGCGGGTTTGTCTTCGATGATCATGCCTGCTCCAGTGGCAACACGATGGCCAGCCACAGCCCGCCCATGGGCGAGGCTTGCGCCGTTAGCGTACCACCGTGGGCTTCGACGATGGCGTGACAGATAGCCAGGCCCAGGCCGGCGCCGCCGCTGGCACGGTTGCGCGAGGCTTCGCCACGGTAGAAGCGTTCGAACAGGCGTGGCAGGAATTCGGCGCTGACGCCGGGGGCAGTGTCCATGAAATCGATGTGCACCCGCCCGCCTTCGGCGATGGCGCTGACCCGTAGCTGGCCGCCGGCCTGAGTGTAGCGCAGGCTGTTTTCCAGCAGGTTATTGAACAGCTGCTGCAGCCGGCCCTCGTCGGCCAGCACCTGGATGGGCCCGCGATGGGCCTGCAGATCGAGGCGAATGTCGTGGCTGGCGAAACGCTCGCGGAAGATCGCCGCGCACTGGCCCAGGGTGTCGACCACGTCCATGGAATGCTTGCGGTAGGACAGCGCGCCGACGTCGGCAAGGGACAGTTCGTAGAGGTCGTTGATCAGCTTGCCGAGCATGCCCACTTCCGCCAGCAGCGACTGCAGCGATTCGCCGTCAAGCTTGCGCACGCCGTCTTCCAGTGCTTCCAGCTCGCCGCGCAGCACCGACAGCGGCGTGCGCAGTTCGTGGGAGACGTCGGCCATGAACTCGCGACGCATGCGTTCGTTGCGCTCCAGGGTCAGCGCCAACTGGTTGAAGTCGCGGGCCAGCAGGCCGACTTCGTCGTCGCTGTCCACCGCCACCCGTTCACTGTAGGTGCCTGCGGCGAGCCGGTGGGTGGCCGCCGCCACCTGGCGCACCGGGCCCAGCAGGCGCCGCGATACCCACCAGACAATCAGGGCGGCGAGCAGCAGCGCGACCATGGCGATGATCAGGCTGGAAGCGATTTGCTGGCGCAGGAAGCGCTCGCCGCCGGCTTCGGTGACGCTTTGCAACGGCGTGGTGGCCAGCCAGCCGACGGTCTTGCCGTCGACCACGATGGGCACGCGCAAGGCATCGTCGCTGACGTCGTCGAAGCCCATTACCCGGTGGTTGTCGGTATCGAGCAGGGTGATGCGGAACACGGCGCCGGTGAGGTCGGAGGTAGGGGTAAAGCGCACGATGTCGTCGGCGGTGGGCGCGTCAGGGCGAATCAGCTGGAACCAGGCGTGGGGGTTCTTGCGCACGAACTCCCAGTTGCCGTGGTCACGGTAGGCCTGCACGAAGCGCGGCTGCGCGTCACGGGTGCGCTGTTCGGCCAGTTCGTTGATGTAGCCGAGGAACCCGCGGGTGAAGCTGAAGCCGTTGGCGAACGCCATGGCCAGCACCAGCAGGATCATGGTGGTCATCAGGGCCAGGAACAGCTTGGTGGACAGGCGGGTTTTCATCGGGCGGGCACGCGGGAGTCGCTGAAGCCGTGTATTTAAGGCGCGCCGGGGGGATGGGTGCAAGGGTTGCGGGGGAAAGTTCTCATTTGCTGCACATTTCACGCGCCAGCCCATGGCCGCTGCCTGGCGGCAGCGGCCATGGGGTGCGGGGCATCAGGCCTTGAGGGTGGCCATGTCGATGACGAAACGGTACTTCACATCACCCACGATCATGCGTTCGAACGCTTCGTTGATGTTGCGGATGTCGAGCATCTCGATATCACAGGTGATGCCGTGCTCGGCGCAGAAGTCCAGCACTTCCTGGGTTTCGGCGATGCCGCCGATCAACGAGCCGGCCAGCACGCGGCGTTGCAGCACCAGGTTGGCGGCGTGCAGCGGTGGCGACACCGGCTCGATCAGGCCGACCAGGATGTGCACGCCATCGAAGGTCAGGGTCTGCAGGTAGGGGTTGAGGTCATGCTGCACCGGGATGGTGTCCAGCAGGAAGTCAAAGCGCCCGGCCGCAGCGGCCATCTGTGCGTCGTCGGTGGAGACGATGACGTGGTCGGCGCCCTGTTTGCGCGCTTCGGCGGCCTTGCTGGCCGAACGGGTGAACACGGTCACTTCGGCGCCCAGGGCCTTGGCGAACTTGATGCCCATGTGGCCCAGGCCACCCATGCCCAGGATGCCGACCTTGTGGCCTGCACCCACGCCGTGGTGCTTGAGCGGCGAGTAGGTGGTGATGCCGGCGCACAGGATCGGCGCGGCGGCTGCCGGGTCCATGCCCTCGGGGATGCGCACCACGAACTCTTCGCGCACCACGATGTGGTCGGAGTAGCCGCCCATGGTGTTGGTGCCGTCGATGCGGTCCGGGGTGGCGTAGGTCATGGTCGGGCCGGCCTGGCAGTACTGCTCCAGGTCCTTGCGGCAGGCCGCGCATTGCTGGCACGAGTCGACCATGCAGCCCACGCCCACCAGGTCGCCGACCTTGTAGTTGCGCACGGCCGGGCCCACGGCGGTGACTTTACCGACGATTTCGTGGCCAGGCATCAGCGGGTACACGGCAATGCCCCACTCGTTGCGGGCCTGGTGCAAGTCGGAGTGGCACACGCCGCAGTACAGGATATCGATGCTGACGTCGTTGGCGCGCGGGTCGCGGCGTTCGAAGGCCAGTGGCGCCAGTGGCGTGGTGGGGGTAAGTGCGGCGTAACCCAGAGCTTTGGACATGCGGTACCTCTTTTGCGATAACAGGGCACAAGCCCTTAAAGCGGCGGCATTGTCCGGGTTCGGGCCGCTTGCGGCCATGGGTGATCCTGCGCGATGCATGCCTATTCCTCCGGCAGCCCCCGCAGGCGGGCAAAAATTTGCGATCATGCCACCCTGACTGTCATCACCACTGCGGAACCCTTCATGTCACCCACCTGCCACCTGGACGCCAATGCCCGTCTGGTGTCCCTGCTGCAACCCCTGGCCCACAGCGACGGCTTCCTGCCCACCGCCATCGATGGCCTGCGCGTGGTCAGCTCCCACGGTAACGCTGCGCGTTGCCCGCAGATCTACGACCCCAGCCTGATGATCATTGCCCAGGGCAGCAAGATCGCCTACCTGGGCGAGCGGTCGCTGGAATACGGCGCCGGCCACTACCTGGTGCAGGCGCTGCCGGTGCCGTTCCAGTACGAGACGTTCGCCACCCAGGACCTGCCGCTGCTGGGTGTGAGCATTCCCATCGACCGCCTGGTGCTGGGCGAGCTGGTGCTGGCCATGGGCCCGGCAGACCATCAGGTACAGACGCCCTCCTCCATGGCCAGCGCCGAGCTGGACGAGGACATGCGCTGCGCCGTGGAACGCCTGCTGGAGTGCCTGCATGACCCGCAGACCTGCCGCATCCTGGGCCAGTCGCGCCTGCGCGAAGTATTATTCGCAGCCCTGCGCGGCCCCCAGGGCGGCGTACTGCGCGCGCTGGTGGAGCAACAGGGCCAGTTCGCACGCATTGCCGGTGCCCTGACCTGGCTGCACAGCCACTACGACCAGCCCTTGCAGGTGGATGAGCTGGCACGGCGGGCCAACATGAGCGCCTCGACCTTCCACGAGCATTTCAAGCGCGCCACCATGGCCTCGCCCATCCAGTACCTCAAGCAACTGCGGCTGATCAAGGCGCGCTCGATGCTGGTGGCCGAAGGCATGAGCGTCAGCCAGGTCGCCCACCGCGTGGGCTACCAGAGCAGCTCGCAGTTCAGCCGCGAATACAAGCGCTACTTCGCCCGCAGCCCGGCCCAGGAGCGCCTACCGCGCGCCGACGCGCTGGCCACCTGAACCAGCCCACCATGGTGAACGTGAAGTCCCACGCCACACCGCGATAGCGCCTACAAAAGCGCCGGGCACGCGCCCTTATGCTGGCGGGATGATGACCCCATCCCCCCGACACAAGGACGTGCCCATGAAACGTTTTACCTTCCCCACAGTGCGCGTGCGCGCATTGATCGTCGCCGTGCTCATCGGCGTGTTGCCGGTTGTCAGCGGCATGCTGGTGCTGCGCTGGCAAGTGAACCGCACATTGCAGTTCGAGGCCCAGCACGTGGCGGGCGAAGCCATTCGCCAACTCGACAGCATGATCGACCAGGCCGCCCAAAGCGCCCAGCGCTTGCTGCCCCTGGCGGGCAAGCCGTGCACCCAGGCAGTGATCCAGTCGATACTGCAGGAAGTGACCATCGAGCCCTACGTGCGCTCGGCCAACCTTGTGCGCAACCACGAAGCCTATTGCAGCTCGTTCTACGGCGCCTATAAACGGGCGGTGGAACCGGGTGAGTATTTCAACCGCCAACTGTTGCTGCGCGCCAGCAACCCGGTGACCCCGGACGAAGCGTCGCTGGTGTACCGGCTGTACGAGCACCCGCTGGGCGTGCGCGCGGTGATCGACGGGCGCACGCTGGCCGAGTCGCTGCGGCTGATACAGGGCGACACGGTGTTGATCATGCAGGTGGGCAACGCGTTCCTGTGGGGCGACAGCAGCATCCAGGACGGCGACATACCCGACCACCAGGCCCACCACACGTCGTTGATATCAGAGCGGCATGGCTACCGGGTGCACAGTGGGTTCGAGCCTGCGAAAGCGTCGGAAATAATGCGCATGCAGGGGCTTTCAACCTTGGGTGGGTTGTTGTTGCTGGGGGTGTTGACGGGCGGCGTGTGCCATTGGCTGTTTCGGCGCCAGCAGCGGTAAGCATGCCGCCGTAGCAGCTGCCGAAGGCGGCGTCCCGCGCCCGCCACGGTGAACCTGATTCACCGCAGCGCCCGGGACGCAGCCTACGGCAGCTGCTACGGGGTTATTGGGTGCTCAGCACGCCCCGCTCGATCTGGTCGCGTTCGATGGATTCGAACAGCGCCTTGAAGTTGCCCTCGCCGAAGCCGTCGTCGCCCTTGCGCTGGATGAACTCGAAGAACACCGGCCCCATCAGGGTCTGCGAGAAGATCTGCAGCAGCAGGCGCTGGTCGCCCGGCTGCGACGAGCCGTCCAGCAGGATGCCGCGCGCCTGCAGTTCGCCCACCGGCTCGCCATGGCCAGGCAGGCGGCCTTCAAGCATCTGGTAGTAGGTGTCGGGCGGCGCGGTCATGAAGCGCATGCCGATGGCCTTCAGCGCGTCCCAGGTCTTGACCAGGTCGTCGGTGAGGAACGCCACGTGCTGGATGCCCTCACCGTTGAACTGCATGAGGAATTCCTCGATCTGCCCGGCGCCCTTGGACGATTCCTCGTTCAGCGGGATGCGGATCATGCCGTCGGGGGCGGTCATGGCCTTTGAGGTCAGGCCGGTGTATTCGCCCTTGATGTCGAAGTAGCGGATCTCGCGGAAGTTGAACAGCTTCTCGTAGAAGCCGGCCCAGTAGGCCATGCGCCCGCGGTAGACGTTGTGGGTCAGGTGGTCGATGACCTTGAGGCCCGCGCCCATGGGGTTGCGGTCCACGCCCGGCAGCCAGTTGAAGTCGATGTCGTAGATGGAGCTGCCCTCGCCGAAACGGTCGATCAGGTACAGCGGCGCGCCGCCGATGCCCTTGATGGCCGGCAGGCGCAGTTCCATGGGCCCGGTGGCAATCTCGATGGGCTGCGCGCCCAGCTCCAGCGCGCGGGCGTAGGCCTTGTGGGCGTTGGCCACGCGGAAGGCCATGCCGCACACTGACGGCCCGTGCTCGGCGGCGAAGTATGAAGCCAGGCTATGGGGCTCGTTGTTGAGGATCAGGTTGATGCTGCCCTGGCGGTACAGGTGCACGTCCTTGGAGCGGTGCTCGGCCACCTTGGTGAAGCCCATGATCTGGAAGATCGGCTCAAGGGTGCCAGGGGTGGGCGAGGCGAATTCGATGAACTCGAAGCCCATGAGGCCCATGGGGTTGTCGTAGAGGTCGGCCATGATGTGTTTCCTCGTGCAGGCAATGCGCTAAAACCAAAGAGTGTGTCGTTCGGTCAGGCACGTGCACGGGGTGGCGCGCAGGAGATGCCACGCACGCTGCGGGCGAGAAAATCACCAAAGATCAATTTGAACCCGAGTCGCTTCATGTGGACCCTTTCCCCGCCGGTTTATTCTTATATGCGTAAACTGATTCTACAACGCGTAATTGGTTTTGTCCCCCACTGGTTTCCCCGTCAGCGTAACCGCACATTGCGTCGGGTTTTGCCGGGCAAGCCGGTAAAAATTGCCTATGGTTGAAGCTACCGCGTCCACAACAGGTGTAATGCCATGGAAATCGAAACGCTTTTCGCCGACCTTCACAGCCTGCCCAGCATTCCCAAGGTCGCCCAGGACCTGATCCAGCAGTTCGACAGCCCCTCCACCAGCCTTGAAAGCGTGGCCCGCAACATCGAGAAAGACCCGGTGATTGCCGCGAAGATCCTGCGCCTGGCCAACTCCGCGCGTTTTCGCGGCGCGCGCGAGTCGGCCAGTATCGAGGACGCGGCCCTGCGCCTGGGCTTCAACACCCTGCGTACGCTGGTGCTGGCCTCGGCCGTGACCGGCGCCTTCAAGGCCAGCGCCAATTTCGACCTCAAGGGTTTCTGGCTCAAGAGCTTCCAGGTGGCGGGCATTTGCCGGCTGCTGGCCAAGCAGTCCGGGCTGGATGCCGAGACCGCCTTCACCTGCGGGGTGATGCACAACATCGGCGAGCTGCTGATCCAGACCGGCGCGCCCATGGTGGCGGCGCAGATCAACCACGCGCACAAGGCTGGCAACGCCGGCCGCGCGGCCAGTGAAACCCTGCACCTGGGCTTTGGCTACCCCGAGGTAGGCGCCGAACTGGCGCGGCGCTGGCAGCTGCCGGTGACTATCCAGCACGCCATCGCCTACCAGGCCCGCCCCGTGCAGGCGCCGCCACCGGCAGAGTTGCCGCGCCTGGTGGCCCAGGCCATCGCCATCTCCGACGCATTGCAGGCCAGCGGCGGCGTCACCGATGACGCCCGCGAGGCGGTGGACGGCCCGCTGCTGGAGGGCATTGACCTGGACGCGCTGTTCACCGCACTGCCCGCCGTGCTGGAGGCCGACAAGGCGTTCGCCGAGTTGTTGACCTAGGGGCCCTGGACGCGGCCTGCGGCCGCTGCTACGGCGCAGGCGACGTCCATGGTAAACGGAATGTTTCGGCGCCCCCGGGGTCAGAGGTTGTGACGACCTCAATCACCGGGAGTACAGGATGAAAATCACGACATGGACCGCGATGGCGGTCGTGGTGGCAAGTCTGAGTGGCGTGGCGGGTTTGGCCCAGGCGGCGCAACCTGCCGAGCCTGCCGTGCACATACCAGGCACCGACACCGGGCAGTTCAAGGTGGGTGACAAGATCCCCGACCACTTCCGCCGCGGCTCCGAAGAAGTGAAGGACTGGAAAGCGCGAGGCCTGTCGGCGCCGGACGATGACAAGAGCCACTGGGTGCGGGTGAATGACAAATACGTGCTGGTGCAACTGAGCAACAGCGTCATCGAGAAAATTGTCCCGGTGAAAAAATAAGCCCCTGCAGGGGCTTTTTCGCAGGCAACAAAAAACCCGCCGAGGCGGGTTTTCTTCAAGACCATCCAACTCCTTGTCGGCAGCCCTCCGGGCCAATGGTCGATCTTCCCTGATCCCGCTGCACTCCTGTGCAGCAGTTGATGGATCCAAGTTTACGGAGAGTGCCGGTTTTGCCATAGAGGAGATTTCCGTCAGGCCGTGTAAGCATTCTCCTACACGCTGAAGCCACCTTGCGGGAAGAAAGATTGGACGCTAACGATTCACTTCCTTAACCTTGCCAGCCTGTCCGGCCTACCAGGGTTTCCTGCTGCTCATGTCTTCCGTGTTGAATGTCCTGTTGCCCATCTTCGCGTTGATTCTCGTCGGCTACGTGTGCCGCCGCACCAACCGCCTGGGCCCCACCGCCGCGTCGGAGATCAACCGCATGGTGGTTTGGCTGTGCCTGCCGGCGCTGCTGTTCACCTCCACCGCCACGGCCACCTGGGAGCAGATCTGGCACCCCGGTTTCGTCGCCACCTTCACCCTGGGCACCCTGGCGATGTTCGTGCTGACCCTGGCGCTGCGCTGGAAGAAGGCCGGGCACTTCGCCGACGCCAGCATCGACGCCCTCAGCGCGTCCTACGCCAACACCGGCTACATCGGCATTCCGTTGTGCGTGATGGTGCTGGGCGGCAGCGGCCTGGAGCCGGCGCTGATCGCCTCGCTGCTGGTGGTATGCGTGCTGTTCGGCCTGGCCCTGGTGTGCATCGAGGTCGGCCTGCAGAGCGAAGCCCAGGTGCACCGCATCGTCTTCAAGGTGTTGGGCGCACTGGCCCGGAACCCGCTGGTGGTGTCGCCGATCCTGGGCGCCTGCTGGGCCATGACGGGCGCGCCGCTGCCGGCCCCGGCCAGCAAATTCCTGAGCCTGCTGGGTGCGGCTACAACGCCCTGTGCGCTGATTTCCCTGGGCCTGTTCCTGGCGCAGAAACAGCAAGGCCCCCGCCAGGGGACCTCGCTGCTGGTGCTGATCAAGCTGGTGGCCCACCCGCTGTTGACCTGGTTCCTGGCCTACAAGGTATTCCACCTGCCGCCGTTGTGGGCGCATTCGGCGCTGCTGCTCAGCGCCCTGCCCACCGGCACCGGACCGTTCATGCTGGCCGAGTACTACAAGCGCGAGGCTTCGGTGGTGTCCAGCACCATCCTGATCTCGACCCTCGGTTCGCTGCTGACCCTGTCGATCTGCCTCTACGTCATCAACAACTGACGCCTCAGCCCTTCAGGGCGACCGCCACCGCCTCGGCTACCGGGGTGGTGGGCCGGCCGATCAGGCCGCTAAGCACCTTGCTGTCATCGAACAGCGCCCCCTTGGCCGCCGCCGCATCGGAGTTGGCCAGCAACTCGGCGATCGGCTCGGGCAGGCCCACTTGCACCAGCACCGCCTTGTACTCGGCCTCTGGCAGGTTGTTGTACGGCACGGGCTTACCGGCCTGGCGCGACACTTCGGCGGCAAGCTCAGCCAGGGTGTAGCTGGTGTCACCGGCCAATTCGTAGGTCTTGCCGACGTGGCCTTCACCGGTCAGCACCACGGCAGCGGCTTCGGCGTAGTCGGCGCGGGCGGCGGAGGCAATGCGCCCTGCCCCTGCGGCACCCAGCAAGGCGTCATGGGCCACGGCGGCCGGCACGCCAGCGCTGTAGTTCTCGTTGTACCAGCCATTGCGCAACAGCACATGCGGCACGCCGCTGGCAGCCAGCGCCTGCTCGGTCTGCTGGTGCTCGGCAGCCAGGCCCAGGGCCGAACCGGTGGCGTGCAGCACGCTGGTGTAGGCCACCAGCTTGACGCCGGCCTGCTTGGCGGCGTTGATCACCGCCTGGTGCTGGGCGGCGCGCTGGCCCAATTCATTGGACGAGATCAGCAGCAGCTTGTCGACGCCCTGCAGGCCCACCACCATGGCTTCGGGCTGATCGTAGTTGAATTCACGCACGGCCACACCCAGGTCGCCGGCCTTTTCCGGATGGCGGGCCAGTGCGATGACCTGGTCTGCGGGAACGCGCTCGAGCAGCGCAGCGATTACCAGACGACCCAGCTGCCCGGTGGCACCAGTGATTGCGATCATGAACATTTACCTTGGCAAGTGATGGAAGAGCGACCACCCTATAGCGTAAGCTAACGAAAAGTAAGTACGCACAAAAAGGTAAGTATTCAATGAGCGATTCATTCAGTGCCCAGGCGCGCCGGGGCGAATTGATGGACGCCAACTGCCCCTCGCGCGACGTGCTCAAGCACGTCACCAGTCGATGGGGGGTGTTGGTGCTGGTGATTCTGGCAGGCGGCATGCACCGCTTCAGCGACCTGCGCCGCAAGATCGGTGGCGTCAGCGAGAAGATGCTGGCGCAGACGCTGCAAGGGCTGGAGGGGGACGGGCTGGTGCTGCGCACCTCGCTGCCAGTGGTGCCGCCGCATGTGGAATACCGGCTGACGCCGTGGGGCGAGGAAGCTGCGCAACTGGTGGGCGGGCTGGCGGACTGGATCGAGCGCACGTTGCCGCAGATCATGGCGCACCGCGCCGCCAGCGAAACATTGGAATCATGATCCTGCAACCTGCGGTAGCAGGTTTGCATTGTGGGAGCTGGCTTGCCAGCGAGCTTTAGGCCTCAACATCTCGCTGGCAAGCCAGCTCCCACAGATTACATGCCCGGGCAAGCCCAGCTGTTGGCTGCCTTGGCGATCTGGCCGGCCAGTTGGCCGATGGCTTTCTGATGCGCCAGCACCAGGTCATCCATGCCCACGCCACTGGCCTCGCGAATCACACTGGCGCAGGTCAGGGTGCGGCGCTTCTGGCCTTCGCTGCGCTGGCTGAGGCTCCACACCACGTCGATCAGGGCGTATTGGCCCGGCAGCGAGTCGAAGCGGCGCACGTCGGTCTGCAACGACACCACCGGCTTGTCGGCGGCCTTGGGCAGGCCCGCCAGGTCGCGAGTACCCAGCTTCTGCTCCAGCTGCCCGGCCAGCGCGTCGTGGAATTCGTCGGCCAGGGGCGCGCCCCAGCGTTCGGTTTCAAGGATGGCCAGGGCGCCGGTGCTCTGGCGCACCACCATCTGCGGCTGGTCGACCTGCACCGGCATGCGCACGCTGAGCATCTCGAACTGGAACGCCGGCGCCGGGACGCTGGCGGGGCTGGCAGGCGCAGTGGCCACCAGGGTGTAGTAGTGGGTTGGCGCCGAGGTGCAGGCCGCCAGGCCCAGGGTGGCCAGCAGGGCCAGGGAACGTAGGGTCATGGCGGTCATTCCTGTTCAGTTTCACGTGAGGTCGACGAAGTGGGCTGGTAAGCGTCCGGCTTGCCATCCTTGATGCGGCCACGGATCAGCGCTTCCGGGTGACGGCCGAGGAAGTCGGTGAGCACGCGCACCGAACGCGCGGTGCGCTGCACCTCGTCCAGCGCCTGGCCCAGTTGCTGACGCTGCGGCGAGTCTTCGGCGAAGCTGTCGTTGGCGGTCGCCAGGGTCTTGCGGGTCTGCACCAGGGTGTCGCGCATTTCCGGCAGTACCTGGCCGTTGACGTTCTCCAGGGTCTTGTTCAGCTGGCCGAGGCTGCCGTTGAGGTTGTCGGCGATCTGGTCGATAGGCACCTTGCTCAGCTTGTCGACGAAGGCCTGCAGTTGCTCCTGCAGCTTGTCCAGGCTGCCCGGCACGGTAGGAATGACCATTGGCCGCGCGCGCATGTCGAAGTCGACCGGGCGGGCGTTGGGCACGAAGTTCAGCGACACGTACAGCTGGCCGGTCAGCAGGTTGGCACTGCGGGCCTGGGCGCGCAGGCCGCGCTTGACGAACTGGCTCATCAGCAGCGCGCCCTTGGCGTCATCCTCACCGCCCATCTGCGCCAGCAGTTTCTCGTGGGCCTTGCCCAGGCGGTTGGGGTACATCACCGCGCCGATCACGGTGGGGAACGTTTCAGTCTTGGCGTCGTAGTCGAGGTCCACCGACACCACCTTGCCCACGTTCACGCCAAGGAATTCCACCGGTGCGCCCACCGCCAGGCCACGCAGGGACTGGTCGAAGCGCATTTGCACGTAGCGTGCCTCGCCATCGGGCGGCGCCAGGGCAGACTCCTGGTCATCGAACAGGGTGAACTGCGCGCCTTCGTCAGCCTGGGCCTTGTCGGCGCTGTAGTTGGGTTCGATGAAGGCGATGCCACCCGAGAGGATTGAGGCCACCGACTGGGTGTTCACCTTCAGGCCGTTGGCGCCCAGGCTGACGTCGACGCCGCTGGCGTTCCAGAAGCGGCTGTCCTTGCGCACGTATTGGTCGTTGGGGGCGTTGACGAAGACGTCGACGTCCACGCCCTTGCCGTCGTCGGCCAGGTGGTAGGACACCACCTGCCCCACCTGGATGCGGCGGTAGTAGACCGCCGAACCGATGTCCAGCGAGCCCAGGTCGGCAGTGTGCAGGGTGAAGCGCTTGCCTTTCTGGCCGTAGGTGATGGCCGGCGGGTTTTCCAGGCCGACGAAGTTTTTCTCGGTGTCATCGGAATTGCCTGGGTCGGCGCCGATGAAGGCGCCCGATAGCAGTGTGTCGACGCCTGAAACGCCACCGGCGCCGATGCGCGGGCGCACCACCCAGAAACGTGCGTCACGGGCGGTGAAGGCCTTGGCCGACTGGTCCAGCTCGACGGTGGCGTCGATGTGGCTGCGGTCCTGGCTGAGGGTAATGGCGGTGACCTTGCCGATTACCACGTTCTTGTACTTGACCTGGGTCTTGTTGGCTTCCAGGCCTTCGGCGGTGAGGAAGCTGATCTCGATCTGCGGGCCGGCCGACATGGCCTTGTGCACCACCATCGACAGGCCGATCAAGGCGGCCACGATCGGCACCAGCCAGACCAGCGAGACGTTGAAACGTCGGCGCCGGATCTCGGGGCTCGAAGGCGTGAGGGTGGAACTTGGGTGATCAGACATCTTCAACCTCTGCATCCCAGATAAGCCGGGGATCAAAACTCATGGCCGCCAACATCGTCAGCACCACTACCAAACCAAAGAACAGGATACCCAGGCGCGGCTCGATGCTGCTCAGGGAGTGAAATTGCACCAGCGCCGCCACCAGCGCCACCACCAGCACGTCGAGCATTGACCAGTAGCCGATGATCTCGATCAGCCGGTACAGCTTCGAACGCTCGCGCATGGCCCACTGGCTGCGGCGCTGGCAGGTGATGAGCAAAGTGCCCAGCACCACGAACTTCATGCAGGGCACGGCGATGCTGGCGATGAAAATCAGCAGGGCGATGTCCCAGGAACCGCCGGCCCAGAACTCCATGACGCCGCTCATGATGGTGTTTTCGCTGCCGCTGCCGAACATGTCGGTGTACATCACCGGTAGCAGGTTAGCCGGTATGTAGAACACCAGGCTGGCGATCAGGAACGCCCAGGTACGCGCCAGGCTCTCGGGCTTGCGCCGGTGCACCACCGAGTCGCAGCGCGGGCAGTAGTGGCTGCCTTCGGCGCAGGCCAGGCCACAGGTGTGGCACAGCACCAGCTTGAGTTCGTGGGCATAGGGCGGCTGGCTCATGGAATGACCCCTTCCAGGTCATGCCACAGGCGGCGGATGCTCTTGCCGGAAATCAGGATGATCAGCACGGTGAGCATGGCCAGTGCCCACAGGCCCAGGCCGGGGTGCACGTCGAGCATGCCGCCCAGCTTGACGATGGCCACCAGGATACCCAGCAGGCATACCTCGAGCATGCTCCAGGGGCGCAGGTGTTCCAGCGCGCGCATGCAGGCCTTGAAGCCGGGCGCGGCGACGCCTGCGCAGGCGAAGCTGAGCACCCAGCACAGCAGGATGATCTGCAGCATGGGCGCCAGGATGATGGTCAGCCCGGCCACTGCGGCAATGACGCTGATACGGCCCTGGGCCAGGGCTTCCACCGACTGCCACAGGGTGGCTTCGTTGCTCAGGCCCTGCAGGCTGATGGAGATGACCGGGAACGCATTGGCGAAGCAGAAGACGATGGCGGCGCAGATCGACAGCGCCAGCAGTTGCTGGGTGGTCATCTGCCCGCCCCGCGCCAGCACCGCGCCGCAACGGGTGCAGCAGGACTTTTCCCCGCGCGCCAGGGGGGTGGGCTGGTAGACGGAGTCGCAATGCTCGCAGATGATCCAGTCGGGGTTGTTCATGAGGCTCGTTGGCACGGGTGGGGGCGGCATTTTCCTTTGAATGGCAGCGCCGCGTCTGAAGGTTAGCGCTGTTTCAGGCGGTCGATAATCACCGCGATCAGCAGGATGGTGCCGCGAATCACGTACTGGTAGAAGGTGTCGATGTTCTTCAGGTTCATGGCGTTCTCGATGATCGCCAGTATCAGCACCCCGGCAATCACGTGGCGAATCATGCCGATGCCGCCGCTCAGCGACACCCCGCCCAGCACGCAGGCAGAGATCACCGTCAGTTCGAAGCCCTGCCCCACCATCGGCTGGCCGGAGGTCATGCGCGAGGCTAGCACCACGCCGGCCAGGGCGCCCACCAGGCCGTGCACGGCGAAGATGATGATCTTGGTGCGGTCCACGTGCACGCCGGCCAGGCGCGCGGCTTCCTGATTGCCGCCGATGGCCATGGTGTTGCGGCCGTAGGTGGTGTAGTTGAGCAGCCAGCCGAAGAACACGAAGCAGACGATGGTGATCAGGATGGGCACCGGCACGCCGAACACCTGGCCGTTGCCAAACACGTAGAAGCCTTCGTTCATCACGCCCACGGCCTTGCCGTTGGAGAAAATGTAGGCCAGGCCGCGCACAATCTGCATGGTTGCCAACGTCGCGATCAGCGCGTTGATGCGCAGTTTGGCAATCACGATGCCGTTGATCAGGCCGACAATCAGGCCCATGCCCAGGGCGGCGGACACGCCAAGGAACACGCTGTTGGTATCACGCATCACCACGGCGGCGATCACCCCGGCGCAGGCGATGACCGAACCGACCGACAGGTCGAAATGCCCGGACGCCAGGCAGTACAGCATGGTGCAGGCGGCAATGCCGGTGGTGGAGATCGCCAGGCCCAGGCCGCGCATGTTCATGGGCGACATGAAGTTGTCGATCGCAAGCGTGCACAACAGGAAGATGCCCAGGGCCGCCAGCAGCATGGCCCACTCATCGAGAAACCGGCGCATGTTCAGTCCTTGCCGCGGCGCGTGCAGGGTGGTGGGAGTGGTCATAAGCACCTCGTTTATTATTGTTCAGCCACGGCTGCGTGGCAGTGCCAGTTGCAGCAGACGAGATTCGTCGGCCTGTTCACGGTTCACTTCGCCAGTCAGGGCGCCTTCGCTCATCACCAGGATGCGGTCGCTGATGCCCATTACTTCCATCAGGTCGCTGGACACCACGATCACCGCAATGCCCTGCGCCGCCAGGTTGTGGATGATCTGGTAGATCTCCGACTTGGCGCCGATGTCGATGCCGCGGGTGGGCTCGTCCAGCAGCAGCACCTTCATGGGCATCGACAGCCAGCGGCCGAGAATGGCCTTCTGCTGGTTGCCACCGGACAGGAACATGATCTGCTGGCCGGGGCTGGGGGTTTTGACGTTCATGGCGCTGATCTGCTGGCGCGCGTTGTCGCGTTCCCAACGGCCCTGCAGCAGGCAGCCCAGGTGGGCGTGGCGGCTGCGGGCGCCGATGTTGATGTTCTCGGCGACGCTGGACAGCGGCACGATGCCCTCTTTCTTGCGGTCTTCGGGGCACAGCAGGATGCCGGCGTCGATGGCCTGGCGCGGATTTTTCAAGTGCAGCGGCCGGCCCTCCAGCTCGATGTCGCCGGCGCTGTGACGCGCCAGGCCCGACAGCAGGCGCAGCAGTTCGGTGCGCCCGGCACCCACCAGGCCGAAAAAGCCCAGCACCTCGCCCTTGTGCAGGCTGAAACTCAGCGGTTCCTGCAGCCCCGGGCCCAGCAGCTGTTTTACCTGCAGGGCCACGCCGCCCTGTTCGCGGGGGCGGTAGTCGTAGATGTCCTGGATGTCGCGGCCGACCATGCAGGTCACCAGTTGATCGTGGGTCAGCTGCGCCATGTCGTCGAAGGTGCGGATGAACCGGCCGTCCTTGAACACGGTGACGGCGTCGCAGATGCGGAAGATTTCTTCCATGCGGTGCGACACGTACAGAATCACCCGGCCCTCGTCGCGCAGGCGGGCGATGATGGTCATCAACCGGTCAATCTCGCGGGCCGAGAGGCTGCTGGTGGGCTCATCGAAGGCAATGACGTGGGCGTTGCGCGACATCGCCTTGGCAATTTCCACCAACTGCCGTTGGCCCAGCGACAACTCGCCCAGCCGAGTATTGGGGTCGATCTCGTCGGCCAGGCCCTTGAGCAGTTCACGGGCGCGGCGCAGCATGGCGCCGCGGTTCACCAGGCCAAAGCGCGCGGGCATGTGGCCGAGCAAAAGGTTTTCGGCGACGCTCATTTCCGGCACCAGGTGCAGTTCCTGGTGAATCACCGCCACGCCGCTGCCGATGCTGTCGGCGGCCGACTTGAAGGCCATGGGCTGCTCGCCGATCAGCACCTGGCCGGCGCTGGGCTGGTAGGCACCGCCGAGGATTTTCAACAGCGTGGACTTGCCCGCGCCGTTCTCGCCCATCAGCGCCAGCACCTGGCCGGGGTGGGCGGTGAAGCTGATATCGGACAGCGCACGCACGCCGGGGAAGTTCTTGCCGATGCCGTCGAAGCGCAGGCTGCCGGTGGCGGTGTGTTGTTGTGTTGCCGTGGATGCATGCATGAGAAGTCTCTTCACCTAGCGATGGCAAAACCCCGTAGCAGCTGCCGCAGGCTGCGTCAGCGGTAAGCGCGGTGCGCCGTGACGCGGCCTGCGGCCGCTGCTACGAGATCGGCGTTACTTCCAGAGCCCGATCTTGGTCAGTACGTCCTGGAAATTGGCGCGGGTGATCAGGGTCACGTCGTCCATCGCGGTGTACTTGGGGGGTTCCTTGCCGGTGGTGACCCACTCGAACATCTGCGACGCGGTGTTGTAGCCTTCCTTGTCCGGGCTGGGCAGCATCGAGCCGAAGAAGCCGCTCTTGTCTTTCTTCAGCTCGTCGATGGCGTCGGTGCCATTGATGCCGATGCCGATCACGTGGTCAGGCTCGAAACCGTTGGAGGCCGTGGCCCGCACCCCACCCAGCACGGTGTTGTCGTTCATGCCGCCGATGATCAGGTTCTTGGCGTTCGCCGGCAGCTTGGGCAACGCCGAGTTGACCGCGTCCATGCCACCGGGCACGTCCAGGGTTTTCTGCGGGGCGGTGAGGATGTGGTCGGCTGGCAGGCCGGCTTTTTTCAGCGCGTCGATGGAGCCGTCGGTGCGCTTCTTGCCGGTGTCCAGCTCGTTGTAGGTGTTGATGACGGCGTAGGTTTCCTTCCAGTCCCAGCTGCGCTTCTTGGCCTCGTCGGCCATGGCGGCGCCCTGCTTCTGGCCAACCTCGAAGGCGGCCATGCCCAGGTACGGCACGTCTTCCATGAACTTGCCGCTGGCATCGACGAAGCGGTCGTCCACGGCCATCACCTTGAGGTCGTTGGCCTTGGCCTTGGCGACGATGGCCGGGCCCAGGGACACGTCCGGCGGGCAGATGACGAAGCCCTTGGCGCCGTTGGCGGCCAGGCTGTCGATGGCCGAGAGGGTTTTCTCGCCGTCGGGCACGGCGATCTTGATCAGTTCGAAACCCTTGTCCTTGGCGGCTTTCTCGGCGAACGCCCATTCGGTCTGGAACCAGGGCTCTTCAGCCTGCTTGACCAGGAAACCGAT
The DNA here is from genome assembly GCF_056175065.1 of Pseudomonas sp. JC1203. NCBI lineage: Bacteria > Pseudomonadati > Pseudomonadota > Gammaproteobacteria > Pseudomonadales > Pseudomonadaceae > Pseudomonas > Pseudomonas sp. JC1203. The sequence continues at coordinate 33,176 of NZ_JBWCAM010000031.1, forward strand.
CTTGACCGGGTCGGCGGCAAAGGCGGTGGAGCCCATGCCGAGGATGGCGGTAGACACAGCGGCACAGCACAGGGAACGAATCCCATGACGACTCAACATAGCTAACTCCTTGTTCTTATTTGATATAGCTACAGCGTCCAGCGGTTTGAGTGGCGCACCCGCAAAGGCGCGATTTACAGTCTTAGCATGTAATCGGGTAGTTCTATGTAACGTAGTGTCACCCGCCGAAGCGCTGGCACGGCTGGCCGCGCACGCCGACGTCGGCCCACAGCACGGCGCCGTCCAGGGGGTTCTGGCTGCCGCCCTGGCGTGAGCTGGTGACATACAGCCGTGTCAGGTCCGGGCCGCCGAACACGCAACTGGTGGGGTGTTCCACCGGCAATTCGACGATTCGGTCCAAACTGCCGTCGGGGGCGAACCGCAGCAGGCAATGCCCGCCCCAGCGCGCGTTCCAGACGTAACCTTCAGCGTCCATGGCCGAGCCATCCGGGGCGCCGCGCGGGTGCTCGGCCGCCCACACCTGGCGCGTGCCGGGCAGGCCATGGGCGTTCAACGGGTAGCGGTAGATCACGCCGTCGAGGGTGTCGGCGCTGTACAGCCAAGCGCCGTCGTCGCTCCACAGCAGGGTGTTGACGATGCCCTGCCCGGCCAGCAACGGCTCGACGCGGGCCTGGTGGTCGATGCGGAACAGCCCGCCGCTGCGCCGCTCCAGCGGCAGGTCAGCGCCTTCGGCGTCGAGGTTGTTTTGCATGCTGCCCAGCCACAGGTTGCCCTGGGGGTCGCAGCGGGCCTCGTTGGCGCGGTTGCCGGGCACGGGGTCCGGCTGGCACCACAGGCTCAGCGCCGGGGCATGCTCGGGGGAATCCAGGTGCAGGCGATGCACGCCGCTGGCCAGGGTCACCAGGGCGTCGCCGGTCTGGGCAGGAATGAACGCCGAGACCGGCTCGCGCAATTGCCAATGCCGCTGCTCGCCGCCCTGCAGGCGGCATGCCTTGAAACCGGCTATGTCCACCCAGTACAAGGCCTGGGTGGCGACGTCCCAGCACGCGCCTTCGGCGAGCCGGTAACGCATAGGTGAAAGTGCCTGCCAATTCATGTCACGCCCTTCTGTTCTTATTGTTGTCGCGCGGGCCTCATCGGGCCACGGCACCACTAAATAGTATTACCATTTATTTTTCAAGTGCTGTTTTTTCGACTATATAAGCTTGCCACAGCAAAAATGAAGGTAAATAGTCTTACCAATAGACAGGAAATTTCCGAAAGCATCCGCCACAACAACAAAAAGGAAGGCTTACCATGCAACCACGTCTAACCCTCGCCAGCCTGGGACTCTCGATCATGATGGCCAGCATCACTGCCCACGCCGCAGGGCTTACTGCCGAACGCGGCAGCTTCGGTACCCTGCCCGATGGCACTGCCATCGAAAAATACACCTTGAAGAACAGCCACGGCGTGCAAGCCACCGTGATTACCTACGGCGGCATCCTGCAGTCGCTGCTGGTGCCCGACAAACACGGCAAGGCTGCCGATGTGGTGCTCGGCTTCGATGACGTCAAGGGCTACCAGGCCAACCCCACGGTGTATTTCGGCGCCACTATCGGCCGCTACGGCAACCGCCTGGCAGACGGCAAGTTCAGCCTCGACGGCCAGCAGTACCAGATTCCCACCAACGATGGGCCCAATTCCCTGCACGGTGGCACCCAGGGCTTCGACAAGCATGTATGGAAGGCAGAGCCGAGCAAGGCCAAGGACGGCGTCGGGGTGACCTTGAGCTATGTGTCGGCCGACGGCGAGATGGGCTTCCCCGGCACCCTGACCACCCAGGTAACCTACAGCCTCAACGAGCGCAACGAGCTGCGCATCGAGTACCGCGCCACCACCGACAAGCCAACGGTGCTCAACCTCACCAACCACAGCTACTTCAACCTGGCGGGCGCCGGCAACGGCGACATCCTCAAGCAGGTGGCCACGGTGTACGCGTCCCATTACACACCGGTGACTGCCAAACTGATTCCCACCGGCGAGCTGGCACCGGTGGCCAACACGCCCATGGACTTCCTGCGCCCAACGGCGTTTGGTGCGCACATCAAGGATGACCACCAACAGCTGAAGTTCGCCGAGCCCAAGCAGGGTGGCTTTGACTTCAACTGGGTGCTGGACACCCACGGCGACGTCAAACGCCTGGCCACCGAGGTGCACGACCCGGCGTCGGGCCGCGTGCTGCAGCTGTACACCACAGAGCCGGGGGTGCAGCTGTACACCGCCAACTTCCTGGATGGCAGCATTCATGGCAAGGGTGGCACGGTGTACCCGCACTGGGGTGCGTTCACGCTGGAGACCCAGCACTACCCGGATTCGCCGAACCAGCCGGCGTTCCCGAGCACGCGGCTGGACCCGGGCAAGGCATATACCCAGACGACAGTGTTCAAGTTCAGCGTGAAGTAAGACTACCCCTGTAGCAGCGGCCAAAGGCCGCTGCTACATCCTGTGGGAGCTGGCGTGCCAGCGAGCTGGTGGGGCCCGAAAAGCTCGCTGGCAAGCCCGCGCCCACCAAAACACGTTCAGCTACGGGGTTATGCCGGGGAATGCTTGGGGTGCAGCGGCGCGGCCGCGACCGGGTCAGCCTTGGCCGGCGGCGTGGGGTTGGCGTATTCGGGCTTCAGGTGGCCGTTCTGGTCCAGCAGCCAGGCGTCCATGATCTGCCGCACCACGGGGCCGGCAACCCGGCCACCGGCCTCGCCGTTCTCGATCATCACCGACACCACGATCTTCGGATGTTCCGCCGGCGCAAAGCCGACGAACAAGGCGTTGTCGCGGTTGCGTTCCAGCGTTTTCAGGCGGTTGTAGCGCTCGCCCTGCTTGATCGCCACCACCTGCGCGGTACCGCTCTTGCCGGCGATGCGGTATTGGGCGCCCTGGGCGGCCGCACGGGCAATACCACGCGGGTCATGCATCACCATCTGCATGCCATGGTTCACCTGCTCCCAATACTGCGGGTTGCGCAGCACGATGTTGGGCATCGGGTTCTCGTCCACCGGCGCCACGCCGCCGACGGTCTCGGCCAGGTGCGGCCGGCGCCACACGCCCTTGGCAGCGATCAGGCTGGTGGCCTGGGCCAATTGCAGCGGGGTGACCTGCATGTAGCCCTGGCCAATCCCCAGAATCAGCGTTTCACCCGGGAACCACGCCTGGCGGCGAGTGGCGCGTTTCCACGCCGGCGACGGCATCAGGCCCGGCGCTTCTTCGTACATGTCCATGGACACTTTCTGGCCCAGGCCGAAGCGGGTCATGTAGTCGTGCAGGCGGTCCACGCCCAGCTTGTGCGCCAGGTCGTAGAAGTAGGTGTCGTTGGAGCGCATGATGGCCGCGTCCATGTCCACCCAGCCGTCACCGCTGTGGTTCCAGTTGCGGTATTTGTGGTCGTAGTTGGGCAGCTCGTAGTAGCCGGGGTCGAACACCCGCGACTGCGCGGTGGTGGCGCCGCTGTCGAGGCCGGCGATGGCCACTTCCGGCTTGATGGTCGAACCTGGGGCATACAGGCCACGCAGGGCGCGGTTGAACAGCGGCCGGTCGATGGAGTCACGCAGGGCAGCGTACTGCTTGAAGCTGATGCCGGTGACGAACAGGTTGGGGTCGAACGCCGGCTTGCTGACCATGGCCAGCACCTCGCCGGTGTCGGGGTCGATGCACACCACCGAGCCACGGCGATCGCCCAGGGCGTCCTCGGCGGCCTGCTGCAGGTGCGCGTCCAGGCTCAGCACGATGTTCTTGCCAGCCACCGGGTCGGTGTGCCGGAGCACCCGCATCACCCGGCCCTGGGCGTTGGTTTCTACTTCTTCGTAGCCCACATGGCCGTGCAGCTCGGCCTCGTAGAAGCGCTCGATACCGGTCTTGCCCACCGATTGGGTGCCGCGGTACTCGGTCTGGTCGAGGGTTTTCGCCTCTTTTTCGTTGATACGGCCCACGTAACCCACCGAGTGGGCAAAGTGCGTGCCCAGCGGGTATTCGCGCACGAACTGCGCTTCCACGTCGATGCCCGGCAGCAGGTACTGGTTCACCGCGATCTTGGCGATCTGGTCCTCGGTCAGCTCATACATCAGCGTCACGGGTTCGAAGGGGTGGCGAACGCGCTTGAGTTCCTTGTCGAACTGTTTGCGGTCATCGTCGGTAAGCCCGAGGATCTGCACCACCTCGTCCAGCACATGCCGGTAGTCCCCTGCCCGCTCGCGGGTCAGGGTCATGTTGAAGCTGGGCCGGTTGGTGGCCAGCACCACGCCGTTGCGGTCGTAGATAACCCCGCGTTCCGGCGGGATAGGCAATACGTGGACGCGGTTGTTCTCGGAAATGGTGGAGTGGTAGGCGAACTCGATGACCTGCAGGAAATACAGGCGGCCGACCAGGGCCAGGGCCAGGGCCAACACAAAGACCGCACAGGCGATGAGGCGCCGATTGACCAGGCGCTTCTCTTTTTCGTGGTCTTTCAGGGGAATGGGTTGTGGCATTAAACCGCTCTGACGACAAAAAAATTAAAAAAGCAGCAGTCCCCGAACACCTCGACACGCCTGCCCACTAAGGCAAACGCCGGTTTCAGGGGGTGAAACGCCCTCCGGGCGCGTAGGAATAAGAAACAAATACCGTAGGTAATGAGCACGGCGTGCGCGATGGTAACGAAAGCAGCCGGTCTGCCTCAAGGCTGATGTCCCGCGGCCCGACGTAGCGCCGTTGCGCGGGGCGCGATTATGCCGGGTGTGGTGCGGGCAGGAAAGTGAACAAAGCTTACCTGTCGCACCAACGGTGGACGTGGGAGCGGGCTCTGCCCGCGAAGGGCACGCCGCGGTAATTCTGACAAACCGCGGTGCTCTTTTCGCGGGCAGAGCCCGCTTCCACAAAAAGTCAGTGGCGCGGGGGGATTTCAGCCGCGCAGCACCTTGACGCGCTCGCTGGCCGCCTGGAACACCCTTGCGTAACGCAAGGTGGCGTTGGCGTGCTCGCGCATCAGCGCTTCGGCGCGGCCACCCTGCCCGCTGGCCAACGCATCGACGATGGAGTGGTGCTGCATGTGGGCGTAGTCGAAGCGTCGGAACTCGGCCTTGAGGTCGTCGCAATCCACCGCCAGCGCTGTCACCGACGCAAACGGCATGTGGTCATTGCGCAACAGCGCGCCGGCAATGGCCGGGTTGCCGCTGCCCTGCAGGATGATCTGGTGAAAGCGCATGTTGAGGTCGTGGTAGAGCTGCAGGTCGTCCTCGGTCACGTAGCCCTTGGCGAATATTTCATCACCCTCGGCCAGGCACTGGCCCAGCGCCTCCAACTCCTCGGCGCTGACCCCGCGCTCGGCAAACTGCCGCGCCGCAAGCCCTTCCAGCACCCCGCGCACCTCGATGGCGCCGGCGATGTCCTCTTCGCTGACCTTGCGCACCTGGTAGCCACGGCCGCCGTGCTGCACCAGCAGGCCTTCCTGCTCCAGGGTGCGGAAGGCAATGCGCACGGGCGTACGCGAGACGCCCAGCGCCTCGGCCACCGTAACCTCGAATACCCGCTCCCCCGCCGCGATCTCGCCCGCGGCGATCATCTTGCGCAGTGCGACCAACACCCTCTGTCCGGGTTTACTCATGAACAACCTGCCAAAAATTGGATCCTGCTCATGATAAACCAGATCTTCCTGGATCTTGCGGCAAACGTACCTGTTTTTTGGTGGCGGCAAAAATAGACCAGCTGGACATGAACAGCGCTGCGATCAGCGGGCCGATCACGAACCCGTTCAAGCCGAACACCGCCAGGCCGCCCAGGGTTGACACCAGAATCAGGTAGTCGGGCATGCGCGTGTCCTTGCCCACCACGATGGGCCGCAACACATTGTCGACCATGCCGATCACCAGCAGGCCGTAGCCAGTCAGCAACGCGCCTTGCCAGACCGAACCGTTGAGCAGGAAGAATACTGCCACCGGCCCCCACACCACGCCGGCACCTACCGCGGGCAGCAGCGACATGAACGCCATGACCACGGCCCAGAGCAACGCGCTGGGAATGTCGAGGAACCAGAAAATCAAACCACCCAGCGCGCCCTGCACCACCGCCATCAGCAGGTTGCCCTTGACCGTGGCGCGTACCACGCGGTTGAACTTCAGTTGCAGGCGGCGCTTCTGGTGTTCGGCCAGGGGCACGGCGCTGCGCACCCGGCGCACCAGGTCAGGGCCGTCGCGCAGGAAGAAGAACAGCAGGTACAGCATGATGCCGAAGCTGATGATGAAATCGAAGGTGCCCTGGCCAAAGCTGAATGCCTGGGAAGCCAGGTACTGGCTGCCCTGCATCGCCCATTTGCTGATCTTGTCGCGCAGGCCTTCCAGGTTACCCATGCCCATGCGGTCGGCCAGGTGCTGCAACGAGGCCGGCAAGGCGTGCTTGAACTGGCTGATGTAGCCGGCAATGTCCAGCTCGCCGCTTTCGATGTTCTTGTACAGCGCAGTGCCTTCCTGCACCAGCAGTGCGCTGACGATGATCACCGGCAAGATGGCGATCACCAGGCAGATGAACAAGGTCGCCAGGGCGCCCAGGTTGGGACTGCGGTTGAATTTCAGCTTCAGGCGCCGCTGCAGCGGCGCGAAGACGATGCCGAGGATGACGGCCCAGAATATCGCCCCGTAGAAGGGCAGCATGATCCAGATGAACGCCAGGGTGACCAAGGTCAGCAGCACCATCAGTGCCTTGTGTTGCAGCAGGGTTTCGTTCATGTCCGGTCCATGTCAGTTCGCGCGGTGCGGCAACGGCCGCACAGGCGTTAGGCAACGGAAGCGGGCGAGAATTCAGGCGCTGCGGCGCGGCAGGCCGATACGCACGCGCAGGCCGCCCTGGGGGCTGGCCAGCAACCCCAGGGTGCCGCCCCAGGCATCGACGATGTCGCGCACGATGCCCAGGCCCAGGCCGTGGCCGCTGACCTGCTCGTCCAGGCGTGAACCCCGGTTCAGCACGGCATCGCGCTGGCCGGGGGGAATGCCCGGGCCATCGTCGTCCACCTCCAGCACGTAGCCGTGGGGGTTGCTGGTGAGGGTCAGGCGCACCTCGCTGTCAGCCCATTTGCAGGCGTTGTCCAGCAGGTTGCCCAGCACTTCCAGCAGGTCCTCGCGGTCCCAGGGCAACTTCAGGCCTGGGGGCTGGCTGCAGGTGATGAGCAGTTCCTCGCCGTGGATCATGCGCAAGGTGGCCACCAGGCCGGGCAGCTCGGTGGCGCAGTCGAACAGCTCGCCGGGCAAGGTATCGCCGGCCAGGCGCGCGCGGTTCAGCTCGCGGCCCAGGCGTTGCTCGATCTGCTCAAGCTGCTCGCGCAGCGCCTTGGCGAGCTCGGGGTGGGCGGCCAGGCGCTCGCCCGCCACCAGGCTGAACAGCACCGCCATGGGCGTCTTCAGCGCGTGCCCCAGGTTGCCCAGCGCGTGGCGCGAGCGCAGCAGGCTGTCTTCGGTGTGGGCCAGCAGGTGGTTGATCTGCGCTACCAGCGGTTCCAGTTCCAACGGCACCTGGGTATCCAATTGCGAGCGCTGGCCCTGCTGCAACTGGGCGATCTGCTCGCGGGCACGCTCCAGCGGCCGCAGCGCCCGTTTTACCGTCACCCGTTGCAGCACCAGAATCAACAACAGCGCACCCAGGCCCATGCCCAGGCCAATCTGCTGCATGCGCTGGAAGCTGGCGCGCACCGGCGTGTAGTCCTGGGCCACACTGATGGACAGTGACTGCCCCAAGCGCTTGTAGTCCGAGCGCAGCACCAGCAGCAACTGCCCTTCCGGGCCCAGGGTCAGGTCGGCGTGCAGGCCCGGGGCGTCGGGCTGCGGGAACTCCTGGTCCCACAATGAGCGCGAGCGCCAGTGGCTGTCGGGAAAATCGATACGAAAGTAGTGGCCGGAAAACGGCCGCTCGTAGGCAGGGGAAATACGCCGGTCATCCAGCTGCAGGCCGCTGGGGCCGCGCACCAGCGCCACCAGCAGGCTTTCGCTTTCATTGCGCAGGCCGGCTTCGAGGTAGCGCTGCAAGCCGACCTCGAACAGCCACAGGCTCAGCTGCGCCACCGCCACGCCGACCACCACCAACACGCTGATCAGCCCGACGCTGAGGCGCCCCTGGATCGACTTCACCCGGCGCCCACCCCGAACAGATAGCCCTGGCCACGACGTGTCTCGATCACCGCGCGGCCCAGCTTGCGGCGCAGGTGGTTGACGTGCACTTCCAGCACGTTGGAGTCGCGCTCGGTCTCGCCGTCGTACAGGTGCTCGGCCAGGTGGCCCTTGGACAGAATCTGCCCGGGGTGCAGCATGAAGTAGCGCAACAGGCGGAATTCCGCTGCCGTCAATTGCACCTCCGCCCCCGCCTGGTTCACGCACTGGCGGCCTTCGTCCAGTTGCAGGCCGGCGGCCTGCAAGGTGGGCTGGTTGCTCAGCCCGCGAGCGCGGCGCAGCAGCGCCTGTACACGCAGGTGCAATTCCTCGGGGTGGAACGGTTTGGTCAGGTAGTCGTCGGCGCCGGCCTTCAGGCCTTCGATGCGCTCGGCCCACGAGCCACGAGCGGTGAGAATAAGCACCGGGGTGGCGAGTTGCGCGGCGCGCCATTGGGCCAGCACCTCCAGGCCCGGCAACCCGGGCAGGCCAAGGTCGAGAATGACCAGGTCATACGGCTCTACCGCCCCCTGGTACGCCGCATCGCGGCCGTCGGCCAGCCAGTCGACGGCATAGCCCTGGGCCTTGAGCCCCGCCGTCAGCTCATCGGCCAACGGCACGTTGTCTTCAACCAGCAGCAGGCGCATCAGTCGTCTTCCTTGTCCTTGCGCAGGTGGCCGGTGGCCGCCTCCAGTTCAACCTCGCGCACCACGCCGTCGCGGGTCAGCAGTTCGACTTCATAGGTGTACACGCCGTCGTCCTCCTCAAGCTCTGCCTCCAGCAGCTTGGCGCCGGGGTAGCGCGCCAAGGCCTTTTGCAGCAGTTGCTCCAGCGGCAGGATGACGCCGGCCTGGCGCAGCCGCAAGGCTTCATCCTGGCTGAGGTCGTGGGCGCTGGCGAAGGTACAGCAGGCGGCCAGGGCCAACAGCAGGCCCGGCCGGGTGATTGCGTTCATCAGGTGTCCTGGTGGTCCTTGAGAATTTCGCCGGTGACGGCGTCCAGTTCGACGTCCCATTCGGTGCCCTTGGCGTCGCGCAGCTCAACCTGGTACAGGTATTTGCCATAGGACTCTTCCAGCTCGGTTTCCTTCACCGTGGCCCCCGGATGCTTGGCGATGGCCGCCGCGTTGAGTTTCTCGAACGACTGGATGGTGCCGGCGTCACGCAGGCGCAGCGCCTCGTCGGGCCCCAGATCGCGGGCCTGGACGGCGGTGGCGACGAGGCCCAGGGTGATGGCGGCGGTAAAGGCAGTGAAGGTGTTCATGTGATGCTCCATTATCAATCAAGTGTGTACGGAACCAAGGCTAACCGGAACAACTTAATTGAAACTGAAATTGAAAGGCCATCATGGTAGCGATTGAAGGTCAGCGTGTCGGTAGGTCAAAGGTGACGAGGTATGTAGGACGTATCTCGGGGCACCGGCCCGGCCTACAGTGGTTGCTACGGTTTGCATGCACCCGTCACGCGGGGTAAATTTCCGCGTCTGCCACGAGGTACCCATGAGCGCCATCCACATCAAATCCCCTTCCCTGTGCATCAAGGCCGGTAGCCAGGCCCTGGCGCGCATTCGCCAGCGCGGGCTGCAGCCGGCGGACGTCGGCATCCTGCCGGGCGCCGCTGGCGGGCCGAAGGCACTGGGTATCCAGGGGCTGGACCTGGCGCTGTTTGGTGAGTGGCTGCCACGGGCGGTGCGTGAGCGTTCGCTGATCGGCGCGTCCATCGGTTCCTGGCGCTTCGCCAGCGCCTGCCTGCCCGACCCGGTGCAAGGCCTGCAACTGCTGGGGCGCCTGTACAACGAGCAGTGCTTCGCCAAGGGCGTGACCATGGCCGAGGTCAGCCAGAGTTGCCACCGCATGCTCGATGAATTGCTGGCGGGCCAGGACGCACGCATCCTCGACAATGCCCATTACCGCCTCAATGTGATGGTGGTACGCAGCCACGGCCGCCTGGCCCACGACCACCGTGGCCACCTGGGGGTGGGCCTGGGCTCGGTGATCGCCGACAACCTGATGGGCCGTGCACGCCTGGCCCGGCATTTCGAACGGGTGATCCTGCATGACCAGCGCCTGGCGCCGCCGCTGCAGCCGCTCACCGACTTCCCCTCGCGCTGCCTGCCGCTGAACACCGGCAACCTGCGCCAGGCGTTGCTGGCCTCGGGTTCCATTCCCATGGTGATGGAAGGCGTGCGCGATATTCCCGGCGCCGGTGCCGGCACCTTCCGCGACGGTGGCTTGCTGGACTACCACCTGGACCTGCCCTACAGCGGCGACGACCTGGTGCTGTACCCGCACTTCACCGACAAGGTCATCCCCGGCTGGTTCGACAAGGCGTTGCCGTGGCGGCGTGGCGATGCGCAACGATTGCGTAACGTGGTGTTGCTGGCACCGTCGCCGCACTACCTGGCCAGCCTGCCGTACGGCAAGCTGCCTGACCGCAGTGATTTCAAGCGTTTCATGGGTCAGGACAAGGCACGCCAGGCCTATTGGCGCACCGCCATGGCTGAAAGCCAGCGCTTGGGGGACGAGTTTCTGGAGCTGGTGGAGACCGGTCGTTTGGGGGATGTGCTGCAGGCCCTCTGACGCCCGGGTCAGGTTACTGGTAGACTAGGCGATTGCATTGGCTTTTCGGGTTTTAGACACGTGGAAATCTTTAAAGAGTTTACCTTCGAATCGGCTCACCGCCTGCCACATGTCCCTGAAGGGCATAAATGCGGCCGCCTGCATGGCCACTCGTTCAAGGTTGCGCTGCACCTGACCGGCCCGGTAGACCCGCACACCGGCTGGATTCGCGACTTCTCGGAAATCAAGGCGATCTTCAAGCCGCTGTACGAGCAGTTGGACCACAACTACCTGAACGACATTCCTGGCCTGGAAAACCCGACCAGCGAAGTGTTGGCCAAGTGGATCTGGCAACAGGTGAAACCGTTGCTGCCGGAGCTGTCGAAAGTGCGCATCCACGAGACCTGCACCAGTGGCTGCGAGTACTACGGCGACTGATCGGCGCCGCTTTTGAAAAACCACCTGCGGGTGGTTTTTTTATGCCTGCAGCGCGGCAAACTGTCGCAGTTTTGGCCGGTTATCGCCCACAAAGCAGCGTGCGGGGTTAAAGAGTGGCCAAATGCTAGCGATATAGAGAGCAGCGGATCAATCTGACAAAAACAATCCAGATGCGCTTGTCTCCCCTGCCGGGATGAGTGAAGAGTCCGCGCCCGCTCTCGATCCCTGGAGTTGATCGCATGTTCCGTCACCTCAGTATCCGCACAAGCATGTGCGCCATCCTGGCCCTGTTCGTCACAGCGCTGCTGTTTTCCACTGTAAGCGCCTGGCGCAACGCCGAGCAAAGCGACGCCCAGGTGCAGGAATTGCACCGCACCGCGCTGCAGGCCGACCGGTTGAACAACGCCCTGCTGCTGGCTATTCGTACCAGCGCCAACGTGTCCTCGGCGTTCCTGGAAAACCTCGGCGGCCAACATGAGGCCTCTACCGCACGCCTGGCCCGCTCGGAAGAAATCTGGCAGCAGTCGACGCAGCTAGTGGACCACTTCGGGCAGACGTTGCAGCCACAGAACGCCGCACTGGGCCTGCAACTGGAGCAGTCATTCGTGGCCTACGGCAAGACCATTGATGGCCAGCGCGCCGCCGCTCGCGCCGGTGACCTGGGCGCCTACTTCACCGTGAACCAGCAAGCCGCATCGGCCATGGGCGCGCTGCAGGAACAGCGCAATGCGCTGATGAAGGCACTGAACGACCGTAGCGAGGCGCTGATGGTGCTGACCGATTCCCGCCTGCGGCAGGCCAAGACTGTGGCGGTGTTGCTGCTGGTGATCACGTTGCTGCTGGCTGCTTGCTGCTGGACCTTCATCGTCGCCCGCGTGCTGCGCCCATTGGGCCTGGCGGGGCAACACTTCAAGCGCATCGCCGGCGGCGACCTGCGCGAACCCATCGTGGTGCACAGCCGCAATGAAATTGGCGAACTGTTCGCCGAGCTCAGCCGCATGCAGGACAGCCAACGGCAGACCATTGCCCACATCAGCGCCTCGGCGCAGCAGCTGGCCGGTGCCGCGCAACAGCTGACCACAGTGACCGAGGAATCGAACCGCGGCGTGCAGCAGCAGGACCAGGAACTGGAGCAAGCCGCTACCGCCGTCACTGAAATGACCACGGCAGTCGAAGAAGTGGCGCGCAATGCAGTGTCTACCTCCCAGGCGGCAGAAGCTTCCAATGCCCTGTCGCACCAGAGCCGTCAGCAGGTGCAGGACACCATCGACGGCACGCACGCCATGGCGGCCGACATCCAGGGCAGCGCAGAGCTGATCCAGCAACTGGCGGGCGAGACCCGGGAAATCGGCAAGGTGCTGGACGTGATTCGTGCAGTGTCGGAACAGACCAACCTGCTGGCGTTGAACGCCGCCATCGAGGCTGCCCGTGCCGGTGAAGCAGGCCGCGGTTTCGCGGTAGTAGCGGATGAGGTACGCACCCTCGCCCACCGCACCCAGGAGTCGACCCGTGAAATCGAACAGATGATAGTGCGCCTGCAGACCGGCACCGAGGCAGCGGTGAATTCCATGCGTTCGAGCACCGAGAAAGCCCAGGTCAACCTCACCCTGACCCAGGCATGCGGGGACGTGCTGGAGCAGATCTACAGCGCCATCAGCGAGATCAACGAGCGCAACCTGGTGATCGCCAGCGCGGCGCAGGAACAGTCCCATGTGGCCCGGGAGGTGGACAGCAACCTGATCAACATCCGCAACCTGTCGTTGCAGTCTTCCGAAGGTGCTACGCGTACCAGCGCGGCAAGCCGGCAGATGACTACGCTGGCGGAGGAGTTGATGGGGCTGGTGGCACGGTTCAAGGCGTAAGCCAAAGGAGTCAATTGAGCCACCCTGCGGGGTGGCTTTTTTGTGCCTTTGCGGCGTACCCGATCCTCATGCGCTGCCGCCATCCCGTAGCAGCTGCCGCAGGCTGCGTCCCTGGCTTGCAGGGTGCCCGGTTCGTGTGCGGGGGCTTCGGACGCGGCCTGTGGCCGCTGCTACGGGGTTTTGCGTAGCGTCCAGGACTCTTTGCGCACGCCGGAAAGACAAAACCCCCACCTGCTTTCGCAGATGGGGGTTTCGGAATTTAATCTTGACGATGACCTACTCTCACATGGGGAAACCCCACACTACCATCGGCGATGCATCGTTTCACTACTGAGTTCGGGATGGGATCAGGTGGTTCCAATGCTCTATGGTCGTCAAGAAATTCTGTAGCCAGGATGCCCTTTGGGAAGCATTCCAGCGAATCGGGTATGTGATGGTATTTGTGAATCTGCAAACTTTCGGTTCGTATCATCTTCACAACACCGCAATCTGGTCTGTTCGACGCAAATTGCTTGGGTGTTATATGGTCAAGCCTCACGGGCAATTAGTATTGGTTAGCTCAACGCCTCACAGCGCT
>NZ_JBWCAM010000032.1:0-39055 GCF_056175065.1 Pseudomonas sp. JC1203
AGCAATCGTTGGTTACATCTTTGATTTCTCGCGGAGTAACTTATGATGCTGATAATCTTTTTGACTATCAGTCTGAGTCACAAGCACCCACACGAATTGCTTGATTCAATTGTTAAAGAGCGGTTGGTTGATTCTTTCGTCTCAACCGAGGCGCGCATTCTACGCTTTCCTCAGAGTCTGTCAAGCGTTTATTTTGAAGTTTTTCAGAGAATCTCTAACAACTTCAACCACTTGACTCGCTTCGATCTCTCGTTAGCGGGAGGCGAATTCTACAGCAACCTGCGTTGCTGTCAACTGCCTTTTTCACCGCTTTCGACGTTAAGATCGAAACCTTTCGGAGCTGCTTACTTCGGTTAACTCTTTGAAACTCAAGGAGTTTTTCGTTTCGGTTGCGCCGGAAGTGGGGCGAATTATAGAGAGATTCGGAGGCAGGTCAAGGGTTAATTTCGAGGAATTGTCTTTAAGGTCAAAAGCATCCGGCACACCACCGTATCAAGGCCACCAGGTGCATGCCGGGGGATCTTCAAGCCTCACCACACCGAGCGCCGCCCGCGCGGCGCGACCCGGCCTGCGGCCGGTGCTACATCTGCTGCAACGTGCCCCGCTATAGAGAGGCGTTGCCGGCCTTTGGTGCTTGGCGAGAGATCAGCGGCGACCGAAGCGGGGTAGGCGCGCTGCCACCGCTGGGAGACGCAATAGCATCAACAACGCCCCTACCCCCGCATACACCGCCCACTCCTTCAGATCCGCCCGCACCACCCACAGGAAATGCAGCAATCCCAACCCCAGCACTATATAAGCAAGCCGGTGCAGCATTTCCAACGCCGCCCCAGGCGGCGCTGGCTGAAACGGTTGGAGGTAACGGCCATCAGCAAGAGGCACACAAACCCCAGTGCACCCACGATGATGTACGGCCGCTTGCGCAGCTCCACGCCCAATTGCCCCCAATCCAGGCCCAGCACGAAGAACAGGTAGGCCGCCAGGTGCATCACCACATAAGCAAAGCACCATAACCCCAGCTGCCGCCGCACACTGATCCAACCTGGCCAGCCGGTGAGCTTCTGCGCCGGCGTCATGCACAGCGTCACCATCAACAGAATCAAAGTACCCAAGCCCAGGCGATCCACCAGCACTTTGCCCGGGTCTGGGCCCAAGGCAAATATCCAGGCCTGGTACACCCACCAGAATGGCCACACACCAGCCACCAGGAACACACTCAACCGCCACCACAGATAACGCATCAATAGTTCTTCCGCAGATCCATGCCGCTATAGAGAGAAGCAACCTCCTCCCCATAGCCATTGAACATCAGGGTATCGCGCACATTGGGGCTGAATAGCCCGCTGGGCAGGCGACGCTCGCGCGCCTGGGTCCAGCGCGGGTGATCCACCGTGGGGTTCACGTTGGCGAAGAAGCCATACTCGTCGGGCGCGATGTTCTGCCAGGTGGTTTTCGGCTGTTCTTCCACCAGGCTGATACGCACGATGGACTTCACCCCCTTGAAACCGTATTTCCACGGCACCACCAGCCGCAGCGGCGCGCCGTTCTGGTTGGGCAACTGTTGGCCATACATGCCTACCGCCAGAATGGTCAGTGGGTTCATTGCCTCGTCCAGGCGCAACCCTTCTATATAAGGCCACTGGATCAGGGCGAAGTCCGAGCGCATGCCGGGCATCACCTTGGGGTCCTGCAGGGTTTCGAAGCGAATGTATTTGGCCCTGGAGGTTGGCTGCACCTGTTTGAGCAGGTCGGCCAGAGGAAACCCCAGCCAGGGGATGACCATGGACCAGGCTTCCACACAGCGCATGCGGTAGATGCGCTCCTGCAGTTGGTAAGGTTTGATGAAGTCTTCCAGCGCATAGCGCCCGGGCTTGCCCACCTCGCCATCCACGACCACGGTCCACGGTTCGGTCTTCATGCCGCCGGCGTTGGCTGCCGGGTCGCCCTTGTCGGTGCCGAACTCGTAGTAGTTGTTGTAGCTGCTGGCATCCTTGAACGGGGTAATGGCCTCCCCCGCCACGGTAATGGCCTGCCACTGGGTAGCCGCCAGCTTGTCCTTGAGCCAGCCCGGCGCACCGCCGGCATCGGCCCCCGCATAACGGGAGGGGTCGGCGGCATTCGCCAGGCGCGGCAAGCCCGCAGCTGCCAGTGCAGCCATGGAACCGCCCAGCAGGGCGCGACGGGAGAAGTAGATTGAGGCAGGCGTGACCTCGGACTCTTGGCAGTCCGAGGCTTTTGGGAACTTGATCAGCATGGCGACTCCGTAACCTGGTCGTTAGCGACAGGCTACGGAGTATGCCGCGATCAGGCCGGCTTGTGCCGACTCTTGCGTAACAGGAATTGAATCGGACCGGACGCTGCGTAGCCGAGGAAGATCAGCAGCAGGATGCGCGGCGGGTCGCTGAACACCACGGCGAACACCAGCACCACGGCCAGGATGGCCACGAACGGCACGCGGCCCTTGAGGTCCAGCTCCTTGAAGCTGTTGTACTTGATGTTGCTGACCATCAGCATGCCGGCGGCCGCTACCAGCAGCGCCACCAGGAACGACAGCTTGGAACCCTGGATGCCGTAGTCGCTGAACGCCCACACGGTACCGGCTACAACGCCAGCCGCAGCCGGGCTTGCCAGGCCGATGAAGTAGCGCTTGTCAGCCTTGCCGACCTGGGTGTTGAAGCGCGCCAGGCGCAGCGCGGCGCCAGCCACATAGATAAAGGCGACCATCCAGCCGACCTTGCCCATGTCGCCCAGTGCCCAGCCGAAGGCCAGCAACGCCGGCGCCAGGCCAAAGGCGACCATGTCCGACAGCGAGTCGTACTCGGCGCCGAACGCGCTTTGGGTGTTGGTCATGCGCGCCACGCGGCCGTCCAGGCCATCGAGGACCATGGCGACGAAAATGGCGATGGCGGCAAAGGAGAAGTACTTCGCGGCATCGGCGGAGTTGCCGGCGCTCAGTGCACTTTGCGCGCTGATGGAATTGATGATCGAGTAGAACCCGGCAAACAGGTTTGCCGTGGTAAACAGGTTGGGCAGCAGATAGATGCCGCGGTGCCGGACTTTACGCCCTTCTGCGTCATGCCCTTCTTCGACATGTTCATCGATCGGCAGCAGGCTTTCGGCGTCAGAAGCCGTGTGCGGCTCTTCGGGACGTTCGCTCATGGACAGTACCTTGCAACGGTGTGGAAAGTTTCGACAGACGTCTGCGACGAGGGTTCGACCGCAAACGTTGCAGCTTTATACCAGAACCTGACCACCATAACGAAAAAACGCGGCCGAAGCCGCGTTTTCATCGCTACAAGACTTGTATCAGTTCTTGGCCTTGTCGACGATTTTGTTCGCCGAGATCCAAGGCATCATCGAGCGCAGTTGCTCGCCGATGATTTCGATACCGTGAGCGGCGTTGTTGCGGCGCTTGGCGGTCATCGATGGGTAGCCAGTGGCGCCTTCGCTGATGAACATCTTGGCGTATTCGCCGTCCTGGATGCGCTTCAGAGCGTTGCGCATGGCCTGGCGGGATTCGGCGTTGATGACTTCCGGGCCGGTCACGTACTCGCCGTATTCGGCGTTGTTGGAGATCGAGTAGTTCATGTTGGCGATACCGCCTTCGTACATGAGGTCAACGATCAGCTTCAGTTCGTGCAGGCACTCGAAGTAGGCCATTTCCGGCGCGTAGCCTGCTTCAACCAAGGTTTCGAAACCAGCTTTCACCAGTTCGACGGTACCGCCGCACAGAACGGCTTGTTCGCCGAACAGGTCGGTTTCGGTCTCGTCCTTGAAGGTGGTTTCGATGATGCCGGTACGGCCGCCGCCAACGCCCGAAGCGTACGACAGGGCAACGTTCTTGGCATTGCCCGAAGCGTCCTGGTAGATAGCGATCAGGTCAGGGATACCGCCGCCCTTGACGAACTCGGAGCGAACGGTGTGGCCTGGGGCCTTCGGCGCGATCATGATCACGTCCAGGTCAGCGCGTGGCACGACCTGGTTGTAGTGAATGGCGAAGCCGTGGGAGAAGGCCAGGGTAGCGCCCTGCTTGATGTTCGGCTCGATTTCGTTCTTGTACAGCTGGGACTGGAATTCGTCCGGGGTCAGGATCATGACCAGGTCGGCGCCGGCAACGGCGGTGGCAACGTCAGCCACTTTCAGACCATGGGCTTCGGCCTTGGCAACAGTGGCCGAGCCTTTGCGCAGACCGACAGTGACGTCAACACCGGAGTCTTTCAGGTTGCACGCTTGAGCGTGGCCCTGGGAACCGTAACCGATGATGGCAACTTTCTTGCCCTGGATGATGGACAGGTCGCAGTCTTTGTCGTAGTAAACTTTCATGAAATTACCCCTGTTATCTTGGCCTGTGGCCATACGCTAATTTGGTTGAGGGTGGCGGGCTGCCCCGCCACCTTTACTGCCTTGTTCAGATGCTCAGCACTTTATCGCCACGTGCGATGCCGGTGACGCCGCTACGCACGGTCTCCAGGATCGAGGCGGTGCCGATGGCCTGGATGAAGCTGTCGAGCTTATCGCTAGTCCCGGCCAGTTGTACGGTGTAGACACTGCTGGTTACATCAACGATCTGCCCGCGGAAGATGTCCGTGGTGCGCTTGATCTCGGCGCGCTGGGCGCCGGTGGCCTTGACCTTGACCAGCATCAACTCACGTTCGATGTGCGCGCTTTCCGACAGGTCGACCAGCTTGACCACTTCGATCAGTTTGTTGAGGTTCTTGGTGATCTGCTCGATCACTTCATCGTGGCCGACAGTGGTCAGCGTCAGACGCGACAGGGTCGGGTCTTCGGTTGGCGCCACGGTCAGGCTTTCGATGTTGTAGTTACGTTGCGAGAACAGCCCGACCACACGCGACAGCGCACCCGGTTCGTTTTCCAACAGCAGGGAAATAATGTGCCGCATGATTAGGTACGCTCCGTCTTGCTCAGCCACATATCGCGCATCGAACCGTCTTTGATCTGCATCGGGTAGACGTGCTCGGTGACGTCTACCTGGATGTCCAGGAACACCAGGCGGTCCTTCATGGCGAAGGCCTTTTCCATCATCGGCTTCAGGTCTTTCAGGTCGGTGATGCGCATGCCGACGTGGCCGTAGGCCTCGACCAGCTTGACGAAGTCCGGCAGCGATTCCACGTACGAGTGCGAGTGACGGCCGCCGTAGCTCATGTCCTGCCACTGGCGAACCATGCCCAGCACGCCGTTGTTGAGCAGAATGATCTTCACCGGCAGGTCGTACTGCAGGCAGGTGGACAGCTCCTGGATGTTCATCTGGATGCTGCCTTCACCGGTCACGCAGGCAACGTGCGCATCAGGGAAGCTCATCTGCACGCCCATGGCGGCAGGCAGGCCGAAGCCCATGGTGCCCAGGCCACCGGAGTTGATCCAGCGGTTGGGCTTGTTGAACTTGTAGTACTGCGCCGCGAACATCTGGTGCTGGCCCACGTCCGAGCTGACGTAGGCGTCGCCGCCGGTCACTTCGCACAGGGTCTCGATCACGGTCTGTGGCTTGATCAGGCTGCCGTCGCCCTTGTTGTAGGGGAACAGGCCTTTGTCACCGCGCCACTCGTCAACCTGCTTCCACCAGCTGGCCACCGATTCCTTGTTCGGGGTTTCGCCGATTTCCTTCAGGGTGGCGACCATTTCGGTCAGCACGCTGTCCACCGGGCCAACGATAGGCACGTCGGCCTTGATGGTCTTGGAGATGGACGCCGGGTCGATGTCGATGTGGATGATCTTGGCGTTCGGGCAGAATTTGCTCGCGCCGTTGATCACACGGTCATCGAAACGCGCGCCCACGGCCAGGATCACGTCGGCGTGGTGCATGGCCAGGTTGGCGGTGTAGCTGCCGTGCATGCCCAGCATGCCGACGAACTGGCGGTCCATGCCCGGGTAGGCGCCAAGGCCCATCAGGGTGTTGGTGACCGGCAGGTTCAGCAGTTGTGCAAGTTCGGTAAGTTGCGCCGAACCGCCGCCCAGGATCACGCCACCACCGGCGTACATCACCGGACGCTTGGCGGCCAGGAGCATCTCCACGGCCTTGCGGATCTGGCCGGAGTGGCCACGAACGGCCGGGCTGTAGGAGCGCAGCTTGGCTTTCTTCGGATAGACGTATTCGAACTTTTCCGCCGGGTTGGTCATGTCTTTCGGGATGTCGACAACGACAGGCCCCGGGCGACCGGACTGCGCCAGGTAGAAGGCTTTTTTCATCACTTCGGGGATTTCGGACGCGTGCTTGATCATGAAGCTGTGCTTCACGATAGGCCGGGAAATACCGATCATGTCGGTTTCCTGGAACGCGTCGGTACCCACCAGGGTGGAAGCAACCTGGCCGGACAGCACCACCATGGGGATCGAGTCCATGTAGGCGGTGGCGATACCGGTGATGGCATTGGTCGCGCCCGGGCCGGAAGTTACCAGTACCACGCCGGCCTTGCCGGTGGCACGGGCATAGCCGTCAGCCATATGGGTAGCGGCCTGCTCGTGACGAACCAGGATGTGTTCCACTTCCGGTTCTTTGAACAGGGCATCGTATACATGCAGGAGAGCACCACCAGGGTACCCGTAGATGTGCTTAACGCCTTCGTCACGCAAAAAGCGGACGACCATCTCAGCGCCAGATAAAAGCTCCACGTTGTTCACCTCTAAAACGCCAGAATACCGCTCCATGGGAACGGGTCTTAATAGGTTTACTGCCAGCAGAGCATGAGCGACGGTGGTCGCCGACGTACGTCAGCACTGACTGAGCAAGTATTGGGACTTCCCCAAAGTGTTGCGGGGGTTTCCCACCCAGCGCGAGGTAACGCGTTGCGGGTGTTGCGGGTCGGCGCGGGTGTGCGCCTCATGATCTGCTGGGAAGGTCTGCTTCTGGCAGTCCCTCTACAGCGGACTTCCGATTGTTGTGATTCGCGAGGCTCAAGTCAAGCTATCTGTTGCAATTTAATGCGTGCCAATTTTTTCACCAGATGCAGAAAACATTTGCTCAGAAGCGTCTCAGGTAGTTTCATGATTGCGTTAATGGTCAAGGAATTAGCATGCGAGCGATCCTCATCCCCGCAATTGCGCTGCTGTTGGCAAGCCCTGCCGGCCATGCCGCGCAGATCTACAAATGGGTCGACAGCCAGGGCGTGACCCACTTCGACGCCCAACCGCCCGCTGGTCAGAA
Organism: Pseudomonas sp. JC1203; assembly: GCF_056175065.1. Lineage (NCBI taxonomy): Bacteria > Pseudomonadati > Pseudomonadota > Gammaproteobacteria > Pseudomonadales > Pseudomonadaceae > Pseudomonas > Pseudomonas sp. JC1203. Next base: position 7,160 of record NZ_JBWCAM010000032.1, read on the forward strand.
CACCACCGAGGTGGACACGGCCAGGCCGGTGGCGCCGCCGCCCCCTGCCCCGCCCAAGGCGCCGGACGCGGCGCAGGGCAAGGCTGCCCAGCGGATGATCAACCAGCAGGTGCAGCAGCAGGTGCAGGACCAGGAGGCGCAGATGGCACAATTTTGCGACACCAGCCGCAACAACCTGGCGCAGTTGCAGAACAACCCGCGGGTGCGGCAGCAAATTGGTGGGGAATTGCGCAGGCTGACGGAAGAGGAACGGCAGGCAAAAATTGCGCTGACGCAGAAGCAGGTAGACGAGAACTGCCAATAAACCGTAGCAGCGGCCCCCAGGCCGCGTCCCGGGCACCATGGCGCGCCCTGACGCGGCCTTCGGCCGCTGCTACAGGGGTCAGCTGTGCTGGGTGATCAGTTCGTCGAACTGATGCAGCAGCACGCGGATGCCGCGGCTTTTCTCGGCCTGGTCGGCGTAGACCATCTCGGCCATGGCCAAGATGCCCGACGCGTTAGGCAGTGGCAGGTCCTGCTCGAGGATCTGCTTCATGCGTGGCAGGAAAATCCATTGCAGCCACTGGGAAAAGTCCAGCGTGTCGACGCTGAACGGCTCCTGGCTGGCCAGCTGCTCGGGGGTGGGTACAGCCTCGCTCCACCAGCCCTGCACCCGCAGCTCGCGCTCGATCAGCAGCAGATGGTCGGCGATCTGCGGAAAACGTGCGTCCATCATCAACCTCCGGAAGCTTTCTGGCGGGCCTGGGCGGCGCCAGCGCTGTCACCCTGTTTGTCCCGGGCCTGGGCAATGGTGTTCCACAGGCTGGCCTGCAGGTCGGGACGGCCGTTGGCGTAGGTCAGCGCACGGCGGGCCAGCTGCTCGGCCTGGGGCGCATCACCCTGGGACAGGCGCACCTGCGCCAGGCGGTAAAGCACCTGCGGCTCGCGCGGGGCAATGCGCTGGGCGCGCTCCAGGCTCGACGAGGCACCGTTGAGGTCGCCGCCGCCCTGTTGCTGCTGGGCGGTGGTCAGCAACGCCAGCACCGGGCCATCCAGCTGCTCGTCGGCGGACAGGCCGCCACTGCTGCGGTTGTTGCTGGGTATGCCGGTAGGGGCGCTGCTGGTCGACGGCATGCTGTAGTTGCTGGTCACCGGCGCGCTGCTATACGGCTGGGAAGCCGCTGGCGGCGGCGTGTAGGCACCCGGGGTGATCGGGCCGGTGCTGATCGGCGCGTTTTGCGGCGCAGCGAAGGTCATCGGCGCGGAATTGCCCTGCGGCATCACCACTACACCGGAATCTTCCGACACCGCCTGCGGCGCCTGGCGCTGCACCGCGGCATAGCCACGGTTGCCCGACACGCGCTCGCCGTTGGACACGGCAGTGCCGGAGTCCACCACCGGAATCGACCCTTGGGGCACGCTGGCGCAACCGTTGAGCAGCGCCAGTGCCGTTACAGCAGGAAACAACCACTTGTTCACTTCGATTCCTCTTTGCCTGGCAAAGCCAATTTAGTTCAACCAGCCCTTGACCCAATCCATCACGGAATCGGCGGGGGCCTGGCTTCCGCAAGCAGGGCCTGCGGCGGGTTCGCTACCACGAATATACGGCATCTGTACCGCGCCCGGGCAGTTGGCGTCGGAGCCCTGGCCGGTGTGCGGGTCGATCCAGGCCTGCACCACGTTGTCGGGCATGGGCGTGTCCAGCGGCAGCGGGTCAGCCTTCTTCATGAAGCTGGTCCACACCTGCAGGGCACCGGTGGCACCGGTAAACGGGGTCTTGCCATTGTCGTCGCGGCCAATCCACACCACCGCCAGCACGTCTTGGCTGAAGCCGGCGAACCAGCTGTCACGCGAGTCGTTGCTGGTACCGGTCTTGCCCGCCAGGTTCAGCGAACTTGGCAGCACGTTGTACACCGAGCGGCCGGTACCTTCGCGCATCACGCGCTGCATGGCGTTCTGGATCAGGTAGATGGAGCCCGGGTCGAAACGCTGCTGCACCTGGAACGGGTAGCGCTTGAGCGGCTGGCCGTCAGACGTCAGCACGCTGCGAATACCGCGCATCGGCGTGTTGAAGCCGCCGTTGGCGATGGTCTGGTACATGGTGGCCACCTGGATAGGCGACATGCCGCCGGCGCCCAGCAGCATCGACGGGTAGGTAGGCCAGTCGACGTCCACGCCCAGGCGCGAGATGGTCTTGAACACGTTGGGCACGCCCAGGTCCAGGCCCAGGCGCGCAGTGGACAGGTTCAACGAGTGCGCCAGGCCCTGGTACAGGAAGATGGTGCCGTTGGAGTTGCCTTCATAGTTCTTCGGCCGCCAGACCTGACCATCGGCGCCCTTGACCTCGAACGGTTCATCCTTGACCCAACTGGTGAGCGTGTACTGGCTGGGTTTCTCCAGCGCGGTCAGGTAGATGGACGGCTTGACCAGCGAGCCGATCGGCCGCACCGCGTCCAGCGCGCGGTTGAAGCCGGCGAAACCTGGCGCGCGGCTGCCCACCAGGGCCTGTACTTCGCCGCTTTCCGGGTTGGTGACCACCATGGCGGCTTCCACATCGTCCACGCCCTTGCGGTTGCCCAGGCGCTTGAAGGTGTCGGTCACCGAGGCCTCGGCCTTCTGCTGCAGGATAGGGTCGAAGCTGGTGAAGATCCGCAGGCCTTCCTCGGTCAAGTCCTCGTCGCGGTAGTCTTCACGCAACTGGCGCTTGACCAGGTCCAGGAACCCTGGGAACGAGCTGTCCGCCAGGCTGCCCTGCTTGCTCACGCCCAGCGGCATCTTCTTCGCCGCGTCCACCTGCGCCTGGGTCGCCACGCCCTGCTGGGCCAGCAGGTCCAGCACCAGGTTGCGGCGCTCCAGCGCGCGGTCCGGGTAACGGCGCGGGTTGTAGTAGGACGGCCCCTTGACCATGCCCACCAGCAACGCCACCTGGTGCAGCTTGAGTTCCGACAGCGGTTGGCTGAAGAAGAACTGGCTGGCAAGGCCGAAGCCGTGCACCGCACGCTGGCCATCCTGGCCGATGAACACCTCGTTGAGGTATGCCTCGAGGATCTCCTGCTTGCTGTAGTGGATCTCCAGCAACACCGCCATCATCGCTTCGGTGAGCTTGCGGCTCAGGCTGCGTTCGTTGGTGAGGTAGAAGTTCTTCACCAACTGCTGGGTCAGGGTACTGCCGCCCTGGCGCATCTGCCCGGCGGAGGTGTTGACCCAGATGGCGCGGGCGATGGACTTGGGCGACACACCGAAGTGGTGATAGAAGTCACGGTCTTCAACCGTCACCAGGGTGTCGAGCAGGTACGGCGGCACCTGGTCGAGTTTGATCAGGATGCGGTCTTCAAGATTCTTGGGGTACAGGCCGCCAATCAGCAGCGGCTCCAGGCGCACCACCGGCAACTTGGCGTTGGTGGTGCTGCTGAGCTCGGCCACGTAGTCGCCGCTGAAGCGCACCTGCACCGGCTGGGCTTTCTCCAGGCCTTCATAGAACTGGAAGCCACGGGTATTGAGGTTCACCGTGGTGCCCTTGACCACGGCGGTACCCGGGCCGTCCAGCACGGTGCTGCGGCGGTAACCCAGGGCGTCGAGTTCGGTGAGGAAATCTGCTTCGGCAAGTTTCTGCCCGACGAACAGCTCCAGCGGCCGGGCGTAGACCTTGGCCGGGATGGTCCAGCGCTTGCCGGAAAACTTCTCCTGCACGATGGCGTCCAGGTAGACGGCAAAGCCTATCAGGATAACCAGGCCTACCAGGCCCAGCTTGAGGGTCCAGCCGAGCCAGGCCGGAAGGCCGCGCTTGACAGGTTTTTTAGGGGTGCGGGGGGATCGGGATCGAGTCATGGCGGCGGATTATACGCACTTTATCCCGGCTGGGCAGGCGTCCCCGGTGAACGACGACCAGCGCCCATGAAAGGTTTGCACAGCCCCCTGCAGCGGCCATAATGCCCGCCTCGAATTCTTTGACAGTTGAAGGACCGCCCGTGAGCCAAGCCCTTATCGCCGCCCTGCAGAACCCGGCCCTTTACCCCCATCCGGTCGAGGCCTTCCAGGTCATCGAGACGCACATCTCCTGGGTGGTGCTGACCGGCCCTTACGTCTACAAGGTCAAGAAGCCGATGAACTTCGGTTTCCTCGACTTCTCCACCCTGGCCTCGCGCGAGCACTTCTGCAATGAAGAGCTGCGCCTGAACCAGCGCCTGACCAACGACCTGTACCTGCAAGTGCTGCCCATTACCGGCAGCGCCGAGGCCCCCGTGCTGGGTGGCGACGGCCAGGCGTTCGAATACGCCCTGCAAATGCGCCAGTTCCCGCAAAACGACCTGCTCAGCACCTTGCAGGCCAACGGCGAGCTGACCAGCGCGCACATCGACTCCATGGCCCGGCAGATCGCCGAATTCCACCTGGGCGCCCCGGTGGTACCCGCCGCGCACGAAGCCGGCACCCCGGCAGCGGTGATGGCCCCGGTGGAGCAGAACTTCGAGCAGATCCGCCCGTTCCTGAAAGACGCCGCCGACCTGCAGCAACTGGACGCCCTGCAAGCCTGGGCCCAGGCCAGCTTCGCCCGTTTGCAGCCGCTGTTGCAGGAACGCAAGGCCGAAGGCTTCATTCGTGAGTGCCACGGTGACATTCACCTGGGCAACGCCACGCTGATCGACGGCCAGGTGGTGATTTTCGACTGCATCGAGTTCAACGAACCGTTCCGCTTCACCGACGTCTACGCCGACATCGGCTTCCTGGCCATGGACCTGGAAGACCGCGGCCTGAAGTGCCTGGCCCGCCGTTTCATCAGCCAGTACCTGGAACTGACCGGCGACTACCGTGGCCTGGAACTGCTGAACTTCTACAAGGCCTACCGCGCGCTGGTGCGCGCCAAGGTCGCCCTGTTCGGCCTGACCCCGGACTCGGACGCAGTACAGCGCGCCACCACCTTCAAGCAGTACCGCAAGTACGCCAACCTGGCGGAAAGCTACAGCGCCATTCCATCGCGCTTCCTGGCTGTCACCAGCGGCGTTTCTGCCGTGGGCAAGAGCCACGTGGCCATGCGCCTGGTGGAAGCGCTGGGCGCCATCCGCCTGCGTTCGGACGTGGAACGCAAGCGTCTGTTCGGCGAGCAGCAGGGCGACAACCTGCTGCAGAGCGGCATCTATAGCGAGGATGCCAGCGTTGCTACCTACCAGCGCCTGCACAGCCTGGCCGACAGCATCCTGCGCGCCGGCTTCCCGGCCGTGATCGACGCCACCTACCTCAAGCACGCCCAGCGCCAGCAGGCGGCCCAGGTAGCCGAAACCACCGGCGTGCCGTTCCTGATCCTCGACTGCAACGCACCGATGCCGGTGATCGAGGCATGGCTGGCACAGCGCCAGGCCGAGCAGAACGACCCGTCGGACGCCACCTTGCAAGTGGTGCAGGCCCAGCAGGCCAGCCGCGAGCCGTTGACCGCCGAGGAGCTGGTGCTGAGCAAGCGCGTTGAAACCAACGAGGGCGACAGCCTGGACAAGCTGGTAGAGCAGATTCGCCAGCGTTTGCCGGGGCTGTAAACGCTGCCAGGAGCCCCCCCCCCCGTAGCAGCTGCCGAAGGCTGCGTCCCGCGCGCAGGGGACGCGGCCTGCGGCCGCTGCTACGGGTTCGCGTGTTGCCAGGCTTTATTTTCTCCAGCCGTGAAGCAGTCGACAGTCACGGCGCAAGAATAGTGGCATTATAATGGCGTCAATAAAACCAACAGGTAGACGCCATGAGCCAGCCCAAGCAGCTTGACTCGCACCTTTACGCCCTCGTGCACCACGAAAACGTTCGCGGCTTCAATGCGGAGCGACCATCCGACCGGGTGGACTTCCGTGGCGGCGACTTCCGCGGCCTCGACCTGCGCGAACTCGACACCCACGACATCGACTTCACCGACGCCTATTTCCGCACCGCCGACCTCCGCGGCCTGGACCTGCGCGACACCTGCATGGAAGGCGCCAGCCTGGCCCATGCGCAGATTTCCGGGGCCTACTTTCCGGCGGAACTGTCGGCCGACGAAATCCTGATGTCAGTGAATTTCGGCACCCGCCTGCGCTACCGCACCCGCTGAAGCACTGACCGGCGCAGGAAGCGCCGGCCAGCATGCGCTGCAAGCCGCTGATATCCGCGGAAAACCGGCGCCTGAGCGCATTTCCAAAGTGCCGCTACACTCCCTTGGCAGAGCGGCCAGCAAATGCGCCTCGATCAAGTTCAGCCGTCGCAAGGAGGCTTGATGAACGATGAACTTCAACATTTGAAAAACCTGGGCAAGACCTCGGCGCAGTGGCTGCACGCCGTGGGGATCCACAGCGCCTCGGATTTGCGCCGCCTGGGCGCCGTGGATGCCTACCGGGCGGTCAAGACCCGTGGTTTCCGCGCCTCCAAAGTGCTGCTCTACGCAATCGAGGGTGCCTTGCTGGACGTGCACTGGAACGACATACCCGCCGAACGCAAAGAGGCTTTGAATCAACAACTCGACGCGATATCGTCTCGTCGCAAGAACTGACCGCGGCCGCGCGTCGGGTTCGACAGTCGAGGAAAGCGCGCATGTATCTATTTGGTGATCAGCCGGCCTATGCCGATGCCTGGGTAAACCGCCTGCAGGGCATCGCCTCGCGCCTGCTGCTGGGGGTGGCCCCACAGGGCCCGGCGCTGGAGCTGGAGCCGGGGGCCGACCTCTCGCCGCTGCTGGATGACAGCCACTTGTACCTGATCGACAGTGGCCTGCTGCAGGCGCGCATCAACCAGCGCCCGCTGTTCTACCTGCAGGACGGCGACCTGCTGGGCCTCTACCAGAACCGCGAAGACCTTTCCTACGAATACAGCACCGAAGGCCTGCTGCGCGTGGTGCCTTACCTGCGCAGCGAAGTGCTGGCGCACATCAATGCCACGCCCGAGACCCAGGAGCTGCTTATCGAGTACCTGACCGGCCAGACCACCCTGCTGTGCGACGCCATCACCCGCCTCAAGCAGCCCGAATACCGCGCCAGCAACGGCTTCAAGCACGTGGCCGCCGGCGATGTGCTGATCAACCAGGGCGACGAGGCCGACCACGTGTTCGTGATCATCGACGGCCACGCCGAGGCCTACGTCGATGGCCACAAGGTGGGCGACGTGCCCAAGGACGAGATTTTCGGCGCCATGGCGATCTTCACCCGCGAAAAACGCAGCGCCACGGTAATCGCCACCGTGCCCTGCACGCTGATGATCATCCCCAAGGACCAGTTCCTGAACCTGACCCAGACCAACCCGCGCATCGCCCACAGCCTGATCGAAAGCATGGCGCGGCGTATCGAGGCGCTGAACCGGCAGGTGACGCGGCTGATCGACAGCCCGTGAAAAATTCTTGGAAAGGCCTGTTGACTTCTAAATGAGAATTGTTATGATTATCACATCTGGTCGCGAGGCCAGTGATGATTTGAAAGACCTTGGTTCGGACTCTCAGATTATCTCCTCATCAGGCTAATCACGGTTATTTGACCCGGCTTTTTGCCGGGTCTTTTTTTGCCCGGGATTTGTGCTACCCCCTGTAGCAGCTGCCGCAGGCTGCGTCCATTTCACCGCGCAATGATCAACGGATGCCCGCGCTCCGGGTGCTCCTGCACCAGCACCTCCAACCCGAACACCGCCTTCAGCGCCTCTGGCTGCAGCACCTGCCGCGGAGTGCCCAGCGCATGCGCGCGGCCCTGTTGCAGCAACAGAATGCGGTCGCAGTAGCGCGCTGCCAGGTTCAGGTCATGCAGAATCACCAGCACCGCCGCGCCACGGTCGGCAAATGCGCGCACCGCCTGCAGGGTGGTGTGCTGGTGCAGCGGGTCGAGCGCCGAGGTGGGCTCATCCAGCAGCAGCGTGGTGCCCGGCTCGCCCGGCCACAGCTGCGCCAGCACCCGCGCCAGGTGCACGCGCTGGCGCTCGCCACCGGACAGCGCCAGGTAGCTGCGCCCCCGCAGGTGCGCGGCATCGGCGGCGTGCAGGGCGGCCGCGATGATCTCGCTGTCGCGGGCAAGGCCGCTGTCGTGGGGCAAGCGGCCCATGCCCACCACCTCCTCCACCCGGAAGGCGAAGCCCAGGGTAGAGACCTGCGGCAGCACCGCCAGGCGCCGCGCACGCTCGGGGCCATGCCAATCGGCCAGCAGGCGGCCGTCCAGCCACACTTCACCGTGGGCAGGCACCAGCTCGCCGCACAGGGCCCCCAGCAAAGTGCTCTTGCCGGCGCCATTGGGACCCAACACACCCAGTACTTCACCGGGCCGCAATTGCAGGCTGATGTCGTTGATCACTGCCTGTTGGCCGCGTCGTACTTGCAGGTTAGCCACGTGCAACATCAGGGACGCCCCCGCACCAGCAAAAACAGGAAAAATGGCGCGCCAAGGAACGCCGTGACAATACCGATAGGCAGTTCGGCCGGGGCCAACGCCATACGCGCGATCAGGTCGGCGAACAGCAGCAGGCTCGCGCCCGCCAGCAACGATGCCGGCAGCAGCACGCGATGATCAGGCCCTGCCACCTGGCGCACCAGGTGCGGCACCACCAGGCCGATGAAACCGATCAGCCCGGCGGCCGCAACCGCCGCACCCACGCCCAGCGCGGTGCAGAACACCAGTTCACGCTTGAGGCGTTCCACCTCGATGCCCAGGTGCCGCGCCTCCGATTCGCCCAACAGCAGCGCATTCAGGGCCCGCGCCCGGCGCGGCAGCCACAGCGACACGCCCGTGGCGATCACCACCAGCGGCCACAGGCGCTGGTAACTGGCGCCATTGAGGCTGCCCAGGTTCCAGAACGTCAAGGTGCGCAGGGTGCTGTCATCGGCAAGGTAGGTGAACAGGCCCACCGCCGAGCCGGCCAGCGCCGTCAGCGCAACGCCGGCCAGCAGCATCACCGCCACGCTGGTCTGGCCGTCCTTGCGCCCCAGGCGGTAGACCAGCGCGGTCACCCCCAGGCCGCCGAGAAAGGCGCAGATCGACAGCAGGTAAGGCTCCAGCAGCGGTGGCAGGCCGCCAAACCAGCTGCCGCCGACAATCGCGATGGCCGCGCCCAAGGCCGCGCCGCTCGACACGCCGACCAGCCCCGGGTCGGCCAGCGGGTTGCGAAACAGCCCCTGCATGGCCACGCCCGACAGCGCCAGCACGGCGCCCACGGCCAGGCCCAGCAACGTGCGCGGCAGGCGGATCTGGCCGACGATCATCTCGGCCTGCTCCAGGCCTTGCCCGCTCACCGGCAGTCCAGCCAGGCGCAGGCCGGCCTTGAGGGTATCCAGCAGCGGCAGGCTCACCGGCCCCAGCGCCAGGGACAGCCAGCACGCCAGCAGGCACAACAACCCCAGGCCGATGAACAGCGTGCGTGGCGCCAGCAATGGCCTCATTGGGCAGGCTTGGCGTCGGGGAAGAACGCCTGCGACAGGCCGTTCAAGCTTGCCGGCAGCCGTGGCCCCAGGCCACCCACCAGCAGGGTCGGGTCGAGCAACACTATGCGTTTTTCCTTGACCGCCCGGGTGTTGGCCAGCGCCGGGTTGTCCTTGAGCATGGCGGCAATGGCCGCGTCACCGCTCAGGCTGCGGTCAGCGAACACGATCACCTGCGGGTCGAGCGCCGCCAGCACCTCGGTGGAGAAGTTCTTGTAGCCCGGCTGCGTAGCCAGGTTGTGCCCGCCGGCCTGGGTAACCAGCCAGTCGGCGACGGTGCCCGGGCCACCCACCAGCGGCTTGGCGCCCATGTGGCCCAGCAGCAGGATGACCCCAGGGGCTGGCTGCCTGGCCTCGGCCACTTTCACCCAGGCCTGGTGGTCTGCCAGTTGCTGGCGGTAATCGTCGAACAGTTTGCCGGCGTGGGCCTCGTCACCCAGCAGGCGGCCCAGGTGCAGCAGGTTGGCCTGCAGGGTCGGCAGCTCGGGCTTGCTGTCGAACATTTCCACGCCCAGCCCGGCCTGGCGAATCTGTTGCAGCACCGGCGGCGGGCCCATTTCCTCGGTGCCGATGAGGATGTCCGGGCGCGGGGTCAGGCTGAGAATGCCTTCGGCCGACAGCGCGCGCTGGTAGCCGATGCTTTTCAGCGCCTTGACGCTTTCGGGGTGCTGGCTGGTGGTGTCCACCCCTACCAGCTTGCTTTCCCCGCCCATGACCACCACCCATTCGGTCAGCGCGCCACCGGCGCTCACCCAATGTTGCGGCAACGCCTCGGCGGCCGTGGCCCACGGGTGAAACAGCATGGCGGCAGTAAAGCCAACGACCCTGGCGCTCAGGCGCATCGCAAATTCCTCTGTTCAATAAAGGGCAAAGGTTGCACCGCCCGACGTTATCCCGTTGAATGCCCGCCCGAACGGCAACCTATCAATTCATTTGATAATTATTTGCATTTGGGCGTCAAGCCAACCCTTGTATCATCAAGTAAAACAAAAGAGGTCAGCATGCAGTGGCTGTGTGAAAGCGCCGCTTTGAGCGAAGCACAAAGTCGTGGTTTCGAGTGTGAAGGCATCAAGCTTTTCGTCGTCCGCCGCGAAGGGCGGGTGTACGCCTACCGCAACCGCTGCCCGCACCGTGGCACCGCGTTGCAGTGGGAAACCGACGTGTTCCTGGATGACAGCGCCACCATGATCCGCTGCGCCAGCCATGGCGCGTTGTTCCTGATGGATTCGGGCGAGTGCGTGGCGGGGCCGTGCGAGGGCAAGGAGCTGGAGAATTTCGATTGCCGCGAAGACCACAAAGGCATCTGGGTAGAACTCTGATTTCGGCCCCGCGACGATCGGCGTAGCCGCTGCCGCAGGCTGCGCTGGCGCTCGCCTGCACTGTAGATCTCCAGTGCACGTTGGGGCCAGCGCAGCCTTCGGCAGCGGCTACGAGTCGGCGGCGCGGGTCAAATCTGGACGCTCAAGCGGCGGTTCACATACACACGCTCGCTATCCAAATGCACCCCATACGCCAGCACCTCCACGCCATCCGCCACTGCCGCCTTCAGCGCCTCGGCATAAGCTGCGTCAATCTCGCCCGCCGGGCGCACGGCGTCGACGCCGGTCAGGTTCACACAGTACAACTGCACCGCCCGCACGCCGTTGCGCGCCAGCGTCGCCAGCTCGCGCAGGTGCTTGGCGCCGCGCTGGGTCACCGCGTCCGGGAAGGCCGCCACCGTGGTGCCGTCATGGCCCAGGGTCACGCTTTTCACTTCCACGTAGGCCGGCCCTTCAGGGTACTGCAGGCAGAAATCCACCCGGCTGCCCTCCTCGCCGTAAGCCACTTCGCGTTTCAGCGCGGTGAAGCCGGCAAGCTCGGTGATCACCCCGGCCAGCAGCGCCTCTTCCACCAGGCGGTTGGCACGCGCGGTGTTCACGCATGCCAGCCGGCCCTGGGGCGTTTCACTGATTTCCCACGTGCCCGGCAGCTTGCGCTTGGGGTCGTTGGAGCGGCTGAACCACACTTGCCCGCCCTCGACCATGCAATTGAACATTGAGCCCGTGTTGGGGCAATGAATGGTCAGCTCTTCGCCGTCCAGGGTGCGAATGTCGGCGAGGAAACGCTTGTAGCGGCGCAGCAGGCGACCTTCTTCCAGGGGAGGATTGAATTCCATCAGCCTTGCCAGCTCCGCAAGCCACGCGCGATGCGCTCCACGGCCTGCTGCAGGCGCGGCAGGCTCTGGGTGTAGGCAAAGCGCACATGGTGGCTGGCCTGGTGACGGCCGAAGTCCAGGCCGGGGGTAAAGGCCACATGTTCGGTTTCAAGGAAATGTTGGCAGAACGCGAAGGCATCACCGCCGAACTTGCTGATATCGGCATACAGGTAGAACGCGCCTTCCGGCTCCACGGCAATGCCGAAGCCCATTTCGCGCAGGGCCGGCAGCAGGAAGTCGCGGCGGCGGCCGAATTCGGCGCGGCGCTCTTCCAGAATGGCCAGGGTGTGCGGCTGGAAACACGCCAGCGCGGCGTGCTGGGCCATGCTGGGGGCACTGATGTAGAGATTCTGCGCCAGCTTCTCCAGTTCCGGCACCGCTTCGGGCGGCGCCACCAACCAACCCAGGCGCCAGCCGGTCATGCCGAAATATTTGGAAAAACTATTAAGGACGAAGGCGTCATCGTCCACTTCCAGCACGCTGGCGGCGTCGGTGCCATAGGTGAGGCCGTGGTATATCTCGTCCACCACCAGGTGGCCGTTGCGCTGCTTGATGGCCTGGGACAGCTGCGCCAGCTCATCGCGGCTCAACAACGTGCCGGTAGGGTTGGCGGGCGATGCCACCAGGGCGCCGACGCTGTCCTTGTCCCAGTGGCGCGCCACCAGGTCTGCGGTGAGCTGGTAGCGCACCTCGGGGCCCACCGGCACCAGCTGCGCTGCGCCTTCCACCAGGCGCAGGAAATGCCGGTTGCAGGGGTAGCCGGGGTCGGCCAGCAGCCAGTGCTTGCCCGGGTCCACCAGCAGGCTGCTGGCGAGCAACAGCGCGCCGGAACCGCCTGGGGTGATGAGGATGCGCTGCGGGTCGATGTTCACGCCATAACGCTGGTCGTAGAAGCCGGCGATGGCCTCGCGCAGCGCCGGCAGGCCGCGCGCCGCGGTGTAGCGGGTCTGGCCGTTGGCCAGGGCAGCCTGCCCGGCCTCGATGATGGGCTGGGCGGTTGTGAAGTCCGGCTCGCCGATTTCCAGGTGAATGACGTCATGGCCGGCGGCCTGCAGTTCGTTGGCCCGCGCCAGCAGCGCCATCACGTGAAAGGGTTCTATGGCGCGGCTGCGCGCACTGTAGGGCTGGGCCATTGACCTTCCTTAAAAGGGTGTAAAATAACGATTCTACCGGACGCGGCAGCCGAACGTGTCGCGAAACGGCCGGTCCATATGCTTTGACGCCATCTGCGACAGGCTCGACAACCGGGAGTGGCGCCGTCTGGATTGATCTGCTAAGTTCGCCGGCTTGCAGTCGCAGGGCCGGCGGGTGTCGGAGATGGAGCATCCTGCGCAATGGATTAGAAGAGCGAGAGGCGGTCAACCAATGTCCACCAATGAAAAGCAAGCATCTACCCAAACACTGGAATCGGGCATCGAGCCTTACGTAGTAGCTCCCGGTGAGGAGTACATGGGCAAGCCCATGCGCGCACACTTCACCAAAATCCTGCAAAAATGGAAGATGGAGCTGATGGTCGGCGTCGACAAGACCGTGGACCACATGAAGGACGAGGCAGCCAACTTCCCGGACCCCGCTGACCGTGCCAGTCAGGAAGAGGAGTTCGCCCTTGAGCTGCGTGCCCGCGACCGCGAGCGCAAGCTGATCAAGAAAATCGACAAGACCCTGCAGCTGATCACCGACGAAGAATACGGCTGGTGCGAATCCTGTGGCGTCGAGATTGGTGTTCGTCGCCTCGAAGCCCGCCCTACCGCCGACCTGTGCGTCGACTGCAAGACCCTGGCAGAAATCAAGGAAAAACAGGTCGGCAAATGACCTGTTGAAACCGGGGCGCGCCCTGCGCCCCGGACCTGCCACACCCCCTTCGCCTTATTTTCCAGTACCCTGTTCCCCATGAACACGCCTGCCTACATTGGCCGCTTCGCGCCAACGCCCAGTGGTTTCCTGCATTTCGGCTCGCTGGTGGCCGCCCTTGCTTCCTACCTTGACGCCCGTGCAGTGGGTGGCCGTTGGCTGCTGCGCATGGAAGACCTGGACCCGCCGCGCGAAATGCCCGGTGCCCAGGCTGCCATCCTCAAGGCCCTGGAGAACTACGGTTTCGAGTGGGATGGCGAGGTGGTGTACCAAAGCCTGCGCCATGACGCCTATGCCCAGGTGATTGACCGCCTGTTCCAGCAAGGCCTGGCCTATGCCTGCACCTGCTCGCGCAAGCAGTTGGAACCGTACAACGGCATCTACCCCGGCCTGTGCCGCAACCTGGGCCATGGCCAGGAAGATGCCGCCATCCGCATCCGCGTGCCAGAGCTGAACTACGCCTTCATCGACCGTGTGCAGGGGCGTTTCGAACAGCACCTGGGGCGTGACAGCGGCGACTTCGTGATTCGCCGCCGCGATGGCCTGTACGCCTACCAACTGGCCGTGGTGCTGGACGACGCCTGGCAAGGGGTGACGCACATCGTGCGCGGCGCCGACCTGCTGGACTCGACGCCACGGCACCTCTACCTGCAGGAGCTGCTGGGGCTGCCGCAGCCCACGTACCTGCACGTGCCGCTGATTACCCAGCCCGACGGCCACAAGCTGGGCAAGAGCTACCGCTCGCCGCCACTTGAGGCCGACCAGGCAGCCCCCCTGCTGGTGCGCGCACTGCGGGCGCTGGGGCAGCCGGCGCCGCTGGAACTGCGCCACGCCATGCCCGGCGAAGTGCTGGCGTGGGGCATCGCCCACTGGAACGCCGAGTTGATCCCGCGTGCCTTGAGCTTGCCCGAGGCGCAGTTGCCCGCCTGACGCCGGCGTTGGCCCGGGACGCAGCCTGCGGCAGCTGCTACGGGCATATTTCTGTAGCAGCAACTGTGTTGTGGGAGCTGGCTTGCCAGCGAGCTTTATGGCCCCAACAGCTCGCTGGCAAGCCAGCTCCCACAGGATGTAGCAGCTGCCGAAGGCTGCGTCCCGGGCCACCACCTCACGGTGTAGTGAACTTCCAGTTGCACTACGACGCGCTTGCGTTACCATCCCCGCTCCATTTTTGCCCGTACCTACAATAATAAGGCGAGCACCCTGGGTTTGACGTTCTTCCATTCGAGAGGCCGGCATGTACATCTACCGTTTGGTCCTGCTGCTGGTAGTCGGCATCTACCTGTTTTCCCCCGCGATCATGGACTGGTGGATAGAACCGACCGGCGCCTGGTATCGGCCGTACCTGTTATGGCTGATCCTCATCGTGGTGACTTTCATTCTCCAGAGCCAACGTGATGCCGATGAGCTTTAGCCTCACCCAGATGATCCTGATCAGCGCCGCCTACCTGCTGGTGCTGTTCGGCGTGGCCTGGGTCAGCGAACGCGGCATGATCCCGCGCGCAATCATTCGCCACCCACTGACCTACACCCTGTCGCTGGGCGTCTACGCCAGCGCCTGGGCGTTCTACGGCACGGTGGGCCTGGCCTACCAGTACGGCTACGGCTTCCTGGCCTGTTACCTGGGGGTCAGCGGCGCCTTCCTGCTGGCGCCGGTGCTGCTCTACCCGATACTGAAGATCACCCGCACCTACCAGCTGTCATCCCTGGCCGACCTGTTCGCCTTCCGTTTCCGCAGCACCTGGGCCGGCGCGCTGACCACCATCTTCATGCTGATCGGCGTGCTGCCGTTGCTGGCCCTGCAGATACAGGCGGTGGCCGACTCCATCAGCATCCTCACCCGCGAGCCGGTGCAGAACCGCGTGGCGCTGGCGTTCTGCGGACTCATCACGCTGTTCACCATCTTCTTCGGCTCGCGTCATATCGCCACCCGCGAGAAGCACGAGGGGCTGGTGTTCGCCATCGCCTTCGAGTCCATCATCAAGCTGGTGGCGGTGGGCGGCATCGGCCTGTACGCCCTGTATGGCGTGTTCAACGGCCCCCACGAACTCGAGCAGTGGCTGCTGCAGAACCAGACCGCCCTCGCCGCCCTGCACACGCCGCTGCAGGAAGGCCCGTGGCGCACGCTGCTGCTGGTGTTCTTCGCCTCGGCCATCGTCATGCCGCACATGTACCACATGGCGTTCACCGAGAACCTCAACCCGCGCTCGCTGGTCAGCGCCAGCTGGGGCCTGCCGCTGTTCCTGCTGCTGATGAGCCTGGCCGTGCCGCTGATCCTGTGGGCCGGCCTGCGCCTGGGCGCCACCACCAGCCCCGAATACTTCACCCTGGGCGTGGGCATCGCCGCCAACAGCAAGGCGCTGGCGTTGCTGGCCTACGTGGGCGGGCTGTCAGCCTCCAGCGGGCTGATCATCGTCACCACCCTGGCGCTGTCGGGCATGGCCCTCAACCACCTGGTGCTGCCGCTGTACCAGCCACCGGCCGAGGGCAACATCTACCGCTGGCTGAAGTGGACGCGCCGCGGCCTGATCGTCGCCATCATCATGGCCGGCTACGCCTTCTACCTGCTGCTGGGCACCGCCCAGGACCTGGCCAACCTGGGCATCGTCGCCTTCGTCGCCACCCTGCAATTCCTGCCGGGGGTGCTGTCGGTGCTGTATTGGCCGGCCGCCAACCGCCGCGGCTTCATCGCCGGGCTGCTGGCCGGGATATTCGTGTGGATGGTGACCATGCTGTTGCCGCTGATCGGCAACCTGCAGGGCTTCTACATCCCGCTGCTGAACATGATCTACGTGCTCGACGACACCAGCTGGCACATGGCGGCCATCGCCTCGTTGGCGGCAAACGTGCTGGTGTTCACCCTGATTTCGCTGTTCAGCAACCCCAGCCCCGAAGAAGCCAGCGCCGCCGAGGCGTGCGCCGTGGACAACGTGCGCCGGCCGCAGCGCCGCGAGCTGCACGCCGCCTCGCCGCAGGAATTCGCCACCCAACTGGCCAAGCCGCTGGGCGCCAAGGCCGCGCAGAAAGAAGTGGAACAGGCCCTGCGCGACCTGTACCTGCCCTTCGACGAGCGCCGCCCCTATGCCCTGCGCCGCCTGCGTGACCGCATCGAGGCCAACCTGTCGGGCCTGATGGGCCCCAGCGTGGCCCAGGACATGGTCGAGACGTTCCTGCCCTACAAATCAGGCAACGAGAATTACGTTACCGAAGATATCCACTTCATCGAAAGCCGCCTGGAAGACTACCACTCGCGCCTGACCGGCCTTGCCGCCGAACTGGACGCCCTGCGCCGCTACCACCGCCAGACCCTGCAGGAACTGCCCATGGGCGTCTGCTCGCTGGCCAAGGACCAGGAGATCCTGATGTGGAACAAGGCCATGGAAGAGCTGACCGGCATCGCCGCGCAGCGCGTGGTGGGCTCGCGGCTGATGACCATCGGCGAGCCGTGGCGCGGGCTGCTGCAGGGCTTCATCAACGTGCCCGACGAACACTTGCACAAGCAGCGCCTGCCCCTGGACGGCCAGATCCGCTGGCTGAACCTGCACAAGGCGGCCATCGACGAGCCCCTGGCCCCAGGCAACAGCGGCCTGGTATTGCTGGTGGAAGACCTTACCGAAACGCAGCTGCTGGAAGACAAGCTGGTGCACTCCGAGCGCCTGGCCAGCATTGGCCGCCTGGCGGCCGGGGTGGCGCATGAGATCGGCAACCCCATCACCGGCATCGCCTGCCTGGCGCAGAACCTGCGCGAAGAGCGCGAGGAAGACGGCGAAATCACCGAGCTCAGCAGCCAGATCCTCGAACAGACCAAACGCGTGTCGCGCATCGTGCAGTCGTTGATGAGCTTCGCCCACGCCGGCAGCCACCAGCACAGCGACGAGCCGGTGAACCTGGCCGAGGTGGCGCAGGACGCCATCGGCCTGCTGGCCCTGAACCGGCGCAATTTCGAAGTGCAGTTCTACAACCTCTGCGACCCCGACCACTGGGTGGAGGGCGACCCGCAACGCCTGGCCCAGGTGCTGATCAACCTGCTGTCCAACGCCCGTGACGCCTCCAGCGCCGGCAGCGCGGTGCGGGTGAAAAGCGAGGCCAGCGAACACACCGTGGACCTGATCGTCGAAGACGAGGGCAGCGGCATTCCGAAGAACATCATGGACCGCCTGTTCGAACCCTTCTTCACCACCAAGGACCCTGGCGAGGGAACCGGACTGGGGCTTGCTCTGGTCTATTCCATCGTTGAAGAGCATTATGGACAAATCACCATCGACAGCCCGGCTGATACCCAGAGCCAGCGCGGCACCCGAATCCGGGTGACCTTGCCGCGTCATGTCGAAGCGACGTCCGCCGTGAACTGAGACCGTCGAGAGAATTGAATCAATGCCGCATATTCTGATCGTCGAAGACGAAACCATTATTCGTTCTGCCCTGCGCCGCCTGCTTGAACGGAATCAGTACCAGGTCAGCGAAGCCGGCTCCGTGCAAGAGGCACAGGAGCGCTTCTCCATCCCCACGTTCGACCTGATCGTCAGTGACCTGCGCCTGCCTGGCGCCCCGGGCACCGAGCTGATCAAGCTGGGCCAGGGCAAGCCGGTGCTGATCATGACCAGCTATGCCAGCCTGCGCTCGGCCGTGGACTCGATGAAAATGGGCGCGGTGGACTACATCGCCAAGCCCTTCGACCACGACGAGATGCTGCAGGCCGTGGCGCGCATACTGCGCGACCGGCAAAGCGCGCCAGCCCCGGCTGCCGCGCCGGCCGAACGTGCCGGCAATGGCAACGCCAAAGCCGCCGCCGGTGCCGAGAACGCCAATGGCGAAATCGGCATCATCGGCTCGTGTCCACCCATGCAGGACCTCTACAGCAAGATCCGCAAGGTGGCGCCTACCGACTCCAACGTGCTGATCCAGGGCGAGTCGGGCACCGGCAAGGAACTGGTCGCCCGCGCCCTGCACAACCTGTCGCGACGCGCCAAGGCGCCGATGATTTCGGTGAACTGCGCGGCCATTCCCGAAACCCTGATCGAGTCCGAGCTGTTCGGCCACGAAAAGGGCGCGTTCACCGGCGCCAGCGCTGGCCGTGCGGGCCTGGTGGAAGCAGCGGACGGCGGCACGCTGTTCCTCGATGAAATTGGCGAACTGCCGCTCGAAGCCCAGGCGCGCCTGCTGCGCGTGCTGCAGGAGGGCGAGATTCGTCGCGTGGGGTCGGTGCAATCGCAGAAGGTGGACGTTCGCCTGATTGCCGCCACCCACCGCGACCTCAAGAGCCTGGCCAAGGTGGGGCAGTTCCGTGAGGACTTGTACTACCGCCTGCACGTGATCGCCCTGAAACTGCCGGCCCTGCGCGAGCGCGGCGCCGACGTCAACGAAATCGCCAACGCCTTCCTGGCCCGCCAGAGCGCGCGCATCGGCCGCAACGACCTGCGCTTCGCGCCGGACGCCGAACAGGCCATTCGTCACTACTCGTGGCCCGGCAACGTGCGCGAGCTGGAAAACGCGGTGGAGCGCTCGGTGATTCTCAGCGAGAGCGCGGAAATTTCCGCCGAACTGCTGGGCATCGACATCGAGCTGGAAGACCTCGACGACGAAGCTTTCGACGCCATGGCCGCGCAACCGGCCGGCGGCGTGGGTGGCAGCAACCATGAGCCTACCGAGGACTTGTCGCTGGAGGACTACTTCCAGCACTTCGTGCTCGAACACCAGGACCACATGACCGAGACCGAGCTGGCGCGCAAATTGGGTGTCAGCCGCAAGTGCCTGTGGGAGCGCCGGCAGCGCTTGGGTATTCCGCGACGCAAGTCGGGTGTGGCCAGCGAAAGCTGATACGTTTCAGCTAATTGTACGGTGTAACGGGGTAACAAAAGGGGGGAGTGACAAACTGTTACCCCCACCTTTCCGGCGTAACAGAAGCCGGGGCATACGGTAACGAATTTTGTCCTTTCCAGGCGCTGGCCGATGGCCACCAAAACGCCGAAGGCCTTGATTTACAAGGGTTTTCAAAAGTTGGCACGGCACCTGCTATGTATTTGGTACAAGAACAACAATAAGCAATGGCACACTCTAATAAAAACAAGATGAAACGGCTCACGCATAACAAGAACAACACGGCGGAGGCGCAGCTAACTGATTCTTTTGGAGAGGCGTTGTAATTGGGGCCCGCCCCACACCCAGGCAAAGACCAATAAAAACTGCACTAAAAAGCAGAACGGCATGGGATGAAAGCAACTCAGCGACCAAAGCAATCCGTTTGCTCTTGCTCCCGGTTAGGGAGCCGCCCACTGGCACAGACCACGTGGGTAGGGCGTTAACAAAAACAAGAAGCCCGATCAAAAAAACAAGAAGAGCACGCAACTACATTCCTTGGGGAGCTTCGGCTCCCCTTGTAGTTTCCACGTTTCGTCCCCCTCGTTGCGCAGCGTCCTACACCATCCCCCGACTAAATGCTAGAATCCCCGCCCATCATGCGGTCATTCTCCATTCATGGCCGAACATTCCTTCAAACAGTGCATCCCATGCTGAAGAAGCTGTTCCAGTCTATCCGTCCCCCCGTGCGTCGTCCGCAGCACCTGCGAACCACGCCCGAAGTGCTCAACAGCGGGCAACACTCGCTGCAGCGCAACCAGTTCAGCCGCCATGCGGTGAGCATCGTCGAACGCCTGCAGAACGCGGGCTATCAGGCCTATCTGGTGGGCGGTTGCGTGCGTGACATGCTGCTGAACATCACCCCCAAGGACTTCGACGTCGCCACCAGCGCCACCCCCGAACAAGTGCGTGCGGAATTCCGCAACGCCCGGGTAATCGGCCGACGGTTCAAGCTGGTGCATATCCACTTCGGTCGCGAAATCATCGAGGTTGCCACCTTCCGCGCCAATCATCCCCAGGATGAAGAAGAGGAAGACAGCAACCAGTCGTCGCGTAATGAAAGTGGTCGCATCCTGCGCGACAACGTCTACGGCACCCTCGAAGAGGACGCCCAGCGCCGCGATTTCACCATCAACGCCCTGTACTACGACCCGGTGAGCGAGCGCATTCTCGATTACGCCAACGGCGTGCACGACATTCGCAACCACCTGATTCGCCTGATCGGCGACCCGGTGCAGCGCTACCAGGAAGACCCGGTGCGTATGCTGCGGGCCGTGCGTTTCGCCGCCAAGCTGGACTTCGGCATCGAGAAGCACACCGCCGCGCCGATCCGCGAGCTGGCGCCCATGCTGCGCGAGATCCCGTCGGCGCGCCTGTTCGAGGAAAGCCTGAAGCTGTTCCTCTCGGGCCATGCCTCCGACACCTTCGAGATGCTGGTTGACCTGCAGCTGTTCGACCCACTGTTCCCGGCCAGCGCCGAGGCACTGGAGCACCAGCCTACCTACACGCACACGCTGATCAGCGAAGCGCTGCGCAACACTGACCTGCGCGTGAAGCAGGGCAAACCGGTGACCCCGGCCTTCATGTTCGCCGCCCTGCTGTGGCCTGCCCTGCCCGTGCGCGTGCTGGAAATGCAGGAACGTGGCATGCCGCCGATCACGGCCATGCAGGAAGCTGCACACCAGCTGATTGCCGACCAGTGCCAACGCATCGCCATTCCCAAGCGCTTCACCATCCCGATTCGCGAGATCTGGGACATGCAGGAACGCCTGCCACGCCGCAGCGGCAAGCGCGCCGACCTGTTGCTGGACAACCCGCGCTTCCGCGCCGGCTACGACTTCCTGCTGCTGCGTGAAAGCGCCGGCGAGCAGACCGACGGCCTGGGCGAATGGTGGACCGACTACCAGGACGCCAATGACAGCCAGCGCCGCGAGATGATCCGCGAGCTGGGCAGCAAGGACGAAACCGGCGCTGGCCCACGCAAACGCAAGCGCAGCGGCACCAAGCGCAAGCGTGGCGCAGCGGCAGACTCGGGCGAGTAAGCGGATGGAAGTCGTGTACATCGGCCTGGGCAGCAACCTGGCCGAGCCCGCCGAACAGCTGCGCCAGGCCATCGAGGCACTGGGGCAGCTGCCGTCAAGCCGGAACCTGACGGTGTCGGCACTGTACAGCAGCGAATCGCTGTCGCCCGGCCAACCGCGTTACACCAACGCGGTGGCGCGGCTGGAAACCGCGCTGGCGCCGCTGGCCCTGCTGGATGCCCTGCAGGCCATCGAGAACGACCAGGGCCGCGTCCGCGCCGAGCGTTGGGGCCCGCGCACGCTGGACCTGGATGTGCTGCTGTTTGGCGAGCGGGTGATCGATGAACCACGCTTGAAAGTGCCGCATTACCATATGCAGGCGCGGGCGTTTGTTCTTTATCCGTTGGCTGAGGTGGCGCCTGCTGACCTGCGGTTGGCGGATGGGCGGTTGTTGGTTGACATGTTGGCTGCTTGCCCGTTTGAAGGGTTGGAACGCCTGATCCCGTAGCCCGGCGGCTGCGGCTACCCGGCCAGCCGCCTCCGGTAACACACAAAATCCCCACCCAGTAACACCCCCGTAACACATCCAATTGACTTCCCGCCCCCTCCTCACGACTATAGGCATCCCGTTGCTCACTAACGCAGCAAAACGGCGCGGAACGGCCCGTTGACGGTCGTTTCCCAAACATCACGGCAGATGATGTTGTGTTTGATCCGCTAACTGTTAGCAGTATTCACGGCGCCTGAAAGAGGACCCCTTTGATGCCTGAAATCACCCTGACCACCCTGCAGAGCCTCAAGCTCAAGGGTGAGAAAATCGCCATGCTGACCTGCTATGACGCGACCTTCGCCCAGGCTGCCTGCCAGGCGGGCGTGGAAATTCTGCTGGTCGGCGACTCGTTGGGCATGGTCCTGCAAGGCCACGACAGCACCCTGCCGGTCACCAATGCCGAGATGGCCTACCACGTGGCCAGCGTCAAGCGCGGCAACGAAGGCGCGCTGATTCTCGCCGACCTGCCGTTCATGGCCTGCGCCACCCTGGAACAGACCTTCGCCAACAGCGCCCAGCTGATGCAGGCCGGCGCCCACATGGTCAAAGTGGAAGGCGCGGCCTGGCTGGCGGAATCCATCCGCCTGCTGGCCGAACGCGGCGTACCGGTGTGCGCGCACATGGGCCTGACGCCACAGACCGTCAACGTGCTGGGCGGCTATAAAGTGCAGGGCCGCAACGAGGCCCAGGCGCGGCAGATGCGCGCCGACGCCATTGCCCTGGAACAGGCCGGCGCAGCGATGATTTTGCTTGAGTGCGTGCCCAGCGAGCTGGCCGCCGAGATCACCCAGGCGGTCAAGGTGCCGGTCATCGGCATTGGCGCGGGCAGCGCGGTGGACGGCCAGGTACTGGTGCTGCACGACATGCTGGGCCTGTCGCTAACCGGCCGCGTGCCCAAGTTCGTGAAGAACTTCATGGCCGGCCAGCCGGACATCCAGAGCGCTTTGGGCGCCTACGTCACCGCCGTCAAGGAAGTCAGCTTCCCGGGTACCGAACACGGATTTAATGCATGAACACCGTAAAAACCGTCAAAGAACTGCGCGCCGCCGTGGCCCGCGCCCGCAGTGAAGGCAAGCGCATCGGCTTCGTGCCCACCATGGGCAACCTGCACAGCGGCCACGCCGCCCTGGTGACCAAGGCCGCCCAGCGCGTCGACTTCGTGGTGGCGAGCATCTTCGTCAACCCGCTGCAATTCGGCCCGGCCGAAGACCTCGACAAATACCCGCGCACCCTCGCCGCCGACCAGGAAAAGCTGGTGCAGGCCGGCTGCCACCTGCTGTTCGCCCCGACCGTTGAAGAAATGTACCCCGACGGCATGGGCGTGCAGACCCGCGTCAGCGTCCCGCACCTGTCCGAAGGCCTATGTGGCGCCAGCCGCCCGGGGCATTTCGAAGGCGTGGCGACCGTGGTCAGCAAGCTGTTCAACATGGTCCAGCCGGACCTGGCCGTGTTTGGCCAGAAGGACTACCAGCAGCTGGCGGTAATCCGCGCGCTGGTGCGCGACCTGAACATGCCTATCCAGATCATCGGCGAGCCAACCGTGCGCGCCGAGGACGGCCTGGCACTGTCCTCGCGCAATGGTTACCTGACCGCCGAGCAACGCACCGCCGCCCCGGCCCTGTACCGCGCCATGCAGCAGGCGGCCAAGGCCATCGAGGCGGGCGAACGCGACTATGAGCGGCTGCTGGACGAGGCGCGCGAGCAGATTACCGCCGCCGGTTTCAAGACCGACTATTTCGAGATCCGCCAGGGCATCAACCTGCGCCCGGCCACCGCCGAGGACCGCGACGTGGTGATCATCGCCGCCGCCTACATCGGCAGCACCCGGCTGATCGACAACCTGCACCTGAACCTCGACGCCTGACTGCTATGCTGCAACGCCCGGAACTGTTAAAAAGTACCGGGCACCGCGCAGACAGATGCGCTGTAGATGGTTACTGTGGGAGCTGGCTTGCCAGCGAGCTTTTTGCGGCCCCGAAAGCTCGCTGGCAAGCCAGCTCCCACAGGTTGCAAAATTTATGCAACTGGCCAGGACCCGACCGTGTCCAAAGGCTGTTCTAAGTACAAGGAAACCCGCAGCGATGGCGTATTACCGTACCCCCCACGACGTTACCGCTCTGCCCGCCTGGCAGGCACTTACCCAGCACCGCCAGGCCATGCAGGATTTCAGCATGCGCGAAGCCTTCGCGGCCGATCCGCAGCGTTTTCACCAATTTTCCCTGAGTGGTTGCGGCCTGTTCCTCGACTACTCGAAAAACCTGATCACCACCGAGACTCGCGACCTGCTGGTCAAGCTGGCCGGTGAAGTGGACCTGCAGGGCGCCATCAAGTCGATGTTCGCCGGCGAGCTGCTGAACGCTTCCGAAGGCCGCCCGGCGCTGCACACCGCCCTGCGCCGCCCGGTGGGCGACAAGCTCAACGTCAACGGCACCAACATCATGCCCGAAGTGCATAAGGTGCTGAACCAGATCACCGAGCTGGTCACCCGTATCCACGACGGCCTGTGGCGCGGCTACACCGAGAAGCCGATCACCGACGTCGTCAACATCGGCATCGGCGGCTCGTTCCTGGGCCCGGAGCTGGTCTCCGAAGCCCTGCTGCCGTACGCTCAGAAAGGCGTGCGTTGCCACTACCTGGCGAACATCGACGGCAGCGAATTCCACGAGCTGGCCACCAAGCTGCGCGCCGAGACCACGCTGTTCATCGTCTCGTCGAAGTCGTTCAGCACCCTCGAAACCCTGAAGAATGCCCAGGCCGCCCGCGCCTGGTACCTGGCCCAGGGCGGTTCGGAAGCCGAGCTGCACCGCCACTTCATCGCCGTGTCGAGCAACAACGCTGCGGCCGTGGCCTTCGGCATTCGCGAAGAGAACATCTTCCCGATGTGGGACTGGGTAGGCGGCCGCTACTCGCTGTGGTCGGCCATCGGCTTGCCGATTGCCCTGGCCATCGGCACCGCCAACTTCAAGGAACTGCTGTCCGGCGCCTACACCATGGACCAGCACTTCCAGACCGCGCCGTTCGAACAGAACATGCCGGTGCTGCTGGCCCTGCTGGGCGTGTGGTACGGCAACTTCTGGGGCTCGCAGGCCCACGCGATCCTGCCGTACGACCACTACCTGCGCAACATCACCAAGCACCTGCAACAGCTGGACATGGAGTCCAACGGCAAGAGCGTGCGCCAGGACGGCAGCCCCGTCACCACCGACACCGGCCCGGTCATCTGGGGCGGCGTGGGTTGCAACGGCCAGCACGCCTACCACCAGTTGCTGCACCAGGGCACCCAGTTGATCCCGGCCGACTTCATCGTGCCGGTGGTGAGCTTCAACCCGGTGGCCGACCACCATCAGTGGCTGTTCGCCAACTGCCTGTCGCAGAGCCAGGCGCTGATGCTCGGCAAGACCCGCGCCGAGGCCGAGGCCGAGCTGCGCGAAAAAGGCATGCCGGAAGAGCAGATCCAGAAACTGGCGCCGCACAAGGTGATCCCGGGCAACCGCCCGAGCAACACCCTGGTGGTGGAACGCATCAGCCCGCGCCGCCTGGGCGCCCTGGTAGCCATGTATGAACACAAGGTGTTCGTGCAGAGCGTGCTGTGGGGCATCAACGCCTTCGACCAATGGGGCGTGGAGCTGGGCAAGGAACTGGGCAAGGGCGTGTACCAGCGCCTCACCGGTGGCATCGAAGAGCCTGCCGAGGACGCCTCCACCCAAGGCCTGATCAACTACTTCCGCGGCCGCCACCGCGGTTGACGAAAAAATCCCCTCTCCGGAGGGGATTTTCTTTCCAGGCCCAATAACCCCTGTAGCAGCGGCCGCAGGCCGCGTCCTGGCCCAGATTATCCATGGAATTCATTCGTCGTCGTATCGAGCAACAAGTGTTGAGCCTCACCGGCCTGTCGCTGGGCCGGCTGGACCTGGAAAACCCCAAGGGTGACCCCGGCCTGTTCGGGCCCCAGGCCGTGTGCTGGCAAGTGCATGGCGACTTCACCAGCATGCTGGTGGGCGGCATCAGCGCCCTGATGCTGCAAGCGTTGCACCCGCTGGCGCTGGCCGGGGTGTGGGACCACTCCAATTTCCGCACCGACATGCTCGGGCGCCTGCGCCGCACCGGCCAGTTCATCTCGGGCACCACCTTTGGCTCTACCCGCGATGCCGACTGGCTGATCGACAAGGTGCGCACTATCCACCTGCAGGTGGTAGGCCATGCCGAGGACGGCCGCGCCTACGCCGCCAGTGACCCGGACCTGCTGACCTGGGTGCACGTGGCCGAAGTCAGTCATTTCCTGGCGGCGCACCTGCGCTACCGCAACCCGCACCTGCCGGCTGCCGACCAGGACCGTTACTACGCCGAAATTGCCCTGGTGGCCGAACGCCTGGGCGCACGCGATGTACCCGCCTCCCGGCAGGAAATAGCCGATTACCTGGAGGGCATTCGCCCCCAGCTGATATGCGACCACCGCAGCCGCGAGGTCATCCGCCTGCTGCTGGACGCGCCGGCGCCCAGCCGCCTGGCCAAGCCGTTCGGGGCGCTGATGATGCAGGCTGGGGTGGACCTGCTGCCCGATTGGGCCAGCACGATGCTCGAACTGCCGCAAAGCGACTTCAAGCGGCGGCTGGTGCGCACGGGCATCAACAGCACCGCGCCCGTGCTGCGCTGGGCCGTGCGCGACGGCTCCGCCCACCGCGCCCGCCGGCGCATGGGCATCGCCTGAGGCAGGGCTTCTCCTGTTAAACTACGCGCCTCTTTTTCCAGGCGTACAGCGCATGTCCACCGTGAACAAGGCGCTGCGCGCCGCACTCGATTCCCGCAAAGACCTCCTCCCGCAACTGCATGCCCAAGGCACCGACTGCTACCGCCTGTTCCACGGCAGCCAGGAAGGCGCCGGTGGCCTGACCGTGGACCGCTACGGCCCGCAGCTGATGGTGCAAAGCTTCCACACCAGCCTTGAACGCGACGACCTGCTGGCCATCCACGCGGCCATCAACACCGAACTGGGCCAGGAGCTGCTGCTGGTCTACAACGACCGCTCCAAGGGCAATTCGCGCATCGACCGCCAGGACAGCGTGTACCAGGCCGACGAAGCGGCCCTGGTTGACCTGGTAGGCCACGAGTGGGGCCTGAACTACCGCGTGCGCGGGCGCCATGCCGGGCAGGACCCACTGCTGTTCCTGGACCTGCGCAACGCCCGCGGCTGGGTGAAGGCCAACAGCCAGGGCAAGAGCGTGCTCAACCTGTTCGCCTACACCTGTGGCGTCGGCCTGGCCGCCGCAGCCGGTGGCGCGCGCGAGGTGTGCAACCTGGACTTCGCCGAAGGCAACCTGGCCGTGGGCAAGGAAAACGGCGCCCTGAACCCGGCGCTGGTGCCGATGAGCTTCGTGCAGTCGGACTACTTCCCGGCCATCCGCCAGCTGGCCGGCCTGCCGATCAGCCAGCGCCGCGGCCAGAAGCTGCCCAGCTACCCGCGCATGGAGCAACGCCAGTACGACCTGGTGTTCCTCGACCCGCCCGCATGGGCCAAGAGCGCGTTCGGCACCGTGGACCTGCTGCGCGACTACCAGAGCCTGCTGAAACCCGCACTGCTGACCACCGCCGACGACGGCGTGCTGATCTGCTGCAACAACCTGGCGAAAGTGGCCTTCGACGACTGGCGCGAACAAGTGCTGCGCTGCGCGGAAAAGGCTGGGCGTCCGGTGCGTGACTGGCAGGTGATCACCCCGGCGCATGATTTCCCTTCCATGGACGGCCAGCCGCCATTGAAAACATTGGTGCTGCAACTGTAAGTTTTCAGAAAAATCCTACACATAAATAGGACAACACTTCGGAACCAGATAGGCGTGCCATACTCCAAGCACTCCTATTCCGAGACAGTAGACGCCCCCCCATGCCCAAAGGATTGATACGCGCCATTGGCGCCGTACTGACCGCGCTCGCGCTTTACAGCCTGCTGGGCTTCCTGATTCTGCCGGGCATCGGGCTGCGGGTGGCCAATTCACAACTGGCGAAGTACTCAAGCGTGCCGGCGCACCTGGAGCGGCTGGAGTTCAACCCCTTCAGCCTGGAGCTGACCCTGTGGGGCCTGCACATCGGCGAGCCGGGCATCGAGCAGGTCGGTTTCGAGCGCCTGTACGCCAACCTGCAGGTCGACAGCCTGTGGACCCGCGCCCTGCACCTGGACGCCATCGAGCTGGACAAGCCGCGTACCGAGCTGCTGTTCAACAAGGACGGCAGCCTCAACCTGGCGCAGCTGTTCAAGCTGCCGCCCAGCGAGCCGGCCCCGCCTGACCAGCCACCCAGCAAGCCTTTCCCCCTGCGGGTGGGCAGCATCAAGTTGAGCGAAGGCTACCTGCACTTCAAGGACGTGCGCCCCAGCGAGCCCATCGAGTTCCTCTACAACTCCATGAACCTGGAGCTGAAGAACCTCAGCACCCTGCCCGAAGACAACGCCGACATGACCCTGGTGGCCGCCGGCCCGGACGGCGGCCAGATCGACTGGAAAGGCAGCATCAGCCTGGTGCCGATCACCTCCAAAGGCACGCTGAAGGTCACTGACGGCAAGATGAAAGTCTGGTGGCCCTACGTGCGTGACGCCCTGCCCCTGGCCTTGCAGGACGGCATTCTCAACCTCAGTACCGACTATTCGCTGGACCTGTCGAAAAACACCGAGCTGAACCTCACCAACGCCGCCGTCAGCATCGCGCCCTTCGCCCTCGACGCGCCGGACGGCCGCCCCTTGGTGCGCCTGGCGCGACTGGACGTGAGCGACACGTCGGTAGACCTGGCCAACCAGTTGGTTACCGTCGGCAAAATCCGCAGTAACAAGCTGGAAACCTGGGCGGCACGCGAGGCCGATGGCCAGCTGGATTGGCAGAAACTGTTCGCCAGCCAGAAAAATGCCCCGGCGCCGCAGGAAAAGAGCGCCCCGGCCACCGCTGACGCCAAGCCCGAGACCCAGCCGGTGCCAAGCGCGCCGAGCAAACCCTGGCAGGTGCTGCTCAAGGACGTGCAACTGCGTGACTACCAAGTGCACCTGGCCGACCGCATGCAGAAGGAACCGGTTGCCCTGGAGCTGGGGCCGCTGAATGTCGACGTGCAGAATTTCGACAGCCTCAACAAGTCGCCCTTCACCCTCAAGGTCGACACCGGCCTGGGCAAGCAAGGCAAGATCAGCGCCGCCGGCGAGGTCAACCTGGCGCCCGTCACCGCCAACCTCAAGGTGCAGACACAGAACATCGACCTGCGCGTGGCCCAGGCCTACATCACGCCCTTCATACGCCTGGAGCTGCGCAGCGGTACCCTGGGCAGCGACCTGGCAGTGAACCTGAAGAACGTCGACCCGCTGACCCTGAGCATCACCGGCCGCGCCCAGGTGGGCCAGTTGCACACCCTGGACACCGTGAAAGGCCGCGACTTCGTCAAATGGGAGCAACTGCAACTCGACGGCCTGGACTACGAACACGGCAACAGCCTGACCATCGACAAGGTCACGCTGATGCAGCCGTACGCCCGCTTCATGATCAACGAAGACCGTACCACCAGCATCAAGGACCTGCTGATACCCCAGGCGGCGAACCCGCAGGCCCAGGCGGCCGCCAAGCCTGCCGTGGCGAGCAAGCCGATGGCCATTCACATCGGCGGTATCAACATCAACGACGGCTCGGCGTACTTCGGTGACTTCAGCCTGACGCCCAACTTCGCCACCAACATCCAGAACCTCACCGGTACCATCGGCACCATCGACAGCCAGCAGCAGAAGCCGGCCAAGGTGGACATCAAGGGCAAGGTCGACCGCTATGCGCCAGTGACCATCGCCGGCGCGCTGACGCCGTTCGACCCCATGGCCAGCCTGGACATCGACACCCGCTTCAACCGCCTTGAATTGACCACGCTGACGCCCTACTCCGGCAAGTTCGCCGGCTACCGCATCCGCAAGGGCCGGATGAACCTGCAACTGCACTACGTGATCACCAAGGGCC
Source organism: Pseudomonas sp. JC1203 (assembly GCF_056175065.1). Classification (NCBI taxonomy): domain Bacteria; kingdom Pseudomonadati; phylum Pseudomonadota; class Gammaproteobacteria; order Pseudomonadales; family Pseudomonadaceae; genus Pseudomonas; species Pseudomonas sp. JC1203. Next base: position 36,969 of record NZ_JBWCAM010000032.1, read on the forward strand.
AGCTCAAGGCGGAAAACAAGGTGCTGGTGGACCAACTGGAGCTGGGCGAGAAAGTCGACAGCCCGGACGCCGTGAGCCTGCCGGTAAAGCTGGCGATCGCCCTGCTGAAGGACGTCAACGGCCAGATCAACATCGAACTGCCCATCACCGGCGACCTCAACAACCCGCAGTTCAGCGTGATGCCCATCGTGTGGCAGACTCTGCGCAACCTGGTGGTGAAGGCCGTGGCCGCCCCGTTCAAACTGCTGGGCGGGCTGGTAAGCGGTGGCGATTCGACGGATTTGAGCAACATTGCCTTTGCCCCGGGTGCCAGCGACCTGAGCCCCAGCGCCCAGGCCAACCTGCTGAAACTGGCCACCGCCATGAAAGCCCGCCCCGGCCTGCACCTGGAAGTGGAAGGCGGCGCCGCCGCCAGCAGCGATGGCCCGCTGGTAGCCCAGCAGCGCCTGGAGCGCGAATACCAGACCACTTACTTCAAGATCCTCCAGCGCCGCGGCGACAAGGTGCCCGCCCAGGCAAGCCTGCTGACCGTGCCCGAGGATGAGAAAGCGCCCATGCTGCCGGCCATCTACCGCGCCCGCCTCAACCAGGCGCCACCTGCCGAGTGGGACCAGCTGGACAAGAAACAGCGCGAGGCCAGCCTGCACGACGCGGTGGTGAAGTCCTGGAGCAAGGATGAGCAGTTGCTGCGCACCCTGGGCCAGGCACGTTCCGGCGCCATCAAGGCGTTCCTTGTGGACAAGGGCCAATTGCCGGACGAGAAGGTGTTCCTGATCGACACCATCATCAGCGACGCCCAGAAGGACGGTACGGTGGTCACCAACCTGCACCTTGAAGCGGACTGACCGCCCCAGGCCTCAAGCAAAAAAAAGCCCCGGCGCAAGGCCGGGGCTTTGAGTGGGCACGGTCCGTGTGCCCTTCGCATGAATCGATTATTGGGTTTCCAGCGCGTCAGCCGAAACCGATTTTACGTGTTTGGTGTGCTTGGCAATGTTCACTGCGGTGGTTTTCTGCGCGGAGGTCAGGGTAACGCCTGCCTTCGACGCCAGGGTGACCACGCCGTTGTTGGTTTCAACGGTGATGTCGCTGCCTGGAATGCCTTTCTCGGTCAGCAGGTTGGCTTTGACCTTGGTGGTGATCCAGGTGTCGGAACCGGCTTGTTCGGTCTTGGCTGCGGTTTCACTCGCAGTGGCGGCATATGCAAAGTTACCCATGGCCAGGGTCAGGGCGGTGGCAGTAGCGGCAGCAATAGCGAACTTTTTCATACGAGTCACTCCTGTTTTTCGAGAAGTCTGCGCCAGGCTGGGCTTGGCTGCAGGGTTAGCTATACCGTTGCAGGGCGTGTGCCAACCTGACCATTAAATAAAATCCTTTAAAATCAACAACTTGAAAAACACCTCATTTTTGCTGTTCGTGCATTCTGCATGCTCGCAGCAAAAACCGCGTGCAAGTTGCATGTCCGCTAAAGAACTGGGTAAAGGCTAACCGCCTGCACCCACCCACCTGGCCTCTGCTTGTGATCGGCATTTGATCTGAAGTTGATCTGCAGTTGATCTGCTTGTGACCTGCTTGTGACCTGCTGTTGATCTGGCTTTTGATCTTGATTGTATGCCCCGTAAAGCGCCCGGGCCGACTGGAGGCGTCGATCAACGGGCTGCCCGAAGGGCCGAGGCCGCAGGCCGAAGAGACGGTAACCCGCAGGCTTCTATAGCGGGTGCCGTCTGCCCGTTGAGCGGCGCCGGAAGGAGGGGACCCGTAGCGCAGCGGAGGGCCCAAGCAGGGGCAAGCGTTTTTTGCTTACTTTTTTTGGCGTCTGAAAAAAAGTGAGTCGGCGTAAGGCCGAAATGGTCGGTGGTCTCGCCGCGAAAATGGATATATCCAGAAATGTCAGAAGCAGAATCTGGCCATCGTGAACATATCCATTACCGAAGTGATGCGGAATCACCTTTCCGGCCTTACGTGAACTGACCCCCTAATGTTGGACAAGGGTTAGTGTTTCCGTGCTTGGGTCCGAAATTGTACCGGACTCAAGCCATTCAATCTGAGGCTTATGCGTTCCTGGTTGTAGTAGGCGATGTAGCTCTCTA
>NZ_JBWCAM010000033.1:0-1943 GCF_056175065.1 Pseudomonas sp. JC1203
ATGTTCGAGGTCGGCTCGTTCAACTGTTCGGGCTTGTAGCCAGAGCGGAGAGGTGAATGGCGGTTCTGCTGCTACACGTGCTTATCAACACTGCTGCCGAACAACCTGCCATTCACCGCTCTCACCTTAGATTCTATTCCCTTCTCTAGACACAAGCTGCCGAAGGCTGCGTCCCAGGCAACGCGGTATATGCGCAGCGGCGGGACGCGGCCTGCGGCCGCTGCTACGGTTGCGTGGCGTGCGTAGAGGCGTATGATCGGCGCTCCATCCAAGGAGACCCGCCATGAGCAAAAAGCGCCCCAACAAGGCCAAGTCCATCATCGCCCAACCCCTGTTCCGCAGCCGCCAGGAACGACCCACCAAGGGCAAGGGCAGCTACAAACGCGAAGCCTTCCAGTCGAAAAACTGGGAGGCTTCTCCTTTTCTGGCAGCCTGAAAAGCCCTTTCACCCCGAACTTGGCCCCGCGCTACCCCTCCCCCCCTGCTCTCATGTTATGGTCCACACCTGACCCGAAATACCTGGACCTGTGAATGCCTCTTCGTCGTCCCCAGCGTGTGCATATCCGTCACCTGCTCGCTGCTTCCGTTCTCGTTCTGCTGGGCGCCTGTGCTGAAAAGCCCACCGTCGCCGCCGATGCCCTGCCCGTTCCCGCCCAGAAAACCTCGCCACAAGCCCCGTTGACCACGGCCGCGCCCGTGGATGCCGATGGCGTGATGCTACCCAGCGAGACGTTCACCCAGTGGGAAGACGGTTTCCGCCAGCAGGCACTGCAGGCCGGTATTCGCCCTGACGTGTTCGACCGCGCCTTTGCCGGGGTTACCCCCGACCCAAGCGTGGTGAAGGCCGACCGCAGCCAGCCGGAGTTCACCCGCCCGGTGTGGGAGTACCTGGATGGCGCCATCTCGCCGGTGCGTGTGCGCAAGGGCCAGGCGCTGATGAACCAGTACGGCGACGTGCTGCAACGCATCGAGCAGCGCTATGGCGTCGACCGCCAGGCACTGGTCGCGGTATGGGGCATGGAAAGCAGCTTCGGCCAGTTCCAGGGCGACAAGTCGGTGATCCGCTCACTGGCGACGCTGGCCTATGAAGGCCGCCGCCAGGGCTTTGCCCAGGACCAGCTGATTGCCGCGCTGCAGATTCTGCAAAACGGTGACATCCAGCCAGAAGCCATGCTGGGCTCCTGGTCTGGCGCCATGGGCCAGACTCAGTTCATCCCGTCCACCTTCAATACCCACGCCGTGGACTTCGACGGCGATGGCCGCCGGGACATCTGGAACAGCGCGCCGGACGCCCTCGCTTCCACCGCGCACTACCTGCAGAGCTCTGGCTGGCAACGTGGCCAGCCGTGGGGCTTCGAGGTGCAGTTGGCGCCAGGCTTTGACTATGCCCAGGCCGACGGCACGCTGCGCAAGCCGGTGGGCGAATGGCTGCAGATGGGCGTGAAGGTAACGCCGGGCATGCGCCTGCCAGCCGGTAGCGAACAGCTGTCCGCCTCGCTGCTGTTGCCAGCGGGCTACCGCGGCCCGGCGTTCCTGGTGCTGGACAACTTCCGCGCCATCCTCAAGTACAACAACTCGTCGTCGTATGCGCTGGCGGTCAGCCTGTTGTCGCAACGCTTCGATGGCGGCGGCTACGTAACTGGCGACTGGCCACGCGATGACCTGCCGTTGAGCCGTACCGAGCGTATCGAGTTGCAGACGCTGCTGACCGCGAAGGGTTATGACGCCGGCACGCCGGACGGCATCATCGGCGCCAACACCCGCAAGTCGATTCGCCAGGCGCAGCAGGCGCTGGGGTGGCCGGCGGATGGGTATGCCAACCACAAGTTGCTGGACAGCTTGCGGGGCCAGTAAGCCCTGGACGCGGGGGGGGGGGGGGGGGGGCCCCCCCCCCCCCCCCCCCGGGGGGGCGGGGGGGGGGCGCGCGCCGGCCCCCCCCCCCG
>NZ_JBWCAM010000033.1:1953-32117 GCF_056175065.1 Pseudomonas sp. JC1203
GCGGGGCCAGTACGCCCTGGACGCGGCCTGGCGGCCGCTGCTACACCCCCCCCGTAGCAGCGGCCGCAGGCCGCGTCCAGACTCTACCGCACCACATCCTGCTCCAGCATCAGGGTCTTCTGGCCTGCGTCCAGGCGCACCTGGGCGCCTAGCGGCAAGGTCAGGTTGGGGTCGCAATGGCCACTGCGCCAGCCGGCCAGCACCGGAATGCCCATCGGCTCGAATACCTGCTTGAGCAACGGCGTCAGCCGCGGCACGTCCAGCCCCGCAAAGTCCCCCACCAATACCCCGCGAAGGCCCTTGAAACGCCCGGCAAGGCGCAGTTGCGTCAGCAGCCGGTCAACCCTGTACAGCGGCTCGCCAACGTCCTCAATGAAGAGGATGGCGCCGTTCAGGTCAATTTCATAGTCGGTCGCCAGGGTGGCGCAGATCATCGACAGGTTACCCCCGGTCAGGCGGCCGCTGGCCACGCCGTGCTCGATGCAGGTCAGCGGGTGGGCCACCGGGTGCGCCAGCAGGTCACCGGCGCGCAACTGGCCGCGCAACAAGCGCCGCAGCGAATCCTCGGTGGGCGCGTGGCGGTTGGCGAGCAGGTCGGAGGTGAGCATGGGCCCGTGGAAGGTAACGAAATTGCAGTGCCGGGCGAACGCCAGGTGCAAGGCGGTGATATCGCTGTAACCGATGAAAGGCTTGGCGTGGCGCGCGATCAGCTCGTAGTCGATGTGTTCCAGCAGGCGCGGGGTACCGTAGCCACCGCGCAGGCAGATGATGGCGTCGTTCTCGGGGTCGGCAAAGGCATCGTGCAGGTCCTGCAGGCGCACCTCGTCGCTGCCGGCCAGGTAGCCCTGGTGCTGCAGCACCCCGGGGTAGACCTTGAGGCGGTGGCCACGACTGGTCACCCAGCGCTCGGCGGCCTCGACACTGAACTCCTTGGGGCCGGCGGGCGCGATGAGCGCGATCTGCGCCTCGGTAGGCACCCGGCGCGGCAGGCTGGCAGCGGCTTGGTATGTCATTCGATGGGCTCCTTGCGTGGATCGAAAGCGCCTACTTTAGAGCGTTCCCCGTGACAGAACAGCATAGCTGTGTAACCCCCCGTATCCCAATGTCATGGCCCATGAACAACAATGCCGGCCGCAGTTCGGTGAACTGGCGGCCGGCACGGGAGCTTCAGGCGTCGATCAGAGCTTGATCTTCGCCTCGTGCGCCTGCTGGTCGGCGTGGTACGAGGAACGTACCAGCGGGCCGGAAGCGACGTTCTTGAAGCCCATCTTGTAGCCTTCCTCGGCGAACCAGGCGAAGGTGTCCGGGTGCACGAAGCGCTGTACCGGCAAGTGGCTGCGCGACGGTTGCAGGTACTGGCCCAGGGTCAGCATGTCGATGTTGTGCTCGCGCATGCGATGCATCACTTCGATCACTTCCTCGTCGGTCTCGCCGAGGCCCAGCATCAGGCCGGATTTGGTCGGTACGTGCGGCACCAGTTCCTTGAACTTCTGCAGCAGGGTCAGCGACCACTGGTAGTCCGAACCCGGGCGCGCGGCCTTGTACAGGCGTGGCACGGTTTCCAGGTTGTGGTTGAACACATCCGGTGGCTCGGCGGCGGTGATTGCCAGCGCCACGTCCATGCGGCCGCGGTAGTCCGGCACCAGGGTTTCCAGCTGCACGCCTGGCGACAGCTTGCGGATTTCCCGCAGGCAGTCGGCGAAGTGCTGGGCACCGCCGTCGCGCAGGTCGTCACGGTCCACCGAGGTGATGACCACGTACTTGAGGCGCAGGTCGGCGATGGCCACGGCCAGGTTCATCGGCTCGTCGGCGTCCAGCGCTTTCGGACGGCCGTGGCCGACGTCGCAGAACGGGCAGCGACGGGTGCAGATATCACCCATGATCATGAAGGTGGCAGTACCGCCCGAGAAGCATTCGCCCAGGTTGGGGCAGGACGCTTCCTCGCACACGCTGTGCAGCTTGTGCTTGCGCAGCAGCTGCTTGATGCGGTCGACTTCCGGCGAAACCGGGATGCGTACGCGGATCCAGTCAGGCTTCTTCGGCAGTTCTTCGGTAGGGATGATCTTCACCGGAATACGCGCGACCTTCTCGGCGCCACGCAGCTTCACGCCTGCTTCGACTTTTGGCCGGGGCGGGGTCACGTTGGTCACCGGGATCATGGTTTGCACGGATTCAGCTGTGTCTTGCGCGGTAGTCATATCAATCGATTCCGCCCGTCAGGGTCGTCTGCTCAGCGTAGTCGAGGTGCTTGACGAGCTGCGCGCGCAGCCGGGCACCAACCTCGGCATATTCAATCTGGCCTGCATGATCGCACAACTGGGTCATCGCCAGCCCGGCATATCCGCAGGGGTTGATACGGCGGAACGGCGCCAGGTCCATGTCCACGTTCAAGGCCAGGCCATGAAAGGAACACCCGTTGCGGATCCGCAGGCCCAGCGAGGCGATTTTCGCACCCTGGACATAGACACCCGGGGCATCGGCCTTGGCCGCCGCCGGTACACCATACTCGTCCAGCAGCGCGACGAGGGTCTGCTCGATGCGCGTGACCAGGTCACGCACGCCGTAGCCCAGGCGTCGCACATCCAGCAACAGGTACGCCACCAACTGGCCGGGGCCGTGGTACGTCACCTGGCCGCCACGGTCCACCTGCACCACCGGGATATCGCCGGGCACCAGCAGGTGCTCGGCCTTGCCCGCCTGGCCCTGGGTGAACACCGCGGGGTGCTGCACCAGCCAGACCTCGTCCCCGGTAGCCGGGGTGCGCTGGTCGGTAAAGCGTTGCATCGCGTGCCAGACTGGCTCGTAGGCCACAAGGCCCAGTTCGCGAAAGCCCAGGCACCGCGACATCAGAGCACCATTTTAACTACGCCGGTGGCACGCAGTTCGCTGTTGATGTTGTAGAGCTGGTCTTGCCCGGTAGCCAGGATGTGCAGCTGCAGCGTGGTGTACTTGCCATTGCTGCTCTGGCGCTCGGCGGTCTTGTCATGCTCGATGTCGGCGTGACGCGTGACAATTTCGATGACTTTGTCTTTGAAGCCTGCGCCGGTATCACCAATCACTTTGATCGGATAATCGGCGCAAGGGAATTCGATTTTAGGAGCCTTGACTTCTGTGTCTGTCATAGCAGTAACGGCCTCTTAAGCCGTGAAGACGGACAAACCCCCTGGCCGCACGGCGCAACCAGGGGGCATGCTGTTCACGTAATCAGTTGAACAAGCCGTAGAAGAATAGACGAATGCTATCCCACATGCGGCGGATGAAGCCACCTTCCTCGACCGCGTCGAGGGCGATCAGGTCGGCGCTGTGGACTACCTGGTCACCGTTTTTGACTTCCACTTTACCGATCACGTCACCTTTGGCGATGGGCGCGGTCAGCTGTGGTTTCATGGTCATGGTGGCGCTCAGGCCTTTCAGCTGGCCTTTTGGCAGGGTCATGGTCAGGTCGTCGGCAAGGCCCGCACGCACTTCGTGGGTAGCGCCTTTCCAGACGGGGGCTTTCGCCAGCTCGGCACCCTTCTGGTAGAAGGTCTGGGTTTCGAAGAAGCGGAAACCGTAGGTCAGCAGCTTCTGGGTTTCGGCGGCACGGGCAGCTTCGCTGGTGGTACCGAACACGACCGCGATCAGACGCATGCCATCACGTACGGCCGAAGCCGCCATGCAGTAGCCGGCTTCTTCGGTGTGGCCGGTTTTCAGACCGTCGACGGTCTTGTCGCGCCACAGCAGCAGGTTGCGGTTAGGCTGCTTGATGTTGTTCCAGAAGAACTCTTTCTGCGAGTAGATCGCGTAGTGGGCCGGGTCGATGTTGATGATCGCGCGGGCCAGCTTGGCGATGTCGTGCGGGGTGGAGTAGTGGTCCGGGTTCGGCAGCCCGGTAGGGTTCATGAAGTGGCTGTTCTCCATGCCCAGGTCGCCGGCGGTCTTGTTCATCATGTCGGCGAAAGCGTCTTCGCTGCCGGCGATGTGCTCGGACAGGGCCACGGTGGCGTCGTTACCCGACTGGATGATAATGCCGTGCAGCAGGTCGCTGACCGACACTTGCGAGCCGACTTTCAGGAACATCCGCGAACCACCGGTGCGCCAGGCGTTCTCGCTGACGGTGACCGGATCGTTTTCACCGATCTGGCCGCGCTTGATCTCCAGGGTGGCGATGTAGGCGCTCATCAGTTTGGTCAGGCTGGCTGGCGGCAGACGCTGGTCGCCATTGCTGTCCACCAGGACTTGCCCGCTGGACGCTTCCATCAGTACGTAGGCCTTGGCAGCCAGTTGCGGCGCCGCAGGCGTCATTTGCTCGGCCGACATGGCAACTGGGGCGATCAGCAGCAGTACAGGCAAGCACAGGCGTTTGGCAAAGGTGGTGATGTTCATCCGTCTCTCGAAATTGCTAATGGGCACATGCCCTCTCGGGCAAAATCTGTTTTGTTTCGGGGCCTATGACCCCGGTGTTGCTCGGCCGTTCTGCGGGCCGTTGATCAAACGGCTGGCACCCACCCCCAAGGGCAGGCGCCAGCTGCAGTCCGGCCTGTTGCCAGGCCGGGGAAATCATTCGGCGGTGACCACGCTGGGCGAGCCGAGGTTGGCCAGGCGCACACTGTCCTGGGTCTGCTGCACCTCACCCGGCGTGCCGATCGGCCCCATCCGCACTCGATACAGCGTCTGCTGGTTGCGCACTATCGAGCTGACGAACACCGGGGCTCGCACCATCGAACTCAGCTTCGACCTCAGCAGCTCCGCAGCGTCCGGATTGGCGAACGCTCCCACCTGGAGAAACTGGCCAGAGACTGGAACAGAAGCGTTTTTTTTTGCGTCGATCTGCGCGGGCAGGACGGCGGCGGCATGTTGCTGCGGCGGCGGGGTCCATTGTTCGATGGTACCGGCCGACGCAGTGATGACCGGCTTCTGCGGCGCTTGCGCGACCTGCGGCTGGTCAAGCATCAACGGTGCCGGACGGCCGCGTTGGGCCCAGTACTGGGCGGGGTCGATACCCTCGACCTTGACCCGCGCGGTGCCGATCTCGGCGTAACCCAGCTTCTTCGCCGCGGCGTACGACAGGTCGATGATGCGGTCGGAGTAGAACGGCCCGCGGTCATTCACCCGCAGGATCACGCTGCGGTTGTTGTCCAGGTTGGTGACACGCACGTAGCTGGGCAGCGGCAGGGTCTTGTGCGCGGCACTCATGCCGTACAGGTCGTACACCTCGCCGTTGGCGGTGTTCTGGCCGTGGAACTTGGTGCCGTACCAGGACGCCGTGCCAGTGGCCACGTAGCTGCTGGCATCGTTGAGCGGGAAGTAGGTCTTGCCCAGCACCGTATAGGGGTTGGCCTTGTACGGGCCGCTGTGCAGCGTGGGCACGGCGTCGGGAATACGCGAGACGTCCACGTCCCACCACGGCGCGCCGTCCTTGTGGGCCCGGTTGATGTCCAGGCCCGGCTGCGAGCGCACGGCATAGCCGCCGCTTTGCGGGGCACGGCTGCTGGTCGACGAACAGCTGGCGACCAACAGGGCGAGGGCTGCGTAGCCCATCAGCTTCAGAGGTGTGCGAATCGGCGTAGTCCGCATTACTTGACGCCCCGTGCTTGAACCAGTGCTTGCGACAGTTGATAGACGGCCATGGCATACATGGCGCTGCGATTATAGCGAGTGATGGTGTAGAAGTTGCCAAGGCCCATCCAATATTCCGGACCGAACTCACCGTCGAAGCGGAAAGCAGTCACGGGCATATCGTCGCGCAGCGCATCATGACTCGACCAGCCCAGTGCTCGCAACTGTCCAACGTTCTTCACCGGATCAATGCCCGGGCTCAAGCCTTCGTCGACGTGCTCGCCGCGCACCGAGGCGCGGCTCACCACCGGCTGGCCCATCACCCAGCCGTGCTGCTTGAAGTAGTTGGCGACACTGCCGATGGCGTCATCGGGGTCACTCCAGATATTGATGTGGCCATCACCGTCGAAATCCACGGCATAGGCGCGGAAACTGCTGGGCATGAACTGCGGCAGGCCCATGGCGCCGGCGTAGGAGCCCTTGATGCTCAGCGGGTCGACCTGCTGTTCACGGGACAGCAGCAGGAACTCGCGCAGCTCCTTGCGGAAGAAATCGGCACGCGGCGGGTAGTCGAACGCCAGGGTGGATAGTGCATCGATCACCCGGTAGTTGCCGGTATTTCTACCGAAAAACGTTTCGACACCAATAATAGACACGATTATCTGGGCCGGCACGCCGTATTCCTGCTCGGCGCGCTTGAGCGCCACTTCGTGCTGGCGCCAGAAGTCGACGCCACGGGCAATGCGCGCATCGGTGATGAACAGCGGGCGGTATTCCTTCCACGGCTTGACCCGCTCGGCCGGCTTGGAGATGGCGTCGAGGATGGCCTGCTTGCGCTGCACCTCTTCGAATACGCCAATCACCTGCTCGCCGGCAAAACCGTAGTCGCGGGTCATTTCACCGACGAACTTGGCCAACTGCGGGGTATTGTCGTAATCGCCGGCCGTCGCCTGTTGCGACGACCCGAGGATGCCTACCAGGCCGACCCAGGGAATGCACCGAGCGGCCCAGTTGCATACTGCTTGCATGAAATTCTTCACCTTAATCAAACCTGCGCGATCCACTTGCGATGGGTATGGATCGACATCAAAACCCCAAACGCTGACATCAGCGTCACCAGCGAAGTTCCGCCGTAGCTAATGAAGGGCAGCGGCACGCCTACTACGGGCAACAGGCCGCTGACCATACCGATATTGACGAAAACGTAAACAAAAAACGTCATGGTCAGGCTGCCGGCCAGCAGCTTGCCGAACAGCGTCTGCGCCTGTGCGGTAATCACCAGCCCACGGCCGATCAGCGCCAGGTACAGCAGCAACAAGGCGCAGATGCCCACCAGCCCGAATTCCTCGCCGAGCACGGCGATGATGAAGTCGGTGTGGCTTTCGGGCAGGAAGTCCAGGTGCGACTGGGTGCCCAGCAGCCAGCCCTTGCCGAACACGCCGCCCGAACCGATGGCGGCCTTTGACTGGATGATGTTCCAGCCGGTGCCCAGCGGGTCGCTCTCGGGGTCGAGGAAGGTGAGGATTCGCTGCTTCTGGTAGTCGTGCATGATGAAGAACCACATCGCCACAGCTACCGGCACGGCCGCAGCGATCACGCTGATGATCCAGCGCCAGCGCAGCCCGGCCATGAAGAGTACAAATGTGCCCGACGCCAGAATCAGCAACGAGGTACCCAGGTCCGGCTGGCGCACGATGAGGATGAACGGTATGCCGATCATCATCAGGCTGGCGCCGACGTGCTTGAGCGTGGGCGGCAGCGTGCGCTTGGCCAGGTACCAGGCGATGGTGGCCGGCATGATGATCTTCATGAATTCCGACGGCTGGAATTTGATCACCCCCGGAATGTTGATCCAGCGCGTGGCCCCCATGGCGTTGTGGCCCATGACGTCCACCGCCACCAGCAGGATCACCCCCAGGCAGTAGGCCAACGGCACCCAGCGGGCCATGAAGCGTGGTTCCAGCTGTGCAATCAGCAGCATCGACACCAGGCCGATGCCGAACGAGGTGGCCTGCTTGATCAGCAGGTCCCAGCTTTTGCCGCTTGCCGAATACAGCACGAACAGGCTGCCGGCAGCCAGGGTCAGCAGCAGGATCAACAGCGGGCCGTCGATGTGGATGCGCTGCAGCAAGGTGGCGCGGCGGCGCATCACGTCCTCGCTGGAGAGCATGCGATCGAAATTACTCTTCACGTGCGGTGATCTCCGTTGCGGTATTGCTGGCGTATTCGGGCTTGAGCTGGCCATCGGGGCCCAACAGCCAGGCGTCCATCACCTGGCGAACCACGGGGGCCGCGACGCCGGAACCGGACTCGCCGTTTTCCACCATCACCGCAACTACAATTTTGGGATTGTCGGCCGGTGCGAAACCCACGAACAAGGCGTGGTCGCGGTGGCGTTCCTGAAGTTTGGAGCGGTCGTATTTCTCGCCCTGCTTGATGGCCACGACCTGGGCAGTGCCGCTCTTGCCGGCAATGCGGTACTGGGCGCCCACCGCAGCCTTGCGGGCGGTACCACGGGCACCGTGCATCACTTGCTGCATGCCGTGGTTGACGCGGTCCCAGTCGTTGGGGTCGCGCAGCACAATGTCTTCCATGGGGTTCTCGTCCACCGGCGGTTCACCTTCGATGGTGCGCGCCAGGTGCGGACGGTTCCACTTGCCCTTGTTGGCGACCAGCGCGGTGGCCTGGGCCAGTTGCAGCGGGGTGGCCTGCATGTAGCCCTGCCCGATCCCCAGAATCAGGGTTTCACCCGGGAACCATGCCTGGCGCCGGGTAATGCGTTTCCAGTCCCGCGACGGCATCAGCCCCGGGGACTCCTCGAACATGTCCAGCGCCACTTTTTGGCCGATGCCAAAGCGGTTGAGGTAGCTGGACAGGCGGTCGATGCCCATCTTGTGGGCCAGGTCGTAGAAGTAGGTGTCGTTGGACCGCATGATCGCCGTGTCCAGGTCTACCCAGCCATCGCCACTACGGTTCCAGTTGCGGTACTTGTGGTCGAAGTTGGGCAACTGGTAGTAACCGGGGTCGAACACCCGGGTGCTGGCGGTGACCACGCCGGTGTCCAGGCCGGCGATGGCTACTGCCGGCTTGATGGTCGACCCTGGCGGGTACAAGCCGCGCAGCACGCGGTTGAACAGCGGCCGGTCGATGGAATCACGCAGGTCGGCGTACGCCTTGAAGCTGATGCCGGTGACGAACAGGTTGGGGTCGAAGCTCGGCTGGCTGACCATGGCCAGCACCTCGCCGGTCTTCGGGTCGAGGGCGACGATGGCGCCACGGCGGCCGGCCAGTGCGGCTTCGGCAGCTTCCTGCAGGTTGATGTCCAGGCTCAGGACGATGTCCTTGCCGGGCACCGGGTCGGTGCGCTTGAGCACCCGCAGCACGCGGCCGCGGGCGTTGGTCTCGACTTCCTCGTAGCCCACCTGGCCATGCAGCTGCGGCTCGTAGAAGCGCTCGATGCCGGTCTTGCCAATATGGTGAGTGCCGCTGTAAGCCACGGAATCCAGGCTTTTCAGCTCTTTCTCGTTGATGCGCCCCATGTAGCCCACCGAGTGCGCGAAATGCGGCCCCTGCGGGTAATGACGCACCAGCTGCGCGACCACTTCCACCCCGGGCAGGCGGAACTGGTTCACGGCAATACGGGCGATCTGTTCTTCGTTCAGCTCGAACAGTATCGGTACCGGCTCGAACGGCCGGCGGCCCTGCTTCATGCGCTTCTCGAACATGGCGCGTTCGTCAGGGCCCAGGTCCAGCACCTGGACGATGGTGTCCAGCACCTGCGCCCAGTCCCCTGCCCGTTCACGGGTCATGCTCAGGCTGAAGCTTGGGCGGTTATCGGCGATGATCACCCCGTTGCGGTCGAAGATCAGCCCGCGCGACGGCGGGATCGGCTGCACGTGCACCCGGTTGTTCTCCGACAGCGTGGAGTGATACTCGTACTGGATCACCTGCAGGTAATACAGGCGTGCCACCAGCGCGCACACCATCACCATCACCACGATTGCACCGACCACGACGCGGCTACGCACCAGGCGTGCGTCTTTCTCGTGATCCTTGAGGCGAATCGGCTGGGACATGAAGGGCGGCTTGTACGCTTATTTGTGGTAAGGGTGCCCGGACAGGACTGTCCAGGCGCGATACAGCTGCTCGCCGATCAGGATGCGTACCAGCGGGTGGGGCAAGGTCAGCGGCGACAGCGACCAGCGCTGGTCGGCGCGCGCGCACACTTCCGGCGCCAGCCCCTCGGGGCCGCCCACCATGAAGTTGACGGTGCGCGAGTCCAGCCGCCACTTGTCCAGCTCCACCGCCAGCTGCTCAGTGCTCCACGGCTTGCCGTGCACCTCAAGCGTGACAATACGCTCCCCCGGCTGAACCTTGGCCAACATGGCTTCGCCTTCCTGACGGATGAAGCGCGCCACGTCGGCGTTCTTACCGCGGGTGTTGAGCGGAATTTCCACGAGGTCCAGGGCAAGCTCGGACGGCAGACGCTTGGCGTATTCATGCCAACCGTCTTCCACCCACTTCGGCATGCGCGAGCCGACCGCAATCAGACGCAGACGCATGACCCGGCCTTATTCGTTGCCCGGGGTGTGGTGCGCGCCGCTGGCGGCACGGCTCTGCTCGGCACCCTGCCACAGGCGTTCCAGGTCGTAGAACTGGCGGGCAGCAGCGGTCATCATGTGCACGATGACGTCGCCCAGGTCCAGCAGTACCCAGTCGCTCTCGCCCTTGCCTTCTTCACCCAGTGGCTGTGCGCCCTTGGCCTTGACGTTCTCGCGAACCTTGTCGAGCATGGCGTTGATCTGGCGGCTGGAAGTACCGGTGGCGATGACCATGTAGTCGGTCAGGCTGTGCTTGTCCTTGACGTCGATGACCAGGATGTCCTGGGCCTTGACGTCTTCCAGTGCGGCCTTGGCCAGTTCGACCAGCTCTTCGCCGGATACGCTGATTTTTTGCTTAGTCATATAAAACTCGTTCAGTTCAATTGGACGCACGGTACAGCCCGTGCGCCTCGATGTAGGCCAGTACCGCGTCAGGCACCAGGAAACGTACCGACTTCCCGCTGGCCAGCAGTTGACGGATCTGGGTGGCCGACACCGCGAGGGGGGTCTGCCAGACGAAAGTAATATTCCCGCCAGGCCCATCAAGGGCCAGCGGGTCGCTGACCGACCGCGCGGCCAGCAGGTTGCGCAAGGCATCCGGCGGCTCGCTGTCGGCGTCAGGCCGCTGCAATACCAGGATATGGCAGTGCTGCAGCAGTTCTTCCCAGCGATGCCAGGAAGGCAGGCCACAGAAGGCATCCCAGCCCAGCAGCAGAAACAGCTGGTCTTCGGCGGCGAGTTCCGCGCGCATCAGCTCCAGCGTATCAATGGTGTAGGACGGCTTGTCCCGTTGCAGCTCCCGGGCATCCACCGTCAACGGCGCCACACCCTGCACCGCGCATTGCACCATCGCCAGGCGGTCCTGCGGCGTCACCTGCGGGGTGTCGCGGTGCGGCGGCCGGGCGTTGGGGGTCAGGCGCAACTCGTCCAGCTGCAAGGCATCGGCCACTTCCAGCGCGCTGCGCAGGTGGCCGATGTGCACCGGGTCGAAGGTGCCGCCCAGCACGCCGATACGGCGTGGCACGGGCTTGCTGCCTGGTTGTTTCAGGTCGCCCAAGTCAGACCGGCTCCTGGCCGCGCATCTGGCCGTCGCCGACCACGATGTACTTCTCGCAGGTCAGGCCTTCCAGGCCTACCGGCCCACGGGCGTGGATCTTGTCCGTGGAAATGCCGATTTCCGCACCCAGGCCATACTCGAAGCCGTCGGCGAAGCAGGTCGGGGTGTTGATCATCACCGAGGCGGAGTCCACTTCGGCGGTGAAACGCCGGGCTTCGGCCAGGTTCTCGGTGGCGATGGAATCGGTGTGATGCGAACCGTAGTGATTGATGTGCTCGATGGCCTGGTCCAGGCCGTCGACCACGCGAATCGACAGGATCGCCGCCAGGTATTCGGTGTGCCAGTCTTCTTCGGTGGCCGGCAGCACCTGGATGATATCGCGGGTGCGTTCGCAGCCACGCAGTTCCACGCCTTTTTCGGCGAACTGGGCAGCCATGGCCGGCAGGAAGTCGGCGGCCACGGCCGCGTCCACCAGCAGGGTTTCCATGGCACCGCAGATACCGTAACGGTAGGTCTTGGCGTTGAAGGCGATGCGCTGGGCCTTGGCCAGGTCGGCGTCGGCAGCTACATAGATGTGGCAGATGCCGTCCAGGTGCTTGATGACCGGCACCTTGGCATCGCGGCTGACGCGCTCGATGAGGCCACGGCCGCCACGGGGCACGATGATGTCGACGTACTCGGGCATGGTGATGAGCGCACCCACCGCCTCGCGGTCGGTGGTTTCCACTACTTGCACCACGGCGGCAGGCAAACCGGCCTCGGCCAGGCCGCGCTGGACGCAGGCGGCAATGGCGCGGTTGGAATGGATGGCCTCGGAGCCGCCACGCAGGATGGTGGCATTGCCGGACTTCAGGCACAGGCTGGCGGCATCGATGGTCACGTTGGGACGCGACTCGTAGATGATGCCCACAACGCCCAGCGGCACGCGCATCTTGCCCACCTGGATACCCGACGGCCGATAGCTCATGTCGCGGATCGCACCCACCGGGTCCGGCAGGCTGGCCACCTGGCGCAGGCCGACGATCATGCCGTCGATGCGCGCAGGGGTCAGCGCCAGGCGCTCGAGCATGGCCGGCTCCAGGCCGTTGGCCCGGCCAGCGGCCAGGTCCTGCTCGTTGGCGGCGGTGAGTTCGCTGCGGGCGGCGTCCAGGGCGTTGGCGGCAGCCTGCAGGGCGCGGTTCTTCTGCGCAGTGCTGGCGCGCGCGATCACACGGGAAGCCTCGCGGGCGGCGCGACCCAGGCGGGTCATGTAGTCAAGAACGGACTCAGTCATGGTCTCTGTGGTCTTGGCAAAGAGGAAAGCGGCTGATTATAGCTGTCTCGAAGGTCCGCTGACAGCGGTGGCAGGCGGATGGTCGAAAACAGTCCCCTGCAAGGCAATGATTCAGGTGTGATTAAGCCACAGATGAATATTATCCTTGCACGATCTTTCGTATCTTGCGGTAACTGCCGATGCTGCCCGACGCCCTGCCCTGGCCCGACGTCCACCCGTTACCGGATGCCTTTTTCGACCGCGATGCCCAGGTGCTGGCGCGCGAGTTGCTGGGCAAAGTCATCCGCCACCGGCAGGGGCCTTACTGGCTTTCGGCACGCATCATCGAGACCGAAGCCTACTACTGCGCGGAAAAAGGCAGCCATGCCTCGCTGGGTTACACCGAGAAACGCAAGGCGCTGTTCCTCGACGGCGGCCACATCTACATGTACTACGCCCGCGGCGGCGACTCGCTGAATTTCAGCGCCCAAGGGCCGGGCAATGCCGTGCTGATCAAGTCCGCCTACCCGTGGCTGGACCGTCACAGCGATGAAAACGCCCTGGCGCAGATGCAGCTGAACAACCCCGACGCCAGCGGCAACCCGCGCCCGGCGCAGCGCCTGTGTGCCGGCCAGACCCTGCTGTGCAAGGCCTTGGGCCTAAAAGTGCCGAACTGGGACGCCAGGCGCTTCGACCACGAACAGCTGTTCGTCGAAGACCTTGGCAACCTGCCGAAACACATTATTCAGACCACCCGGCTGGGCATTCCCCATGGGCGCGACGAACATCTGCCGTACCGTTTCGTGGACGCCGAATATGCCCGTCACTGCACAAGGAACCCCTTGCGCCGTGGCCAAGTCGAAGGTCGCGACTTTTTCATCCTCACGCAAGGAAACTGAAACATGGGCCCATGGCTCGACGGGCTGACCGCCTGGTTGTCCGCTCACCCCCAATGGCTGGGGCTGGCGATTGTGCTGGTGGCCTGCACCGAATGCCTGGCAATTGTCGGCCTGATAGTGCCCGGCACAGTGCTGCTCTTCGCCATCGCCGTGCTGGCAGGCAGCGGCGCGCTGTCCCTGGGGGAGACCCTGCTGCTGGGCTACCTGGGCGGCTTGCTGGGTGACGGCTTGTCCTACTTCACCGGGCGCCATTTCCACCAGAACATTCGGCGCCTGCCGGGCCTGCGCCATCACCCTGAATGGATCGGCCGCGCCGAGGGCTATTTCCAGCGCTACGGCATTGCCAGCCTGCTGGTGGGGCGTTTCATCGGCCCGTTGCGGCCGATGCTGCCCATGGTGGCGGGCATGTTCGACATGCCGTTGCTGCGGTTTGTGGGCGTGAGCCTGCTGGCCGGTGCTGGCTGGTCGGTGGTGTACCTGATGCCGGGCTGGGCCACAGGCGCCGCCATGCGCCTGCCCCTGCCGGAAGGGTTCTGGCCCCAGGCTGGCGTGCTGGCGGCCGGTTTCGCCATCCTGCTTGGCCTGAGCATCAATGCCGCCTGGCAATCGCGCCCGCACGGCACGCGCCTGGTCACGGCCATGTGCCTGGTGCTGTTGGGCGGCGTGTTCCTGGGCTGGCCGCACCTGGTGCAATTCGACCAGGGCATCATGACCCTGGTGCAGGAGCACCGCAGCGCCCTGGGCGATGACATCGCCGTGGCGCTGACCAAGATGGGCGATTTCCGCACTCAGTTCGTGCTGGCGGCCTTGCTGTGCGGTTTGCTGCTGGTGCTGCGCCAGTGGCGGCCGGCGATGTTTGCCCTCGGCACGCTGCTGGGCACGGCCTTGGGCAACGCGCTGATGAAGCACGTGTTCGCGCGCATGCGCCCGGACGTGATGACCGAACCGCTGAGTACCTACAGCATGCCCAGTGGCCATAGCTCGGCAGCGTTCGCGCTGTTCCTGACCCTGGGCGTGCTGGCCGGGCGCGGCCAGCCACCACGGCTGCGCCTGACCTGGTTGCTGCTGGGTGGGCTGCCGGCGGCGAGCATTGCCTTGTCGCGGGTGTATCTGGGCGCGCATTGGCCCACGGACATTCTGGCCGGCACCCTGCTGGCGTGCTTCGTGTGCGCGGCCAGCCTGACCTTGAGCCAGTGGCGCCAGCCGTTGCCGGCCATGGCGCCGCGGGTGTGGTGGCTGGTGATGCCGGTCACGGCGGTGGTGCTGGCCTACTTCGCCACACGGGAGTTTTCCCACACCCTGCTGCGCTACGCCTATTGAAGGCCGCTACGACATTGTTGTGGGAGCTGGCTTGCCAGCGAGCTGCTGAGGCCCTAAAAACTCGCTGGCAAGCCAGCTCCCACAAAGACAGTTGCTGCTACGGGTGTCAGGCGAACAGTTCGCCTTGCAGGTCGTCAAGCAACACCTGGATACCCGCCAACCGCTCGGAAGGCTCCTGCAGCGCCAGCAGGTCGATCTTGTCCAGTTCAGGGAACGGCAGCAGGTACGCCAACTGGTTCGCCAGCGACTGGCGCCCCGGTATCTCGCTGCCCATGTCCAGCGCCGCCACCATCGGATGCTCGGCCAGGGCATGCAGCAGCGCCACCAGGTCGTCGTCCTCTTCCTGCAGCGGCTGGTCGGCGCTTTCCGGCAGCCACTCAACGTCCGCCACCAGCAGCTGATCACGCTGCAGTTCAGTGCCAGTGACGCGGAACCGGCGCACGCCCTCCACGCGGATGCCCAGCAGGCCATTGTCCTGCTGCTGGAAGTCGCGAATCACCGCCTCGCAGCCAATGGTCGCGTGCCCGGTGGGCGCCGGCCCCACTTCCTGGCCTTCCAGAATGCACACCACGCCAAACCCCGCACCCTGCTTCATGCAGCGTCCGATCATGTCCAGGTAACGCGCCTCGAATATCTGCAAATCGAGCATGCAGCCGGGGAACAGCACGGTGTTGAGGGGGAATAACGGCAACGTCATAGTGGTTTCCTTAAACAAACAGGCTGACGACCAGCGGCAGGAACACCGCCGTCGACACCCCCATCAAACTCATCGCCAACGCCGCGAAGGCGCCGCACTCCTCACCTTCCTGCAAGGCCACCGAGGTGCCCACCGCATGGGCGGTCATGCCCAGGGCCATGCCCCGCGCTGCGGGGCTGTGCACCTTGAGCATGGACAACATTGCGGGGCCGAAGATCGCGCCGATAACCCCGGTAATCAGCACGAACACCGCCGCCAGCGCCGCCACGCCGCCGATCTGCTCGGCCACCAGCATGGCGATGGGCGAGGTTACCGACTTGGGCGCAAGGGTCATCAAAATCATGCGCTCGGCGCCAAACCACCAGGCCAACAGCAGCCCCAGTCCGGTGGCAAACACGCCACCTACCACCAGCGTAGCCAAGGTAGGCGCCAGCAATTGGCGAATGCGCTTGAGGTTCAGGTACAAGGGCACCGCCAGCGCCACGGTGGCCGGGCCCAGCAGGGTGCCAAGAATCTCGGTGCTCTTGCGGTATTCACCGTAGCTGACGCCGGTTAGCAGCAGTACGCCGATGATCACCAGCATGGACACCAGCACTGGCTGCAGGAATATCCAGCGGGTGCGCTCGTAGCCGGCCAGCACCAGTTGATAGGTGCCCAGGGTGATGCCGATGCCGAACAGCGGGTGATGGATCACCGATTCCAGCGCGCCGTGCCAATCCAGGTTCATGAATGCTCCCCGCGCCGCGCCAGCATCTTCTGCATCAGCCAGCCGGCTAGCGCCATGGACACCAGCACGGAGATCACCAGAGTGCCGGCGATGGCCCAGAAGTCGGCGGCGATGTCACTGGCATAGGCCATCACCCCTACGGCCGGCGGCACCAGCAGCAGCGGCAGGTAGCGCAGCAGGCTCGACGATGCGTCGCCCAGCGGCTTGCCCACTTCGCCGCGCACCATCAGGAACGCCAGCAACAGCAGCAGGCCGATGATGGGCCCCGGCAGCATGCTCAGCACCAGATGATTGATGGCCGTACCCAGCAATTGGAAAACGATCAGCCACGTCAAACCACGTAACAACATATTTTTCTCCGCCCCAGGCATGCCGGGCCATTATAAGCACGCAAGCTTGGCGGCTATAAACCGCCATTCGCCATGCCCATGGAAGCTTGACCAGCGTGGATGACCATGCTGATCTAGACGCGCGTATGCCAACGCGCCATCAACAAGGAGAGTGCAGATGCCCTTTGTACCCGTTGCAGAACTCAAGCAGTACGTCGGTAAGGAACTGGGGTATTCCCAATGGTTGAAGATCGACCAGGCTCGTATCAACCTGTTTGCCGAGGCCACCGGTGACTTCCAGTTCATTCACGTGGACCCGGAAAAAGCCGCCAAGACCCCGTTCGGCAGCACCATTGCCCACGGTTTCCTTTCCTTGTCGCTGATACCCAAGCTGATGGAAGACCTGCTGGTGGTACCCGAGGGCCTGAAAATGGTGGTCAACTACGGCCTGGACAGCGTGCGCTTCATCCAGCCGGTGAAAGTGGACTCCAACGTGCGCCTTAAGGTGGAACTCACCGAAGTGACCGAGAAAAAGCCCGGCCAGTGGCTGCTCAAGGCCACCGCCACGCTGGAAATCGAGGGTTCGGAGAAGCCGGCATATATCGCCGAACCGTTGTCGCTCTGCTTCGTGTAATAACCAGACAGCGGGCAATGCCGCCGGTGGCTGTCTCACCGGGGGCATTGTGCGGCATACTCGGCGCCTTACTTGCCCGGATCCCGCCATGCGCCCACTCGTTCCCCTCGCCCTGACCTTATTGATCACCGCCTGTGGCGATGGCGAGTCCCTTTCCCCTCCCGACGCACGCCTGCCCGACGGCGGCCGCTACCGTGGCGAGGTGGTCAATGGCCTGTTGCAGGGCCAGGGCCGGGTCGACTACCCCAATGGCAGCTGGTACAGCGGCGCCTTCCTCAATGGCCAATGGCATGGCCAGGGCGAATGGCATGGCAGCAACGGCGAAGTCTACCGGGGCGATTTCAAGCAGGGCCTGTTTGACGGCCAGGGCACCCTGAGCGCCAACGGCACCACCTACACCGGCACATTCAAGCTGGGGCGCCGCGACGGCGAAGGCACACTCAAGGAACCCGGCCAGAGCTACCGTGGCGAATTCAAGGCTGACCAGTATTCGGGCGCCGGGCACCTGGAACTCGATGACGGCAGCGACTACCAGGGCATGTTCGCCCACGGCAAGCCCAACGGCGAAGGCGTGCGCAGCGACGGCAGCGGCAACCAGTTCACCGGCAACTTCGTCAATGGCGAACTGGAGGGCCATGGCACCTTCAGCAGCTCTGAAGGCGACCAATACATCGGCGACTTCCAGCACAACCGCCTGCAGGGCCGCGGCCGCTACGAAAGCGCCGAGGGCGATGTATGGATCGGCCAGTTCAAGGAAGGCGCGCTGAGCGGTGACGGCGAGATGTTCGGCAGCGACGGCAGCCATTTCAAGGGCCGCTTCGAGGACTGGCACTTCGCTGGCCTGGGCACCTTGACCCTGGCCGACGGCAGCAGCTACGTGGGCAATTTCAACACTGACACCTACGACGGCAAGGGTACCCTTACCCACAAGGACGGCGAGGTGGAAAGCGGCTGGTGGACCAACGGCCAGCGCGTGCGCGACGCCCAGGGCCAACTGCTGCCCGATACCCTGGAGTTGGGCCTGCTGAATCAGGGCGCCCTGCTGGACAAGGCGCTGACCGCCGTACCTGCCTCCACCAACGGCGAAATCCAGCTGTACAGCCTGACGCTGGCCGGTGACGGCAAGCAGAGCGTATTCATGCGCGAGGCCGACTACGTCAACCACATGCTGGCCAGCCGCTTTGGCGCCGTGGGCCAAGTGAACCTGGTGAACCACCGCGACCACCTGGCCGACCGCCCGATGGCCACCCGCGAAACCCTCAGCCGCGCGGTGCAGACCATCGCCCAGCGCAGCGGCGCCGAAGACCTGGTGTTCATCTACCTGACCAGCCACGGCACCCATGACCATGAACTGGTGCTGGACCAACCGCGCCTGCAGCTGTCAGACCTGCCGCCCGACGAACTGGCCGCGGTGCTGGCCCCGCTGAAGAACCGCGACAAGATCGTGGTGATCTCGGCATGCTATTCCGGCGGATTCATTCCAGCGCTGAAAGATGACCACACGCTGGTCATGACCGCATCCAAGGCCGATCGCGTGTCGTTCGGCTGCTCGGAAGAGTCAGACTTCACCTATTTCGGCGACGCGCTGTTCGCCCAGGCCCTGAACGAAACCGATGACCTGCAACAGGCGTTCGAACTTGCCCGCAAGCATGTTGCCGAACGTGAACAGGCGGACGGTTTCGACGCGTCCGAACCGCAGATCTGGGCTCCCAAGGGGGTGCTGGCCCATTGGCAGCGGCTCCGCCAGCAACAGGCCAAACGCGCGCTGCAAAGTGCAGCGCTGAACGCTGGAGCGCAGGCGAAAAGTGCAGGAAGCCACTAGACTTCCTGTAACAGGGGAGAGACACCATGTATTTGACGCCGCAGCACATCATGCTTGCTGGAGCCACCGGCCTAACCGGCGAGCACCTGCTGGACCGCCTGCTCAATGAACCCACGGTCAGCCGGGTGCTGGCACCCACCCGTCGCCCCCTGGCCAAACACCCTCACCTGGAAAACCCGGTTGGGCCGTTCACCGACCTGCTGCCAGCGCTGGCGGGCCGGGTGGACGTGGCGTATTGCTGCCTGGGCAGTACCATCAAGCAGGCCGGGTCGCAGGAAGCATTCCGGCAGATTGACCATGACCTGGTCGTGGCCTACGCCCAGCGCGCCCGCGAACTGGGTGCCCGGCACCTGCTGGTGATCAGCGCCATCGATGCCGACGACAAGTCGAAGATCTTCTACAACCGCGTGAAGGGCGAGACCGAGCGCGATCTCAAGGCCATGAACTGGCCGCAGTTGACCATCGTGCGGCCGTCGTTGCTGCTGGGCACTCGGGTAGAGCCGCGGCTGGGCGAGCAACTGGTGGCGCCGATCGCCAAGCTGATTCCGGGCAAGTACCGCGGTATCGAAGCCTGCCAACTGGCCCGCGCGCTGTGGCGCCTGGCGCTTGAGGAGCAGGATGGGATTCGCGTGGTGGAGTCGGACGAGCTGCGCCGTTTGGGTAAATGAAGACCGTGTAGCAGCGGCCGCCAGGCCGCGTCATCTGCCCCACCGTGCGAGCCTTGGACGCAGCCTGCGGCAGCTGCTACGGGAGGTAGGCTTAGAGGCCGCCTTGGGCCTGCACGCCGAAGCCGAGCACCGTCAGCACCGACAATGGCAACAGCAATGTGTCCAGCAAGGTGCTGAATGGCAGGTCCACGTGCGGCCAGGCCGGTGCCTCGGCACCAAACTTATCCACAGGGCAGCAGCCCCCTTCAATCGCATACCAGTCCAACCGCGCCCCGGAGTACACCACCGGCGCGCCCGGCTTGGCCGCGTCCAGCGTGCGCACGCTGGCGCAGCCGCCCAATTGCAGGGCGGCCAACAAGCACAGCAGCGATTTATTCATCGCCGCCCAAATGGTACTCGCCCCAGCGTGGCAGCATGTCCTGGGGAATGTTCAGCAGGTTGAGCACCCGCGCCACCACGAAGTCCACCAGGTCATCGATGGTCTGCGGCTGGTGGTAGAAGCCTGGTGATGCCGGCAGGATCACCGCGCCCATCTGCGACAGCTTGAGCATGTTCTCCAGGTGGATGGTGGAATATGGCGCCTCGCGCGGCACCAAAATTAGTTGCCGGCGCTCCTTGAGGGTGACATCGGCAGCGCGTTCGATCAGGTTGTTGCAGGCACCGGTGGCGATGGCCGACAACGAACCGGTAGAGCACGGCACCACCACCATGGCTGCCGGCGCACCGGAGCCCGACGCTACCGGCGACATCCAGTCTTCCTTGCCGTACACGCGAATCTGGTTGGCAGCGGCACCGGTGTACTCGGTCAGGAACGCCTGCATGGCTTGGGGCTTGGCAGGCAACACCACGTCGGTCTCGGTGGCCATCACCAGTTGCGCGGCCTTGGAGATGAGGAAATGCACCTCGCGGTCTTCGCGCACCAGGCAGTCGAGCAGGCGCAAGCCATACTGGGCGCCCGAGGCGCCGGTCATGGCCAGCGTGATGCGTTCCGGGCCACTCATTTGAGCGCCTCGGCCAGTTTCAGGTGCAGGCCGCCGAAACCGCCGTTGCTCATGATCACCACGTGTGTACCTGGCTGCGCCTGGCTTTTAACCCGGGCGATGATTGCCTCCAGGGAGTCGGCGACAATGGCCGGCACCGGGCACTGGGCCGCCGTGGCCGCCAGGTCCCAGCCCAGGTTTGGCGGTGCATACCAGATCACCTGGTCGGCATCGCGCACGCTGGCCGGCAGGCCGTCACGGTGGGCGCCCAGCTTCATGGAATTGGAGCGCGGTTCGATCACCGCAATCAGCGGCGCGTCGCCGATACGCTTGCGCAAGCCGTCCAGGGTGGTGGCGATGGCCGTCGGGTGGTGGGCGAAGTCATCGTAGATGGTCACGTCCTGCACCTGCGCCACGGTCTCCATGCGGCGCTTGACGTTCTTGAACGCGCTCAGGGCTTCGATACCCAACGCTGCCACCACGCCTACGTGGCGCGCGGCAGCCAAAGTGGCCAGGGCGTTGGCGACGTTGTGCTGGCCGGTCAGCGGCCAGTTAACCGTGCCCTCGACCTTGCCGTCGAACAGCACCTCGAAGCGCGAACCGTCTTCGCTCAGCAGGCGCGCCTGCCATTGGCCACCGGCGCCGGTGGTCTGCACCGGGGTCCAGCAGCCCATCTCGATAACCCGGCGCAGCGCAGGTTCGGTGGTGGGGTGAATCACCAGCCCTTCGCTTGGGATGGTGCGCACCAAGTGGTGGAACTGGCGCTCGATGGCCGGCAAATCCGGGAAGATGTCGGCGTGGTCGAATTCAAGGTTGTTGAGGATGGCCGTACGCGGGCGGTAGTGGACGAACTTCGAGCGCTTGTCGAAGAAGGCGCTGTCGTATTCGTCGGCCTCGACCACGAAGAACGGCGTGTCGCCCAACCGCGCCGACACCGCGAAATTCTGCGGCACGCCGCCGATCAGGAAGCCCGGCGCCATGCCGGCGTGTTCCAGCACCCAGGCAAGCATGCTGCTGGTGGTGGTCTTGCCGTGCGTGCCGGCGACGGCCAGCACCCAGCGGCCCTGCAACACGTGGTCGGCCAGCCATTGCGGGCCCGACACGTAGGGCAGGCCCTTGTTCAGCACATATTCCACCGCCGGGTTGCCACGCGACAGGGCGTTGCCGATTACCACCAGGTCAGGCGCGGGGTCCAGTTGGGCCGCGTCGTAGCCTTGGGTCAGCTCGATGCCCTGGGCCTGCAATTGCGTGCTCATGGGCGGATAGACGTTGGCGTCGGAGCCGGTGACGTGATGGCCCAATTCCTTGGCGAGAACCGCCAGCGAGCCCATGAACGTGCCGCAGATACCGAGAATGTGAATGTGCATGATTGACCTCGTAAAACATCGAGGCAGGGTAGCCCACGGTAGGAAAAATCTCACGCGCTGATTGAGTTCAAACACCCTGGGGCAGCTACAGCGCCTGCTGGCGGTTGATGCCGTGCTTGCGCAATTTTCTATACAAGGTGTTGCGGCTCACGCCCAATTCTTCTGCCACATGGGTCATGTGCCAGCGCTGGCGTTCCAACACGCCGATCAGCGCCGTGCGCTCGGCCTCGGCCAACGGCTGCTCGGGCACCGGCGCGGCTACCGCCTGCTCACGCAGGTAACCCGGCAGGTCGGCAAACGCCACGCGCCCGCCCTCGCTCAAGGCCACCAGCGTGCGCAGCACATTGCGCATCTGTCGCACGTTGCCCGGCCAATTGAACGCCAGCAGCGCCTGCCGCGCGCCCAGCTCAAGCTGCACTGGCTCGCCCCCGGCTTCCTGGGCCAGGATGAAATCCAGCAGGGCCGGTTTGTCGGTGCGCTCGCGCAGGGCCGGCAGGTCTATCTCCAAACCGTTGAGCCGGTAGTACAGGTCCTCGCGGAAACTGCCGTCGCGCACCCGTTCCAGCAGGTTGCGGTGGGTGGCGCTGATGATGCGCACGTCCACCGCCACGGCCTCGCCGCCCAGCGGCACCACCATGCGGTCTTCGAGCACGCGCAGCAGGCGGGTTTGCAGGGCTAGCGGCATGTCGCCGATCTCGTCCAGCAGCAAGGTGCCGCCATCGGCCTGCTGCAGCTTGCCGCGCATGCCTTCCTTGCGCGCGCCGGTGAAGCTGCCGCCACGGTAACCAAACAGCTCACTCTCGATCAGGCTTTCGGGCAGCGATGCACAGTTGAGCGCCACGAACGCCTTGTCCGCGCGGCGGCTGGCCTGGTGCACGGCCTTGGCGAACGCCTCCTTGCCCGAGCCGGTCTCGCCATGGACCATCAGTGGCACGTCACGCTCGAACACCTTCAATGCCCGGCGGAAATCCAGTTGCAGGCGCTCGTCGCCCAGGCAGATATCCACAGCCGCCAACGCCGGTTGCGCCGCCGGTACCGCGAACGCCAAAGGCCGCGGCCGGCCGCGCAGGCTGGCGAACAATGGCCGGCCATCACGCGTACGCAGCGGCCAACTGGCGGTGGCTTCCTGTGTGGCGCGGCCCAGCAGTTCACCCAGGGCGCATTCGAAGAATGCTTCCACCGGCTGCCCTACCAGCGTGCCGCGCCCGCGCCCCAGCAGGTTCAATGCACTCTGGTTGACGGCGACGATGCGCCCCTGCTCGTCGAACGCCAGCAGGCCCTCGCTGAACATGCCCACCGACTCGGCCTGCAGATGGAAGCGCAGCAACCACTGGTGTTCGAAGTGACGCATGAAGTAGCAGCTCTCGATCATCTTCGCCGAGAGGTTGACGAGAGTCATGGTGTGAAATTGGCTTTGCCGGGACACGTCGGCCCGGGCCGAGGACACATCCAGCACCGCCAGCAGTTCGCCGTTGGGGTCGAACACCGGGCTGGCCGAGCAGGTCAGGCCCGTGTGACGGCCACGAAAATGTTCATCCTGGTGAATGGTCAGCGCCTGGCGCTCCACCAGGCACGTGCCGATGCCGTTGGTGCCCTCGCGCGCTTCGCTCCAGTCCGCGCCCAGCCACAGCCCCGCGCGCTCGAACACCTTGCGCTCGGTAGGCGCGGTAACACAGTTGAGGATCACCCCACGGGCATCGGTGAGCAGCACCGCGTGGCCAGCGCCAGACAACTGTTGATGCAAATTGGCCATTTCGCCGCCGGCGATCTGCAGCACCTGCTGCATCCGCTCACGGCTCTCGAGGATGCGCCCGTGCTCCAGCACCGTGGGCGCGATGGCCACGGAGGGGTCCAGGTGATAGTCCTCCAGGCAGCGCAACCAGGAGCGGGCGATGGACGGGTCGCTGGCGGGGCCACCGGACGGGGCCTGGCCACGGGTGACGGTCAGGACCTGGCGGGCATGACGGCTGAGATGATCACTGTGCACTTTTTATTATTCTCCAGTGGAGTTGACCCCCAGCATCCTCCAGCCGCCCTACCAATGCAATGCCACCTTCGACCCACTGGTCACGACTGTGTCATGCCTGGCACAAAGTGTCACACGCACTGCTCCAGACTTGCCACGAAAGGCTGCCAACACTTATCCACAGGGCACCTGCAACCCTCGATTTTGCTGGGGTTCGGGGCGCTGGCCCGACACTTGCTCTACGCTTTGTACACGCCGCAAACGCGTCCTCCACCCAAAAGCATAAAAAACCCTAGGAGATACTCACCATGCGTTACGCACATCCCGGTACCGAAGGGGCTCTGGTCAACTTCAAGAGCCGCTACGGCAACTACATCGGCGGCGAATTCGTGGCGCCGGTCAAGGGTCAGTACTTCACCACCACTTCGCCGGTCAATGGCCAGCCAATTGCCGAATTCCCCCGCTCCACTGCCGAAGACATCGACAAAGCCCTGGACGCTGCCCACGCCGCTGCCGACGCGTGGGGCAGTACCTCGGTGCAGGCACGTTCACTGATCCTGCTGAAAATCGCCGACCGCATCGAACAGCACCTCGAAACCCTGGCCATCACCGAGACCTGGGACAACGGCAAGGCCGTGCGCGAGACCCTCAACGCTGATATCCCGCTGGCCGCCGACCACTTCCGCTACTTCGCTGGCTGCCTGCGCGCCCAGGAAGGCAGTGCTGCGGAAATCGACGGCAACACCGTGGCTTATCACATTCACGAACCGTTGGGCGTGGTCGGCCAGATCATCCCGTGGAACTTCCCCATCCTGATGGCCGCGTGGAAGCTGGCCCCGGCCCTGGCCGCCGGCAACTGCGTAGTGCTCAAGCCCGCCGAGCAGACTCCGCTGGGCATCACCGTGCTGATCGAGCTGATTGGCGACCTGCTGCCACCCGGCGTGCTGAACATCGTGCAGGGCTTCGGCAAGGAAGCTGGCGAGGCCCTGGCCACCAGCAAGCGCATCGCCAAGATCGCCTTCACCGGTTCTACCCCGGTAGGCTCGCATATCATGAAATGCGCGGCCGAGAACATCATTCCGTCTACCGTAGAGCTGGGCGGCAAGTCGCCGAACATCTTCTTCGAAGACATCATGCAGGCCGAGCAGAGCTTCATCGAAAAAGCCGCCGAGGGCCTGGTGCTGGCGTTCTTCAACCAGGGCGAGGTGTGCACCTGCCCATCGCGCGCACTGGTACAAGAGTCGATCTACCCAGCCTTCATGAAAGAAGTGATGAAGAAGATCGAGCAGATCAAGCGTGGCGACCCGCTGGACACCGAGACCATGGTCGGCGCCCAGGCGTCCGAGCAACAGTTCGACAAGATCCTGTCCTACCTGGACATCGCCAAGGGCGAAGGCGCTGAACTGCTGACCGGCGGCCAGGTGCAAAAACTGGAAGGCAGCCTGGCGACCGGCTACTACATCCAGCCGACGCTGCTGAAAGGCAATAACAAGATGCGCGTGTTCCAGGAAGAGATCTTTGGCCCGGTGGTGAGCATCACCACCTTCAAGGACGAAGCCGAAGCCCTGGCCATTGCCAACGACACCGAGTTCGGCCTGGGTGCCGGCGTGTGGACCCGCGACATCAACCGAGCCTACCGCATGGGCCGGGGCATCAAGGCTGGCCGCGTGTGGACCAACTGCTACCACCTGTACCCGGCGCACGCCGCGTTTGGCGGTTACAAGAAGTCCGGTGTAGGCCGCGAAACCCACAAGATGATGCTGGACCACTACCAACAGACCAAAAACCTGCTGGTGAGCTACGACATCAACCCGCTCGGCTTCTTCTAAGCTGAAAAACGAAGCAACCCGTTCATGGCGAAAACGTGAACGGGTTGGTTCATTTCAGCGTCCGTTTGATTGCGTTTTCTAATTGTTTTAAGGCAGCATCGGACCAACGGCATGCTGTGGTATTGGCCGCCAACATCCGTCAGCACGTGAGGCCCGTTATGCGAATTATCCAAGCATCGCTGGAGCATCTGGACATGATTGCTCCGTTGTTCGTCAAATACCGCGAGTTCTATGGCGAGCTGCCCTACCCCGATTCGTCACGGGCGTTCCTGGAAAAGCGCCTGCGCCGCAAGGAGTCCGTGATTTACCTGGCCCTGCCCGACGATGACGACACCAAGCTGCTGGGCTTCTGCCAGCTGTACCCAAGCTTCTCCTCGCTATCGCTCAAACGCGTGTGGATTCTCAACGACATTTATGTCGCCGAGGACGCCCGCCGCCAGCTGGTTGCCGACCACTTGCTGCGCGCCGCGAAGAAAATGGCCAAGGAAACCCACGCCGTGCGCCTGCGCGTTTCCACCAGCGCAAGCAACGAAGTGGCCCACAAGACCTACGAGTCCATTGGTTTCCACCAGGACACCGAATTCCTCAGTTACGTGTTGCCGATCAACTCCGATTGACCCCCTCCCCCTGTAGCCGCTGCCGCACGGCGGCGGCACGCTTTCACGGAAATCCGACACGCCTGGCTACAAACTCGTGGGGCAATCTCGGCGTCCGGTCGTATAATCCTGACGCCGCAGGTTGTACGATTTGTTACCTGACAGCCTCATGCCCTTAAAGTCGCCCCAAGCCCGTAGCCTCGGGCCCCGCACAGGTGTTGCACATGGATTTCAACCCGCTTGACCTGATCCTGCATCTCGATACCTACCTCGACCTGCTGGTAAACAATTACGGCCCGTGGATCTACGCGATCCTGTTCCTGGTCATCTTCTGCGAAACCGGCCTGGTGGTGACACCCTTCCTGCCAGGCGACTCGCTGCTGTTCATCGCTGGCGCCGTGGCCGCAGGCGGCGGCATGGACCCGATTCTGCTGGCTGGTTTGCTGATGGCTGCTGCCATCCTGGGCGACAGCACCAACTACATCATCGGTCGAACTACCGGTGAACGATTGTTCAGCAACCCCAACTCGAAGATTTTCCGCCGCGACTACCTGCAGCAGACACATGACTTCTACGAGCGCCATGGCGGCAAGACCGTGACCCTGGCGCGCTTCCTGCCGATTCTGCGCACCTTCGCGCCGTTCGTGGCCGGCATCGCGAAAATGTACTACCCGCGTTTCCTGGGCTTCAGCATCGCCGGTACCGTGGTATGGGTGTGCGGCCTGGTCGCGCTGGGCTACTTCTTCGGCAACGTGCCGTTCATCAAGAAGAACCTGTCGCTGCTGGTACTGGCCATCATCCTGCTGTCGCTGGTGCCCATGGTCATTGGCGTGGTCAAGAGCCGCATGGCTGGCAAGGCCGCCAAGGCCACGTCGCGCTAAGCCATGTGGTCGCTGCGCGCCTGGCGGCGCCGTAGGGCCCTGGCCCGGCACCCACTCGACCCGCACCTGTGGAAGCAGGTGCGGCATGGCCTGGCCATCCTCGATGACATCAGCGTCGAGGAAGACCAGTGGCTGCAGGAGCACAGTGTGCTGTTCCTGTTGGACAAGCACCTGACCAGCCTGGACGGCGTGCAACTGGACGACCTCACCCGCCTGCTGCTGGCGGCCCAGGCCCAGTTGCCGCTGCTGCACCTGGGCGACCTCAAGTGGTACGGCAACTTCCACGAAATAGTGCTCTACCCCGACGACTTCCTCAGCCCACAGCGCCACCGTGACCCCAGCGGCGTGGAGCACAGCTGGGACGGCGAGCACAGCGGCGAGGCGTGGCAACAGGGCCCCATCATCCTCGCCTTGCCTGGCGTGCTGGCCAGCGGCGGCTGGGAAGGCTACAACCTGGTCATCCACGAGCTCGCGCACAAGCTGGACATGCTCAACGGCGACGCCAACGGGCTGCCACCGCTGCACAGCGACATGCGTGTCAGCGACTGGGCTGCCGCCATGCAGCATGCCTACGATGACCTGAACCGGCAGTTGGACCACAACCCTCACGCCGAAACTGCCATCGACCCTTACGCCGCGGAAAACCCTGCGGAGTTCTTTGCGGTCACCAGCGAGTATTTCTTCAGTGCCCCGGACCTGCTGCACCAGGCTTACCCGGCCGTGTACCGCCAACTCCAGGCCTTCTACCGCCAGGATCCGCTGACCCGCCTGCAGGGCCTGCAACGCAGCCATCCCGATTACCGCCACAGCCACCACGGCTAAGGTGGGTGCCGGTCCGGCCGGGCGTGGCAACGCTGCCAATCTATGCAATAATCCCTGCCACTTTTTGGCCTAGACGGCCATTTCTACTGGCCTACAACGGGGGCAACGCCCAATGAGCTACAGCAAGATTCCGGCTGGCAAAGACCTGCCGAACGACATCTACGTCGCCATCGAGATTCCGGCCAACCACGCGCCGATCAAATACGAAATCGACAAGGACAGCGACACCCTGTTCGTTGATCGTTTCATGGCCACCCCAATGTTCTACCCGGCCAACTACGGCTTCATCCCCAACACCCTGGCCGATGACGGCGACCCCCTGGACGTGCTGGTGGTAACCCCGTACCCAGTGGCTCCTGGCTCGGTAATCCGTGCCCGCCCAGTCGGTATCCTGCACATGACCGACGACGGCGGCGGCGACGCCAAAGTCATCGCCGTACCGCACGACAAGCTGTCGCAGCTGTACGTCGACGTGAAGGAATACACCGACCTGCCAGCCCTGCTGCTGGAACAGATCAAGCACTTCTTCGAGAACTACAAAGACCTCGAAAAAGGCAAGTGGGTCAAGATCGAAGGCTGGGGCAACGCTGACGCTGCCCGCGCCGAAATCACCAAGTCGGTTGCTGCCTTCAAAGGCTGAACCACCCGGTGAAGAAAAAGCCTTGCCCAGTGCAGGGTTTTTTTATGCCTTCAGAAAGTTCCTACATTCGCTGAGGTTTTCCCTCGGCAAGATCAGGGCACCCCCACAACCCGGACCACCGCCATGCTCACCTCCGGCGACCGCCTCAGGACCTTGCTCAAGGACTGCCACCTCAGCCCCTCCGACCTGGCGCTGCATCGCAATGTGCTGCCCCAGCACGTCAACAATTGGATACGCCGTGGCGTGCCCGTCGCACGCATGGACGACATCGCCCAGCTGCTGTGCGTGCACAGCCGCTGGTTACGCACCGGGCTGGGCCCCAAATATCTTTTTCCGCCACCTTTGCCCCCTGTCGATCCCCAGGACGAGTTTTATGATCAGGACAGCGACGATCCCACGGGTAACCCCACAGCCCTGGCCGCTACAGGTTCGGATGACGTGCTGTTGGCATTCCATCGCCCGCTGAACCGGCAGTTCATTGCGGTGGAGGATCGCCATCTACGCTTGCCGCGGGCCGCGTTCGAGCAGTTGGGGGTAGACCCCACTCACTGCGCGGCACTGGTCATGCCTGATGGCGGCATGGCACCCAGAATTCCCCTGGGAGCGCCGCTGGCGATTGATCGCAGCCTGGTAACACCAATCTCCGGGCAGCCTTTCGCGTTTCTGCACAACGGCGAGCTACGCGTGCGGACGCTTTACCCCATGACCTGCGATGCCATGCGCCTTCGCGCAGACAAGCTTGGGGAGTTCGGCGACGAGCTTGTCAGCGCCGAGGAGCCCTTGGAAATACTAGGCTGGGTGTTCTGGTGGGCGAGCCTGCAGGCGCACCGGCCCGGCCGACGCCGCGATGAGAAGGGCTGACATTTGTGCTGGGCTTTTGGCGGGAATGTCGTTATTCTTGGCGCACCTTTTGGTAGGGGCTGTTGCTGGACAACACGCACCCTGCCCAAACCAGCTGGCGGTATCACCGCCCTGGTTGACCAGTAACGCAAGGTTACCGGTCCTTACATTTTTAGAAGGCGGTTAGGGTTTGCCAAAAACAAACCAAGGCTGTCGACGAGAAGCCGGCCACAAGCCGGCTTTTTAATGCCCGCAGAAAAGCAAACCAACCCAAACCAACCCGTAGCAGCTGCCGCAGGCGGCGTCCGAGGTTACCGGAAATATTGTTGAACGCCATAAAGACAAAACCCCCACCTGCTTTCGCAGATGGGGGTTTCGGAATTTAATCTTGACGATGACCTACTCTCACATGGGGAAACCCCACACTACCATCGGCGATGCATCGTTTCACTGCTGAGTTCGGGATGGGATCAGGTGGTTCCAATGCTCTATGGTCGTCAAGAAATTCTGTAGCCAGGATGCCCTTTGGGTGGCATTCCAGCGAATCGGGTATGTGATGGTATTTGTGAATCGCAAACTTTCGGTTCGTATCATCTTCACAACACCGCAATCTGGTCTGTTCGACGCAAATTGCTTGGGTGTTATATGGTCAAGCCTCACGGGCAATTAGTATTGGTTAGCTCAACGCCTCACAGCGCT
>NZ_JBWCAM010000034.1:0-14021 GCF_056175065.1 Pseudomonas sp. JC1203
ACCTGCCAGGCACCGCCCTGGACTATTTCGACACCCGCGCCGCCATCGACGCGATCAAGCCCGGCGCCTACGCCACCCTGCCCTACGTGTCCCGCGTGCTGGCCGAAAACCTGGTGCGCCGCTGCGACCCGGCCACCCTCTCCGCCTCCCTGAGCCAACTGATCAACCGTGCGCGCGACCTCGACTTCCCCTGGTTCCCGGCCCGCGTGGTGTGCCATGACATCCTCGGCCAGACCGCGCTGGTGGACCTGGCCGGCCTGCGCGACGCCATCGCCAGCCAGGGCGGCGACCCGGCGCAGGTCAACCCGGTGGTGCCCACCCAGCTGATTGTCGACCATTCCCTGGCCGTGGAGCGCGGCGGTTCCGACCCGCAGGCGTTCGAGAAAAACCGCGCCATCGAAGACCGCCGCAACGAAGACCGTTTCCACTTCATCGACTGGACCAAAAAAGCCTTCAAGAACGTCGACGTGATCCCGCCCGGCAACGGCATCATGCATCAGATCAACCTGGAGAAAATGTCTCCGGTGATCCAGGTGCGCGACGGCGTAGCCTTCCCCGACACCTGCGTGGGCACCGACAGCCACACCCCCCACGTCGACGCCCTGGGCGTGATCGCCATCGGCGTCGGCGGCCTGGAAGCCGAAAGCGTGATGCTGGGCCGCGCCTCGTGGATGCGCCTGCCGGACATCATCGGCGTCGAGCTCACAGGCCGGTTGCAACCGGGCATCACTGCCACCGACATGGTGCTGGCCATGACCCAGTTCCTGCGCCAGCAGAAAGTGGTGGGCGCCTGGCTGGAATTCCACGGTGAAGGCGCGGCGAAGCTGACCCTGGGCGACCGCGCCACCATCTCCAACATGGCCCCGGAATACGGCGCCACCGCGGCGATGTTCTACATCGACCAGCAGACCATCGACTACCTGAAACTCACCGGCCGCGAAGACCAGCAGGTGCAGCTGGTAGAGGATTACGCCAAGCTGACCGGCCTGTGGGCCGACAGCCTGGGCAGCGCCAAATACGAGCGCAGCCTGAGCTTCGACCTGAGCACCGTGGTGCGCAACATGGCCGGCCCCAGCAACCCCCACGCGCGCCTGGCCACCAGCGACCTGGCCGCCAAGGGCATTGCCGCACCCTGGACCGAGACGCCGGGGCAGATGCCCGACGGCGCGGTGATCATCGCCGCCATCACCAGTTGCACCAACACCAGCAACCCGCGCAACGTGATCGCCGCAGGCCTGCTGGCGCGCAACGCCAACCGCCTGGGCCTGACCCGCAAGCCGTGGGTGAAGACCTCGCTGGCGCCGGGTTCGAAAACCGTCAAGTTGTACCTGGAGGAAGGCGGCCTGCTGCCGGAACTGGAACAGCTGGACTTCGGCGTGGTGGCGTTCGCCTGCACCACCTGCAACGGCATGTCCGGCGCCCTGGACCCGGCCATCCAGCAGGAGATCATCGACCGCGACCTGTACGCCACCGCCGTGCTCTCGGGCAACCGCAACTTCGACGGGCGCATCCACCCTTACGCCAAGCAGGCGTTCCTGGCCTCGCCGCCGCTGGTGGTGGCCTACGCCATCGCCGGTACAATTCGCTTCGACATCGAGAAGGACGTGCTGGGCCATGGCCCCGACGGCGCGGAAATCCGCCTCAAGGACATCTGGCCCAGCGACGCCGAAATAGACGCCCTAGTCAAATCCTCGGTGAAGCCCGAACAGTTCCGCCAGGTGTACATCCCCATGTTCGCCATCCACGAGGACACCGGGCCCAAGGTCAGCCCGCTGTACGACTGGCGCCCCATGAGCACCTACATTCGCCGCCCGCCCTACTGGGAAGGCGCCCTGGCCGGGGCCCGACCACTCAAGGGCATGCGCCCGCTGGCGGTGCTGCCGGACAACATCACCACCGACCACCTGTCGCCGTCCAACGCCATCATGCTCGACAGCGCCGCCGGCGAGTACCTGGCGAAAATGGGCCTGCCCGAAGAGGACTTCAACAGCTACGCCACCCACCGCGGCGACCACCTGACCGCCCAGCGCGCCACCTTCGCCAACCCCAAGCTGTTCAACGAAATGGTCAAGGAAAACGGCCAGGTCAGGCAGGGCTCGCTTGCCCGCGTGGAGCCCGAGGGCCAGGTGCTGCGCATGTGGGAGGCGATTGAGACGTACATGAACCGCAAGCAGCCGCTGATCATCATTGCCGGCGCCGACTACGGCCAGGGCTCCTCGCGCGACTGGGCCGCCAAGGGCGTGCGCCTGGCCGGCGTGGAAGCCATCGCCGCCGAGGGCTTCGAGCGCATCCACCGTACCAACCTGGTGGGCATGGGCGTGTTGCCGCTGGAGTTCCTGCCGGGCACCAACCGCCACACCCTGGCCATCGACGGCACCGAGACCTATGACGTGATTGGCGAGCGCACCCCGCGCGCCACCCTGACGCTGGTGATCAACCGCGCCAACGGCGAACGCCTGGAGGTGCCGGTGACGTGCCGCCTGGACACCGCCGAGGAAGTCTCCATCTACGAAGCCGGGGGCGTGCTGCAGCGCTTCGCCCATGACTTCCTCGAAGCGGCCCCTGCGGCCTGAGGAGTGATGCAATGAGCTACCCCGCACAAACCCGGATCGCCGCCACCTACATGCGTGGCGGCACCAGCAAGGGCGTGTTTTTCAAGCTCGACGACCTGCCCGAGGACGCCCGTCAGCCGGGCCCGGCCCGCGACGCGCTGCTGCTGCGCGTGATCGGCAGCCCCGACCCGTACGGCAAGCAGATCGACGGCATGGGCGGCGCCACCTCCAGCACCAGCAAGACCGTGATTCTCAGCCAGAGCACGCGGCCGGGGCATGACGTGGACTACCTGTTCGGCCAGGTGTCCATCGACAGCCCCTTCATTGACTGGAGCGGCAACTGCGGCAACCTCTCGGCGGCCGTGGGCTCGTTCGCCATCAGCAACGGCCTGGTGGCCGCCGAGCGCATCCCGCGCAATGGCGTGGCCACCGTGCGCATCTGGCAGGCCAACATCGCCAAGACCATCATCGCCCACGTGCCCATCACCGACGGCGCGGTGCAGGAAACCGGCAATTTCGAACTGGACGGCGTGACCTTCCCTGCCGCCGAGGTGCAGCTGGAGTTCATGGACCCGGCCGCCGAGGAAGAAGGCGGCGGTGGCGCCATGTTCCCCACCGGCCACGTGGTGGACGACCTTGAGGTGCCCGGCATCGGCACGTTCAAGGCGACGCTGATCAACGCCGGCATCCCCACCATTTTCCTCAACGCCGCCGACATCGGCTACACCGGCACCGAGCTGCAGGACGCCATCAACGGCGACCCGCAGGCGCTGGCGCGCTTCGAGACCATCCGCGCCCACGGTGCCCTGCGCATGGGCCTGATCTCGCACCTGGACGAAGCCGCCACGCGCCAGCACACACCGAAGGTGGCTTTCGTCGCCGGGCCTGCCGCCTACACCGCGTCCAGCGGCAAGGCGGTGCAAGCCGGTGACATCGACCTGCTGGTGCGCGCGCTGTCCATGGGCAAGCTGCACCACGCCATGATGGGCACCGCCGCCGTGGCCATCGGCACCGCCGCAGCCATTCCTGGCACCCTGGTGAACCTGGCCGCCGGCGGTGGCGCGCGCCAGAGCGTGCGCTTCGGCCACCCCTCCGGCACCCTGCGCGTGGGCGCCCAGGCCGAGCAGGTAAATGGCGAGTGGGCCGTGATCAAGGCCATCATGAGCCGCAGCGCGCGCGTGCTGATGGAAGGCTGGGTACGCGTGCCGCGCTGATGGCGCTGACGCAGCCTGGCGGCAGCTGCTACGGGCTTGTGTAGCAGCTGCCGCCAGGCTGCGTCCCGCCACACGCCGTCTTCGACCAAAGTGGGGCCCTGTCGCCAGCCTGAACAACCCGTAAATATCTCCCCGTATCGGGAATCATCGATATAATTGAACGTTGCGTGGCCCTGCCCACGCCATCCCGCGGCCGCGTCCGTGTTTCAGGATAACGTTCAATGCGCCTACCTTTACTGTCTGTGTTCACCGTTGTTTGCGTGGCCGGTTGCGCCACCCCCAATGCCCCCAACAAGACCTTCACCAGCGTCAAGTCGCCCCAGGAAGTGGGCGAATGCATTGCCCCCAAATGGCAGGCGCTGCGCCCTGACACCGAAGCGTCGGGCAACAGCCGCCATTACCGCCTGACCGTCAGCAGCAAGCTGGCCGCCGACGAAATCCTGGAAATCTACAAGACCTCCAACGGCAGCGAAGTATCGTGGTACCAACGCGAACCCCTCACGCTGGGCCGTGGCGCGCTGAACAAAGCCGTGCGCGAATGCCTGTAAGCGACGTCGCAAGCACAGCGTCGCCGTGCAAATTGGGCAAGGCCTTGACCGCCGGTCAAGGCAGCTGCCCAAGCCTGGGCTGATACGCCCCTGCCTTGCCAGCGTGCACCGATCCGCCCCGCGCAATGGTGCAAAATGGCGCGCCGGCCGGCTTGACGCCAGCGGTCGCGAACGCGCCCCCACCCTCGTCGCCCCGCCCTGCCCCAGCATTGTCAGGTGCAAAGCGCTGCCCTTGAGCAAAGCGCATGGCCTGAACCAATAAACCATTCCCACCCCGGTACAGCCTCGCCGACTCTGCAGTTCCCCGGTATTCCCAAGGAGCTGTCGATGAACAAAGGTTATGCTACCGCCGCGTCCCTGGCCGTCTTCGCCCAAGGCCTGGCCTTGGCGCCACAGGCCCAGGCAGACGGTTTTCCCGGTATTGCCATGATCGCCCCCGGCTTTGGCTACTACGCCATCGACAGCGGCTTCGACAGCAAGCTCAAGGCGTACGGCACCCTGGACGCGTTCGCCAGCTACCACGACTCCGGCCACTCCACCGGCACCCAGTCGGGCGGCGGTGGCGCCTGGACCAACAAACTTGGGGTGTACGCCCGCACTCCGGTGGCCACCGACACCGTGCTGGAAATGGACGTGGAGGAAGGCTTCAACGTCAACGGCAACACCGTGGGCCAGCACTGGAGCAGCATCGGCACCCTGCGCCTGGCCGTGGCGGCGCTGCGCAGCAAGGACTACGGCAAGCTGGAAATCGGCAAGACCTACGGCATGGGCACGCCCACCTACGCCGACCCGTTCCTGGCCAGCTACGGTTCGCCCTACACCTACCTGGCCGTGCCCGCCGCCGGCAAGGGCGCCTACTACCTGGACCTGCGCCCCAAGCACACCGTGGCCTACACCACCCCAACCTTCCATGGCTGGAGCATAGGTACCGCCGCCAGCCTGGGCCTGGACGACCACGCCAGCGCGGGCCGCACCCTGCGCGGTGGCGGCGCCAAGCTGCAGTACACCGACAAGCGCCTGATTCTGCTGGCGTCGTTCAACCGCTACCTCAGCGACCCGTGGGACGACAACGGCACCCTCAGGCAGACCGCCAACTACTACAAGAGCCTGTCGGCGTTCTACGATTTTGGCCCGTTCTCCAGCAGCCTCACCTGGCAGCGCCAGGACGTGGATGAAAGCGGCACGCCCAGTACCACGGTGGTCACCGCAGGCTTCATCAAGCCGCTGGGCAAGCGCGACCTCGGCCGCCTGGTGCTGGTCAAGCGCAGCGTGGAATTCGGCGCCAAGGACGCCTATGGCGCGATGATCGGCTGGGACCACTTCTTCACCCCGCGCTTCGCCAGCTACGTGCACGTGGGCATGATCAGTAACCAGCGCAATTCGTCGGTGACTTACGAGGGCACGCCGGTGGAGCAGGCTGGCGACGACCCGCAGAACGTGACCGTCGGGGTGTATTACCACTTCTGAGCCGGTGGTGTGGCGGGACGCGGCCTGGCGGCCGCTGCTACGGGGCGTGCGACGTTCGTCTAACCACGGAACCTGCACAAAACCGTCAGGTCATTTATCATCCGTAGGCCACCGCCGGCGTCAGGGAGTAGGACGGATGAGGATCGAGCCCTTCAACATTGCCATCGAACAGACGGCACTTGAAGATTTGCACCAGCGCCTGGGGGCTACCCGTTGGGCCGCAGGCGTTGAAGGCAATGGCTGGAGCGAGGGCACCGACAGCGCCACCCTGCACCGCCTGGTGGACTACTGGCGCGAAGGTTTCGACTGGCGCGCCCAGGAGGCGCGGCTCAACCGCCTGCCGCAGTTCATGGCGCACATGCCCGGGCAACGCATCCACTTCCTGCACCAGCGCGGCCAGGGTCCGGCGCCCATGCCCCTGGTGCTGACCCATGGCTGGCCCGGCTCGTTCGTGGAAATGGAAGCCATTCTGCCGCTGCTGGCCGACCCCGCCAGCCACGGCGGCGACGCGGCCGACGCCTTCCACGTGGTGGTGCCGTCGCTGCCCGGCTACGGGTTTTCTCCCGCCCCCACCGCGAAAGGCACTGGCCCGTTCGAAATCGCCGGCCTGTGGGCGCAATTGATGACTGCCCTGGGCTACGACACTTTCGGCGCCCAGGGCGGCGACTGGGGGGCCAGCGTGTCCACCTGGCTGGCGTACCGCTACCCGGTGCGGGTCAAGGGCCTGCACTTGAACTTCATTCCCGGCTCTTACCGCCCGCCCCTGGGCCCCGACCTGCCGCCCACCAGCGACGAGGAGCGACGCTTTCTCGACCAGCTCAGCGCCTGGGCGCAGATGCATGGCGCGTATGGGCAAATCCAGGGCACCCGCCCGCAAAGCCTGGCAGTGGGCCTGAATGACTCCCCTGCGGGCCTGGCGGCGTGGATACTGGAGAAATTCCAGGCCTGGAGCGACTGCCAGGGCGACGTGGAACGGGCCTTCGGCATGGACGCGCTGCTGACCAACATTGCCCTGTACTGGTTTACCGGCGGCATCGGCGCCACCTTCCGCCTGTACCTTGAAAGCCGGCGCAAACCGCTGCAGTTCGCCCCTGGCCAGCGTGTGCTGCCGCCCCTGGGCGTGGCGCAGTTTCCGGCAGAACTGCCGATGCCGCCGCGCAGCTGGGTGCAACGCTGCTACAACGTGCAACGTTGGACGCACATGCCCCGTGGCGGCCACTTCGCCGCCATGGAATGCCCTTACGCGCTGGCGGAGGAAATACGCGCGTTCTTCCGGCCGCTGCGCTGATGCCTCAAGGCACCAGCAGCGCCTCGTGAATCTCCACGCTGGGCACCTCACACAGGTGCCGGCGGTCCTGCAGCCAGGCCCGCATCTTGTGCACGTCGAAAATCTGCCCCTGCTCCATCAAGGTCAGCACCAGCTCATGTGACATGCGATAACGCCCGCACTCGGGGCAATGACGTTCTTCCCACGCGCCTTCGCACTGCAGATCTTCTGCGCTTCCGGCGCATATCAAGCAGCTCATGGGTACCTCCTTATTGTTGTTTTTCTACACTTTAGCGGTGAATACCTGCAATTTATGTGACAGGTGTCCACCGGCAAGTTCCTTTCCATGGCAACCGAACCGTAAAGCACCGGAACATTTGTTGTCCAGCGGTCGGAACCTGTGGCCGCCGAACGAATCAATGTCACATTGGGTTGGCATCCTTAATGCTTGGTCAAGGACATGACATTTTTGTGACGGCGTAGGTGCCCGTTGTAGAGCATCGCGCTGCAGTACCGTGGGAACCTGCACCATGAAAGAGCGCGCAACCCTGATATGCCGCCGTGAAGACCGGATTCTTTACGTGCGCAAAGCCAAGTCCCGCTGGAACCTTCCCGGCGGCAAAGTCGAAAGGAATGAAAGCCCCGCCGGTGCCGCGGTGCGTGAGCTGATGGAGGAAACCGGCCTGCAGGTGCTGGACCTTACGTACCTGGGTGCTTATGAAAGCGACGATACCCTGCACCACCTGTTCGAGGCGCGCATCGCCGAAAGCGCCGAAGCCACCCCGCAAAACGAAATCGCCGAATGCTGCTGGCAAAGCCGCCAGCAGTTGAGCGACCTGCGCCTTACCCCCAACGCCCTGGCCATCGTCAAGACCCTGCGCGCCGCCTAGGCTCTGTACGAAATGCATCCCAGCTCGCCCATGCTGCGTTGAAAACAGGCTCGGAATGCTCATTTACAACCCGTAAACTCCGCTTCCTCACCTGTTTTCGCCTTGCCTGGCCTTCGCTGGAATACATTTCATACAGACCCTAGGGCTTGCGGAAGAACAGCGACACCTGGCCCAGCTCGATACCCAGCTTGCTCATGCTGGAGCGGTTGGCCAGGGTGTGCTCGTCCAGCAGGTACATCCAGTCATCGAAGTGCACCTGCCAGGTCTTGCCATCCACCACCAGGTTCAGGTCGTACTGCCAGTGCAGGGTATTGCCCGCCACCTCGCCCGTGGCCTCGCCGACCACATCCCCGGCGGTCCCGCGCCAACGCCCGGGGCCATCGGGGCGCAGGGTCCATTCGCGCACCTGGTGGGTGCCATCGCTGTAGGTGAACGCCTCGTGCAATATCAGCGCCTCGCCCTGCACGCGGCCATCGACCACCACATGCATGCGCTTGGCCACCTCGCCGGAGCGTTTCTGGAAAATGCCCCAGGCCTCGGTGCGGCCGGCAAAGAAGGTTTTCAGGTCCAGGCTCGGCGCCTGGTCGCGGTAGGTCTGCACATCTACACCGGTGCAACTGGCCAGCGCCAGGCAGCACAGCAACAGCAGGGTTTTCATGGCGGCGGTGCTCGGCAATATTTCCCTTGAGCGTAGCTGGCGGCGCATTAGAATCCATGCTTTCGCCCACTCCAAGGACCGGCCATGGCCCACATCGTTACCTACGACAACACCCTGCACCGTGACGCAGTGATTGCACTGTGGCGCGACGTGTTCGCCTACCCCACCGCCCATAACCAACCCGAGCTCGCGCTGGAACGCAAGCTGGCAGTGGATGACCTGCTGTTCGTGGCATTGCAGGATGAGCAGGTGGTGGGCACCACCATGGCCGGCTATGACGGCCATCGCGGCTGGCTGTACTCGGTGGCCGTGCATCCCGCCTGGCAGCAGCACGGCATCGGCGCCGCGCTGGTGCGCCATGCCGAAACCGCCCTGGGCGCGTTGGGCTGCGTGAAGATCAACCTGCAAATCACGGCCGGCAATGACGTGGTGGCCGGCTTCTACGAGCGTTTGGGTTATGTGGTGGAGCCGCGTACCAGCATGGGCAAGGTACTGCCACTCACAGCGGGGCTGGCACCTGCGGGTGAAAGCGCACAGACTTGATTTGACTGATTAATTTCATCAAATGAAGGATCTACCATGCTATCGCGTAGCAAGGGTAGCCCGCGCGAGCAGGTTACCGAGCAATTCTGGGCCTTCTGCAATGCTCGCGCCTCGCTGCTGGACGCCCAGCGCCTGGTACAGATCAAGCAAGGCTTTGCCGCCGAGT
This sequence comes from Pseudomonas sp. JC1203, assembly GCF_056175065.1. Classification (NCBI taxonomy): domain Bacteria; kingdom Pseudomonadati; phylum Pseudomonadota; class Gammaproteobacteria; order Pseudomonadales; family Pseudomonadaceae; genus Pseudomonas; species Pseudomonas sp. JC1203. The sequence goes on from NZ_JBWCAM010000034.1 coordinate 9,306, forward strand.
TTTCCCAGGCTATCCGCGTGACCTTCGACCTTGCGGAACGCCAGCTGGAAATACTGATGAACGCCTCGATATCGACCCTGGAGCGCCGCCGCCGCGAGCACAAGCCCCTGGACCCAGTGGCCTCTGAACGGCTGGACCGCATTGCTGCGGTCTCGCAGCTGGCCCAGGAAGTATTAGAAGCCCGGGCAGCTGCCGCGCAATGGATGGCCACCCCCAACAAGGCCCTCGGCAATGAAGCCCCGGTGATGCTGTGCGAAACCGAGATCGGTGCGCGCCAGGTGCTGCGCGTGCTGCATGCCCTGGAATGGGGGGGCGTGGCCTGATGCGCGGCTGGCGCATCGCCAAGGCTCGCCGCGCAACGGACTGTCCGGCCAAGGTGCAGCCATTGCCGGTGGCCGCTCGAACGACCAGGACCTGCCGGCCGTGTACATGGGCCTTACACCCGGTATCTGCTGCCTGGAAACCTTCGTGCACGCCAGCGGCGAACCGGCCATGCCCATGAAGATCACCTGCTTCGAACTGCCGGACGACCCGCGGGTGTTCGAGCGCTAGCCCCCTGAAGCTCAGACGATCTCCACTGCGTGCGATTGCTGCGCCACCAGCTCGCCAATCGGCGCCAACTGCAAGCCCAGTTCCGCCGCCTGCGCCACGAACGCCTCCTGCCCCTCGGGCGCCACCGCCACCAGCAGGCCACCGCTTGTTTGCGGGTCGCACAGCAGCAGTTTGTGCATGGCCGTCATGCGCCCGATGCGCTCGCCGTAGCTGTCGAAATTGCGCAGGGTGCCACCGGGCACGCAGCCCTTCTCCAGGTAATATTCGATGTTGGCCAGCACCGGCACCCGCGCAGCGTGCAGGCGCGCGGTCAGGCGGCTGCCGTCGGCCATTTCCACCAGGTGCCCGAGCAGACCAAAGCCGGTCACGTCAGTCATCGCCGTAACACCGGGCAGGCGCGCGAAGCGGCTGCCGGCGTTGTTCAAGGTGCACATCAGGTCGCGGGCCACGCCAATGTCGGCGTTGCGCAACAGGCCCTTTTTCTCGGCAGTGGTCAGCACGCCAATGCCAAGGGGCTTGGTCAGGTACAGCTGGCTGCCGAGCGTGGCGGTGTCGTTGCGTTTCATCAGGCGTTTGTCCACCAGCCCCGTCACTGCCAAGCCGAAAATTGGCTCCGGGGCGTCGATGGAATGGCCGCCCGCCAATGGTATGCCCGCGGCGTCGCACACCGCGCGGCCGCCGCGAATAACCTCGCGGGCCACCTCGGCGGGCAGCACGTTCACCGGCCAGCCGAGAATGGCGATGGCCATGATCGGGTCGCCGCCCATGGCGTAGATGTCGCTGATGGCGTTGGTGGCGGCGATGCGCCCGAAGTCGAAGGGGTCGTCGACAATCGGCATGAAGAAATCGGTGGTGGACACCACCCCACGTTCGCCGTCGATGCCATACACCGCCGCGTCATCGCGCGAGGCGTTGCCTACCCACAGGTTGGGGTCCAGGTTCTGCGCGCCACTGCCGGCCAGAATCACCTCCAGCACCTTGGGCGAAATCTTGCAGCCGCAGCCGGCGCCATGGCTGTACTGGGTGAGGCGGATGGGGTCGCTCATGTCAGAGCCCTGGCAGGTCAATCCATCCAGTCTATCAGAGCCTCCGAACGGCGCTGCACCCACCGGTTTGGTCATTATTTCATCACATCGACTCCACCCCCGTTTTTACGAGGGATCGACGTTTTATCCACAGAGATACTCACGATTTCCGGGGACAACTTTTCTGCCCCAACTGGATGTGCAGCCAGTGGTATCAGGCGTCGCAGGCAGCCACGCTGAAATGCGCGGGCACCGAGTGCGTGAGCACCGTGCGGCCGTTGGGCAAGTCGTTGTTTTCAACCTTGGCCAGCACCTCGACGGAGGGCAGGCCCAGCCCTTGCCAGCGTGCGATCAGGCGCTGGCGCAGCAGGGCCTCCGGCACCCGTAGCATCACCGTCACGTCGAAAAAGCTGGCCAGTCCAGCCCAGGGTGCAAGGTCGAGCAGCAGGTAGTTGCCCTCGACGATGAGGATGCTCACCTCCCGCGGGATCAACCGCGCACCCGCGCGGGCAATCTCCAGGGTGCGGTCGAACACCGGCACGGCAATCTCCAACTCTTCGTTGCGGCGCAGGCGTTCAAGGATGTGGCCCAGCCCCGCCACGTCAAAGGTCTCGGGCGCGCCTTTGCGTGCACGCAAGCCGCGGGCGTCCAGCACCTGATCGTCGAAGTGGTAGCCGTCCATGGGCAGCACCGCGGCACTTTGGCCGGCGGACTGGTTCAGCAACCTGGCCAGGTGCTCGGCACACGTCGACTTGCCCGAGCCTGGGGCACCGGCCAGGGCAACCAGAAGGCGCCCCTGGCTGGCACGCGCGGCCAGTTCGTCGGCCAGTTCGGGCAAGGTGGTGTGGCGTTCGTTGTTCACGGTGGTACTCCCTGTTGGCGTGCTGGATCAGTATGCACAGCTTTCCCCAGGCATCCGAGCGGCTCGCGTGTATCTGCCAATTGCACAGGACACCTACAGAACCCTACAATACGAACAGTTATTATTTTCTTTTATGTTCAGCGTGGGAGTCTTGCGGTGCATCGGTCCAACGACCCCGCCTCGTCTATCGTCGGCACCCTGTATATCGACCATCAGCGTTGGCTGACCGACTGGTTGCGCCGGCGCCTGGGCTGCCCGCACAGCGCGGCCGACCTGGCGCAGGACACCTTCGTGCGGCTGTTGAGCAACCGCGAGACGCCGTCGCTCAACGAACCCAGGGCGTTCCTCACCACCATCGCCAAGCGCGTGCTGTTCAACCACTACCGCCGCCAGGACATCGAGCGCGCCTACTACCAGGCCCTGCAACAGCTGCCCGAGCAGGAGGTGCCGTCGGAAGAATACCGGGCCATCATCCTCGAAACCCTGCTGGAACTGGACCGCCTGCTGGACGGCTTGCCGGCGCAGGCCAAACGCGCGTTCCTGCTGGCCCAGGTAGATGGCCTGACTTACAACGAGATCGGCCGGCAGCTGGGCATTTCCCTGGCCACGGTGAAACGCCACCTGCAAAAAGCGGCGCTGCGCTGCTACTTCGCCCTGTGAACAGCGCCCCGAACATCCCCAGCCGGGTCGCCGAACAGGCCGTGCAATGGCTGATCGAGCGCCAGGAAGCGGCGCCTAGCGCCGCCCGTGAGCATGCCTGGCAGCAATGGCTGGCAGCAGATGCCGACCACCTTCGCGCCTGGGAGCACATTCAGCGGGTAAACCAGCGCCTGAACGGCGTGGCCTCACCGTTGCTGCACGCCGCCCTGGGCGCCCCGCAACTGGCCAGCCGCCGCCGCGCCCTGAAGCTGGCGCTGCTGCTGGGCGTTGGCGCCACGGCAGCCTTCACCCTGCGCCAACAGGACCTGATGCCGCCCCTGCTGGCCGATTACCGCAGCCCGGTGGGCCAACGCCGCTCGCAGACCTTCAGCGATGGCAGCCAACTGCACCTCAACACCGCCAGCGCAGTGGACGTCAGCTTCAGCGCCAGCCTGCGGCAAGTGCGCCTGCTGGAGGGCGAAATACTGCTGGGCAGCACGGCGGCGCCACAACCACTGCAGGTGCTCACCGCCCAAGGCACCCTCGCCGCCCAGGCAGCCCGCTTCAATGTCCGCCAACTGCCCGGGCGCACGCGCCTGGCGGTGCTGGACGGCAAGGTGGAACTGCGCCCGAACGCCCTGCGCGGTTACCCGCTGGTGCTTGAGGCTGGCCACCAGGTGGAGTTCGACCAACAAACCTGGCGCGCCCCCGCCCTGCTGGACCCGGGCGCGGGCGCCTGGGTGGAGGGGATGCTGGTGGTGGCGCATATGCGCTTGGGCGATTTTCTTGAGGAGCTGGGGCGCTACCGGCGGGGGGAGTTGCGCTGTGCGGCCAGTGTGGCCGATTTGCGGATTTCGGGGAGTTATCCGTTGGGGGATACCGAGCGGGTTCTTGATTTGTTGGGGGTGGCGCTACCTGTGAAAGTGCGAAGGTTCACGCGATATTGGGTGAGTGTGGAAGCCGCCTGAGCGGCAAGCCTTTGATCTGCTTTTGATTTTGATCTGGCCTGTGATCTTGATCTGGCTTGTGATCTTGGCCCCGTTAAGCGCTAGGGCCGACTGGAGGCGTTGACCAGGCGGCAGCCCGCAGGGCCCTTCGGCGTAGCCGAAGGAAACGGCAGCCCGCCCGCTTTGTTAGCGGGGGCCGTTTTGCCGCCTGGGCGACGCCGGAGGGAGGGGACCCGTAGCAAAGCGGAGGGCCCAAGCTGGGGCGAGCCCTTTTTGGTGACTTTTTGGCTGGGCCGGCACACCGGGCGACTGCCAAAAAGTTACTCGCCGTAAGGGCGAAACGGTCGGTGGTCTCCCCGCGAAAATGGATATGTCCAAAACTGTCAGAAGCAGGATCCGGCTATCGTGAACATATCCATTTTCGATGGGCGATGCACAATCACCTTTTCGGCCTTACGCCGACTCACTTTTTTTCAGACGCCAAAAAAAGTAAGCAAAAAACGCTTGCCCCTGCTTGGGCCCTACGCTGCGCTACGGGTCCCCTCCTTCCGGCGTCGCTCAACGGGCAGACGGCACCCGCTATAGAAGCCTGCGGGTTACCGTCTCTTCGGCCTGCGGCCTCGGCCCTTCGGGCAGCCCGTTGATCGACGCCTCCAGTCGGCCCGGGCGCTTTACGGGGCATACAATCAAG
>NZ_JBWCAM010000034.1:14031-26772 GCF_056175065.1 Pseudomonas sp. JC1203
AAAGCCAGATCAAAAGCCAGGTCAGGAGCAGGTCAACAGGCGGGCCAGAAGCGATGAAACATTTTTTTTAACAACCATGAGCCGTTTTCCCTCCGTCGAGTGACAGAGAGGGTAACCACCCTCGAACGCCTCGCTGAAGGACGCCCCGAATGTCTTCCCGCCTCACCCCCCTCACCCGCTCCATGCGCCACCTGCTGCTAGGCGCCAGCCTGGGCCTGACCACCGTCCCCTACGCGCTGGCCGCCGACAGCAAACCCCGCAGTTACCACATCCCCGCCACCACCCTGGAAGCCGCCCTCAACCAGTTCGGCCGCGAATCCGGCGTGCTGATTTCATTCGGTTCGCAACTCACCCAAGGCGCGCAAAGCCAAGGCCTGGAAGGCAACTACACCCCCGAACAGGGCCTGGCACGGCTGCTCGAAGGCAGCGGCCTGCACGCCCGCGCCGAGGGCGACAACGCGTTCAGCCTGCAGCCGGTAACCACCGCCAACCCGCCAGCACCGGCGCCGCTGGAACTGGGCGCCTCGGCCGTGGTGGGCGACTGGCTGGGGGCGGCCGAGCAGGCCAACGTGTTCGAGCACCCCGGCGCGCGTGACGTGGTACGCCGTGAGGAGTTCGAACGCACCGGGGCCACCAGCGCGCGCGAGGTGCTCAACCGTATTCCCGGGGTGAACGCGCCGGACAACAACGGCACCGGCAGCCATGACATGGCGCTGAACTTCGGCATCCGCGGGCTCAACCCGCGCCTGGCCACCCGCTCCACGGTGCTGATGGATGGCATTCCAGTGCCCTTCGCGCCGTACGGCCAGCCGCAGTTGTCGTTCGCGCCGGTCAGCATGGGCAACATGGATGCGGTGGACGTGGTGCGTGGCGGCGGCGCGGTGCGCTACGGCCCGCAGAACGTCGGCGGCATCGTCAACTTCGTCACCCGCGCCATCCCCGACGCGCCTACCGTGAAGGGCGGTTTCCAGACCGAGACCAGCCCGTCGTCCAGCCACGATGGTTTCAAGACCACCGGCAACCTGCTCGCCGGCGGCACCGCCGACAACGGCCTGGGCGGCGCGCTGTTGTATTCGGGCACCCGTGGCGGCGACTGGCGAGAGCACAGCGACACGCAGATCGACGACCTGATCCTGAAAGGCAAATACCAGATCGACGAGGCCAACAGCCTCAACGCCGAAGCCCAGTACTACGAAGGCGAAGCGGACATGCCCGGCGGCCTGAGCAGCGCCGACTACAAGGCCGACCCGTACCAGTCCACCCGCCAGAACGACAAGTTCTGGGGCCGCCGCACCATGGTCAACGTCGGCTACCGCTACCAGCAGGACCGACGCGAATTCACCGTCAACAGTTTCTTCACCAAGACCTTGCGCAGCGGCTACCTGGACCAGGGCTCGTTCCTGTCGCTGTCGCCGCGCCAGTACTGGGTACGGGGCCTGGAAACGCGCTTCTCCCAGGGCTTCGACCTGGGCAATAGCGCCCACGAAGTGGGCATCGGCTACCGCTACATCAACGAAGCCGGGCACGAACTGCGCTACCGCACGCCGATTGCCGCCAACCAGTTGCCTACCACCGACAGCACCAACGACCGCGACACCCGTGGCGGCACCGAGGCCAACGCGTTCTTCATCGATGACCGCATCGACATCGGCCAGTGGACCTTCACCCCCGGCATTCGCTACGAGATGATCAAGTCCGAGCAGGCCAACAACCTCACCCACGTCAACTACAAGGGCGACTACAACACCGCGCTGCCGGCGTTGAACGTGATGTACCACGTGACCGAAAACTGGAACCTGTACGCCAACACCGAAGGCTCGTTCGGCAGCGTGCAATACAGCCAGATGCCCAACCGCGTGGCCGACGGTGAAGTGAAGCCCGAGAAGGCGCGCACCTGGGAGCTGGGGACGCGTTACGACAACGGCAACCTGCGCGCGGAAATCGGCGCGTTCCTGATCAACTTCAACAACCAGTACGACAGCAACCAGACCAACGACACCGTGATCGCGCGCGGCAAGACTCGCCACCAGGGCATCGAGACCAGCGTCAACTACGCGCTGGACGGCCTGAGCCCGGCGCTGGCCGGGTTCGATGTGTACGCCACCTACGCCTACGTCGACGCCACCATCCGCGAAAGCGGCGACAACCAGGGCAACCGCGTGCCGTTCTCGTCCCGCCACAAAGGCACCCTGGGCGTGGGCTACACCGAGGGGCCGTGGAAGCTCAACCTGGACAGCAGCTACCAGAGCGGCCAGTTCGCCGACAACGCCAACACCAGCACCGAGAGCGCCGACGGCAGCACCGGCAAGATCCCCGGCTACGTGCTGTTCAACACCCGCGCCGGCTATGACTTCGGCCCGCAGCTGTCAAACCTGAACGTGGCCGTGGGCGTGAAGAACATCTTCAACCACGAATACTTCACGCGCTCCTACGACGACAACAACAAGGGCAAGTACGTGGGCGAGCCGCGCACCCTGTACGTGCAGACCTCGCTCGCGTTCTGACACCACAGCAGACCGGCTGGGCGCCAGCCGGTCTCACACCTGCGCCTGGCTGGCGAATTCCGAACGCATCACCCGTACCGGCACCGACTTGTACGACGGCGTGCCGCTGTCCTTGTCGATGTAGTCCAGCGGCACCAGCGAATTGGCCTCGGGATAATAGGCCCCCACCGACCCGGGGGCGATCTTGTATTCGATGGCGGTGATCTTCTCGTAGCGCATCCGCCGCCCCTCGGTCACCGTTTCTATGTCCACCAGGTCGCCATGGGCCAGCCCGCGCGAGTCCAGGTCAGCCTGGCTCATGAACAGCACGTCACGGCGCCCGAACACGCCGCGGTAACGGTCATCCAGGGCGTAGATAGTGGTGTTGTACTGGTCGTGGCTGCGCAGGGTGATCAAGCGCAGCACGTCGGCGCCCTCCACCACCATGTCTTCGTGCAAGCCGGGGAACACGAAGAACTCGGCCTTGCCGGAAGGGGTCAGCCACTTGCGCTCAGTGGCCGGCAGCGGCATGCGGAAACCGCCGGGCACGCGGATGCGCGCGTTGTAGTTGTCGAAGCCGGGGATGGTCTGCTCGATCAGGTCGCGGATCCTGTCGTAGTCGGCGGCAAGCGCCTGCCAGGCCACCTTGCTGGCGGGCAGCGTGGCGCAGGCCATGCCGGCGACGATGGCCGGCTCCGACAACAGGAACTCCGAGGCCGGCGCCAGCTTGCCCGCCGAGGCGTGGACCATGGACATGGAGTCTTCGACGGTGATGGCCTGGGCCAGGCCGTTTTGTACATCCAGCTCGGTGCGGCCCAGGCACGGGAACAGGAAGGTTTGCTTCGACACCAGCAGGTGGCTGCGGTTGAGCTTGGTGCCCACGTGCACGGCCAGGTCCAGGCGGCCCATGGCCGGGAAGCACTGGGCCGGGTCCGGCAGCGCCACGGCGAAGTTGCCGCCCAGGCACAACAGTGCCTTGGCAGTGCCGGCGATCATCGCCTGCATGGTTTGCACCGCGTCGTGGCCATGGCCGGCAGGCGGCTTGAAGCCGAACACCTGCTCCAGCCTGGCGAGGAAACTGGCCGAAGGTTTCTCGGTGATGCCCACGGTGCGGTTGCCCTGCACGTTGGAGTGGCCCCGCAACGGGCAGATGCCGGCACCGGGCTTGCCAAGGTTGCCACGCAGCATCAGCAGGTCGCAGATCAGCCGCACATTGGCGGTGCCTTCGTTGTGCTGGGTGACGCCCATGCCGTAGGTGACGATGGTGGCATTGGATTTTGCGTAGGCGGCGGCGACTTTCTGCATGTCATCCTGCAGCAGGCCGCTGGCGTGTTCGATGTCTGGCCATTCGGTCGCCAGCAGGTCGGCTTTCAGCGCCTCGAAGCCGTGGGTGTGCTCCTGGATAAAGGCATGGTCGAGCACCTGACCAAGGCTGTCCTCCATTTCCAGCAGCGCCTTCATCACCCCCTTGATGGCCGCGGCGTCGCCACCGGCCTTCACCTGCAGGTAGGTGGAGGCGATGCGCGTGGAACCGTAGGTGGCCATTTCGACCATGCTTTGCGGGTCGGCGAACCGCTCCAGGGCGCGCTCGCGCAGCGGGTTGAGCACCATGATCGGCACCTTGCGCCGCGAGGCTTCGTGCAGCGTGCCCATCATGCGCGGGTGATTGGTGCCGGGGTTGTGGCCGATGGATATGATCAGCTCGATGACGTCGAAATCCTCCAGCGACACCGAGCCCTTGCCCATGCCGATGGAGCGCGGCAGGCCGACGCTGGTGGCCTCGTGGCACATGTTCGAGCAGTCGGGGAAGTTGTTGGTGCCCAGTTCACGGGCGTACAGCTGCCACAGATAGGCCGCTTCGTTGGAGGCACGGCCCGAGGTATAGAACTCGACTTCGTCGGGTTTCAAACCACGCAATAGCTCGCCGATGCGGGCGAACGCGGCATCCCATTCGATGGGCTGGTAGGTGTCGCTGGCGCGGTCGTAGACCAGGGGGTGGGTCAGGCGGCCGAGGTCTTCCAGCTCGTAGTCGGAGCGGCGCAGCAGCGCCGAGACCGGGTGGCTGGCGAAGAAGTCGGGGGTGACGCGCTTGTTGGTGGCTTCCCAGGTCACGGCCTTGGCGCCGTTTTCACAGAACTGGAAGGTGGAGCGGTGTTCCTTGTCGGGCCAGGCGCAGCCGGGGCAGTCGAAGCCATCCGGCTGGTTGGTGCGCAGCAGCGTAAGCGGCGCCTTCAGCGTGTCCATCTGTTCGCGCACCGCCGTGGCGGTGGCCTTCAGCGCGCCCCAGCCGCCAGCGGGGCCGTCGTAGTCTTTGATACCCGGTACTTTGCGTCGAGTGGCCATGATCACTCCGTCTGCACGTGGCTCATGACCGACTGGCCGGAGCCTGGGAGCCCTACATTACTCCCCCGCATTAACCTTGTGCATCGCCGGCCGACCGAGCGGTATCAGCGCCCCGGCAACGCCGCCCCTACCAACGCATCCACCACCATGCGCACCCGGGCCGTGAGGGCGCGGGAGGCGGGCCACACCACATGGATGGGCAGCGACGGCGGCTCGAACCCGGCCAGCACAGGCAGCAGTTCGCCCGTGGCCAACGGCTCGGCCACCAGCCAGTGCGGCAGCTGCGCAATGCCAAGCCCGGCCTTGGCCGCCGCCGCCACGGCCTCGCGGTCGCTGAGGCGCAGCCGCGCCCTGATGCTCGCCGGGCCGCTATTGAAGCGCCACGGTTCAACGCGGCCATCGCGCAGCACGCCCACACAGGCATGGTCAGCCAGTTGCGCCAACGTCGCCGGTGGCGGGTGCCGCTGCAGATAGTGCGGCGCAGCGCAGGCCACCAGCCGCTGGCTGCCGATGGCCCGGGCTACCAGGCTGGGGCTGTCGTCCAGCGCGCCGATGCGCACGGCCAAGTCGAAACCGTCGTCGGCGAAGTCCACCGGCTGGTTGGCGAACACCGCCTCGATCTCCAGTGCCGGGTACTCACTGGCCCACTGCAGCAACAGTGGCGCTATCCAGTGGCGGCCCAGCAACACCGGCAGGGCGATGCGCAGGCAGCCGCTGGGCACGCTGCGGCGCTCGGCGAGGCTGGCCTGGGCCCGGTCCAGTTCACGCAGGGCGCGCAGGCAACTGTCGTGGTAGGCCGCGCCTTCGTCGGTCAGCGCCAGGCGCCGCGTGGTGCGCTGGAACAGGCGCACGTCGAGGCGCTGCTCAAGGCGGGCGATCGCCTTGCCGACGCTGGACGGCGACTGCCCCAACTGCCGCGCCGCAGCGCTGAAGCTGCCGGACTCCACGGTTTGCACGAAGGCGCGTATGCCGGTGAAACCTTCGATGGACAGCATCGGCTGCACTTCCTGTGATTAATGACCCAAGCGCTCAAATGTAGTGATTTTTTCGCTCAACTGCAGCCTCTAGCTCGCAGGTAGAGTCAATTCTTTTCCCGAGGCTGACCGCCCATGAGCACCCTGCCCCACCACCGCTGGCTGGCCTTGGCCGGCATTGCCATCGCCAGCTTTCTCGGCTGCCTGGACTTCACCATCGTCAACACTGCCATCCCTGCCCTGCAGGCACACTTCGCCGCCAGTGTCGGCCAGGTGCAGTGGACGGTGTCGGTGTTCGTCATGGCGCTGTCGACGTTCATGGTGGCTGCCGGCCGCCTGGCCGACGTGCACGGGCGGCGCAAGGCGCTGTACCTGGCCATGCTGGTATTCGCCCTGGCATCGCTGGGCGCCGGGCTTGCGACGCGGCTGCAGGTGCTGGTTGGCTGGCGGTTCTTGCAGGGCCTGGCCTGCGCCGTGCTGTACACCACCTCGGCGACGCTGGTCGGCCAGGCCTTTCCCGAGCAGCAACGCGGCAGGGCGCTGGGCCTGCTGTTTGCCGCCAATGGCCTGGGCCTGGCGCTGGGGCCGGTGCTGGGCGGTTGGCTGGTGGCTTGCCTGGGCTGGCGCTGGGTGTTCCTGCTGAACGTGCCGTTGACCGCGCTGGCATTCGCCCTGTGCCGTGGGCACGTGGCCGAGTCACGGGGAACCGCGGGTGGGCGGTTGGACGTGGCCGGGCTGCTGGTGTGGATGTTGGCGCTACCGTGCCTGTTGCTGGTCATTACCCATGGCGGGCAATGGGGCTGGGGCGCGTGGCCCACACTGACATTGCTGCTGGCGGCGCTGGCCCTGCTGGTACTGTTCGTCACCATCGAGCGGCGCGCGGCGCAGCCGTTGCTGCGCCTGGCGCTGTTCAGCAACCCGCAGTTCGTCGCTGCCGCCAGCGCCAACGCATTGCTGGCTTTCTTCTACTGCGCGGCGTTCCTGCTGATGCCGTTGTACCTGGGCCTGGTGCGTCAGATGGGCAGCGCCGCCAGCGGCTGGCTGCTGTTTCCGGTGACCGCGGTGATGGCGGCGGTGTCGCCACTGGCCGGGCGTTGGGCGGACCGCCACGGGCCGCAGCGGGTAATGCTGGTGGGCTTCGCCGCCCTGGCCCTGTCGGCAGCGTTGCAGGCAGGGTTCAGCGCCCACAGCGGCTGGTGGCAGGTGTTGGCGGCGTTCGCCTGCATGGGCTTTGGCTGGGGCTGCATCCTGGGCCCGTCGACCATGGCCGCGTTGGCCTCGGTGCCTGAACACGACGGTGCCATGGCCATGGGCGCATGCTGGACCCTGCACAACCTGGGAGGCGCGCTGGGGTTGGCGGTAGTGACAGTGGTTGCCCAGCGCGGCGGCACCTTCCTGGCCGGGTTCGGGGCGGCGATGGGATGGCTGCTGGGCGCGTGCGGGCTGGCGTTGCTGGTGGTGGGGTGGCTGGGCCGGCGAGTGGAGACGGCTTTGACCGAGCGGCGTTAGGCGCGTTTTTATGCCGGGACTTCACCAAACCGCGCCTGCCAACCGGCACCACCCTGGCCAGGGCACTGGAGGTGCTGCATGAAGTCTCGGGGAAGTTGATCGTGCTGATCATCGACGAGGCCCAGCACGCCCTCAACAGTGACAGCGGCATCAACGCCATGTTCGCGCTGAAGGCGGCGCGCGACCAGCTCAACCGTGGCAACCGCCCTGACGGCTTGCGCCTGGTGTTCACCGGCTCCAGCCGCGACAAGCTGGCCAACCTGGTACTCAAAAGCAAGCAGCCGTTCTATGGCGCGACCATTACCCCGTTTCCGCTGCTGGGGGACGACTTCGTCGCATTCGTCACGCAGGTATGGAACCAGCGGCTGGCGACCAGCAACCAGTTCAAGGTGGATGACCTGGCGTACGCGTTCCAACTCGTCGGGCGCCGCCCGGAGATGCTCGGCAAGCTGCTGACCGAGGTCAGCGTGGGCCTGGGCGAAGCCAGCAACCTTGGCGAGCTGCTGCGTACGGGCGCGCTCAACCACCAGGCGGGCGTGTGGAGCGATTATGAAAGCGCCTACAACGACCTTTCGCCGCTGCAGCAGGCCGTGCTGGGGGTGATGGCCGAGCGCGCCGTGGGCCAGCAGCCTTTCGCGCCCTTTGCCGAACAGACCTTCGTCGACGTCAACCGCCGGCTGGAACAGGCCCAGCAGGCTGCCAACGCGACCACACCCAATGTGCAGAAAGCCCTGGACGTGCTGCGCGACAAGGAGCTGGTGTGGAAGGCCAACCGCGGTGAATATGCCCTGGAAGATACAGCCATGGCCCAGTGGCTGAACCGCAACGGCGCGGCGTAGTAGCCGACTTCAGTCGCGATGCAGACGACGCCCTTTCAAGACAGTTGCTGCTACGCGGCTACGCGAAGTCCTGCGCACATAGCACCTGTAGCAGCAACTGTCTTTGTGGGAGCGGGCTTGCCAGCGAGTTTTTAGGGCCCCAACAGCTCGCTGGCAAGCCCGCTCCCACCACACCGTCGAAGCACGCCGCGTACAGGGGCACCCAGGCCCCCCGCCGGACGCAGCCTGCGGCAGCTGCTACGGGACCGAGAAGCGCAGCGGCTGCGCCGGTTCGCGCAGGGTGGCCGGGTTGCGGTAGCGGGCGCCGAAGTGGTCGCCGGGCAGGCGCGCGTTGCCGGCGCCGAACAGGCGTTCGCGCAGGGTTTCGCCGTCGTTGTAGCGCTCGCGGAAACGCCCGCGCCGCCGCAGTTCCGGCACCACCAGTTCAATGAAGTCGCGGGCGGTTTCGAAGGTCAGGTACTGACGCAGGTTGATGCCGTCGATGCCGTCCTCGTCCAGCCATTTCTCGATCTGGTCGGCCACCACGGTCGGCGTGCCGGCAACGAAGAAGCGCTCGCGATTGAAACCCTCCAGCCGCGCCAGCACCGTGCCCACCGTGGTCGACGGTACGTAGCGCCGCAGGGTTTCCCAGCCCTTGACCTGGCGCTCGATCAAATCGCTGATCAAGGTGTCGCGCGGGTAAGCGGTCAAGTCCACGGCTGCCTGGGCGTGCACCAGCGACGCCTCGACGCTCATCAATTGGCGGTAGCTGTCGAGCTTGCGGCTGACCTCCTCGTCCGTGCGCCCCACGATCACCCCGGCCATGACGATGAACTTAAGCCCCGCCGGGTCGCGCTCATGGGCAATGGCCTTCTGGCGCATGGCGTGGATGTTGGCGCGCACCGCCGCAGTGTCCTCGCCGCCGGTGAACACCACCTCGGCATGGCGCCCGGCGAACTCGATGCCGGCCGGCGAGCCGGTGGCCTGGAACAGCACCGGCGTGCGCTGCCGCGACGGCTGGCACAGGTGCGGGCCGGCCACCTTGAAGTGCTCGCCGACGTGGTCGATGTAGCGCACCTTGCTGGGGTCGGTGTACACCCGACGCTCGCGGTCCTGCACCACCGCGTCGTCGTCCCACGAGCCTTCCCACAGCTTGTAGAGCACGTCCAGGTATTCGTCGGCGATCTCGTAGCGGTGGTCGTGCACCACCTCGGTGGCATGGCCGAAGTTGCGCGCTGCGTTGGGCAGGTACGAGGTGACAATGTTCCACCCTACCCGCCCCTTGGTCAGGTGGTCGAGGGTGCTCATGCGCCGGGCGAAGGCGAACGGCGGTTCGTAGGTGGTGGAAAAAGTGGCGCCGAAACCCAGGTTGCGGGTCACCCCGGCCATGGCCGGAATCACCAGCAGCGGGTCGTTGCTGGGGATCTGCATGGCTTCGCGCAGCGCGGTTTCCGGGCCGTCGCGGAAGCGGTCGTAGGTGCCGATCACATCCGCCAGGAACACGCCGTCGAAGGTGCCGTGCTCCAGCAACTGGGCCAGTTCGGTCCAGTAGTCGAGGTCATTGAAACGGTGGCGGTTGTTCTCCGGGTGCACCCACAGGCCATGGACGATGTGGCTGACGCAGTTCATTTCGAACAGGTTGACGTGCAGTTGCTTGGGCACTGCCTTTACTCCTTTGCCTGGCCGCTCACGGGGCCGGATTGGGGATGCGTTGGTGGATAGCCTGCACCTGCGCCTTGACCTCGGCGCTCAGGGCCACGTCCAGCGCACTCAGGTTGTCGCGCAGCTGTGCCAGGCTGGTCTGGCCGGTGAGCGCGCTGGCCACAAAGGGCTTGTCGAGCAGGTAGGCCAGGGCCAGTTGCGCCGGGGTCAGGCCGTGCTCCAGGGCGATGCCTACGTAGCCGGCGATGGCTTCCTGGGCCGCGGCGCTGTCATAGCGGTTGAAGGTGCGGTACACCGCCGACAGGCGCGAACCCTCGGGCCGCGCGCCACCCAGGTATTTGCCGGTGAGGGCACCGAAGGCCAGCGGCGAATAGGCCAGCAGGCTGACGCCTTCGCGGTGGCTGAACTCCGAGAGCCCGCCTTCGTACAAGCGGTTGAGCAGGCTGTAGGGGTTCTGGATGCTGACGATGCGCGGCAGGCCCAGGCGTTCGCTTTGCTTGAGAAACTCGGCCACGCCCCACGGGGTTTCGTTGGACACGCCGATGTGGCGGATCTTGCCGGCCTGCACCTGCTCGGCCAGCACCGCCAGGGTTTCCTCGATGGCCACGCTGTGGCTGTCGTCGACGTAGGGGTATTCGCGCTGGCCGAAAATATTGGTGGTGCGGTCCGGCCAATGCAATTGGTACAGGTCCAGGTAGTCGGTGTTCAAGCGCTTGAGGCTACCGTCCAGGGCTTCGACGATGTTGTGCCGGTCATGGCGGGTCAGGCCGTCGCGAATATGTGCCTGGCCATCACGCGACGGTCCCACCACCTTGCTCGCCAGCACCACGTCGGCGCGCCGGCCACTGGCGGCCAGCCAACTGCCGATGTAGCGCTCGGTGGTGCGCCAGGTCTCGGCACGGGTGGGCGTGGGGTACATTTCGGCGGTGTCGATCAGGTTGATGCCTTCGGCCAGTGCCAGGTCGATCTGCTGGTGGGCATCGGCCTCGCTGTTCTGATGGCCCCAGGTCATGGTGCCCAGGCCCAGCACGCTGACGTTGATGTCGCTGTTGCCCAGTTGGCGGTAACGCATGGGTGATCCTTTTTTTGCAATCAATGAAAGTCGCCGTTCACACCGCGCTGGCTTCGTCGTGCGCGGCCTCTTCGGCCTGCAGGCTGCGCCAGGCGGCATGCGGGGTGATGCCGTTGAGGTAGTAGTTGCCCAGCGCCCGCTCGCGGTAGATGGCCGGGTTGTGCGAGGCCAGGGTGCGGGCGTTGCGCCAGTGGCGGTCGAAGCGCCGGGTGGCGCTGGTGGCCGAGGCGCCGCCCACTTCGAACAGCAGCGTGGTGGCCTCCAGCACCTGTTCCAGCACGATCTGCTGGGCCTGGTAGGCGCGGACCTCGGCCTCGGTGTAATGCGCGTCGGTTTCGCGCGCGCCCTGCTCCGCCTCGTGCACATCCTGCAGCACTTGGGCCACCGCCAGCACCTGGGTGCGCGCGGCGTAGGCCAGGCTCGACAGCCGGCCGATCACCCGTTGCACCAGTGGGTCGTCCTTGGGGCTGGACTGGCCAGGAATGCCGAAGCCGCGGGTACGGCCACGGACGAACTCGCTGGCGTCGTGCAGCACGGCGTCGGCGATGCCGGCCAACGTGGCCAGGTGGAACAGCTGGTAGAAGGCGCTGAGGTAGGATTCGGCGCGCAGTTCGTCCTTCTTGAAGCGCCGCACCACGTGCTGGTCGGGCACCTTCACCGCCTTGAAACGCGTGGTGCCACTGCCGGTCAGACGCTGGCCAAAGCCGTCCCAGTCATCTTCGACAGTGACGCCGGGGGCATCGGTGGGCACGGCGACGCTGACAAAGTCGTCGCCGTCCACAGCCACCGCGGCGATCCAGTCGGCATAGAGGGTGCCGGTGCAATAATACTTCTCGCCGTCCAGCTGCCAGCCGGCAGCGCGGTTGCCTGGCTCCACGGCGCTCAAGGTCACCGAATTGCGCGAGGTGTCGGTCCGCTCGGCCATGGCTGCGCCCCATAGTTCGCCCTCGGCCGCCTTGGGCAGCCAATAGGCCTGGGACTCGGCGTCGCGGCTGGACAGCCGGCCTTCGACGAAACCGAAGTGCGCGCGCACGATCTGCGGCAGGTTGGAGTCGGCCGCGCCCAGCTCGATCAGCAACTGGAACAGCTGCGGCAAGGTGGCGCCCAGGCCGCCATGGGCAACCGGCACGCGCAACGCGCCAAAGCCGGCCGCGCGCAACCAGGCCACGGCGTCATGGGCCAGCTGGCGTTGCTGCTCGCGGGCCACGGCGGTGTCTTTGATGCGGGAGAAGATGGGGGCAAAGCGCTGCTGCAGGTGTTCGTAGCTCGAGGCACTCATGGGGGTTCCTTGTGCGTGGTGGGACGCGCCGGGAACGGCTAATGCAGCGAGCGTGCCAGGGCTCTGGGGCAGGGTTTGCGGGTGTTTTTCGGTGGCTGGGTTGTTGGGTGGCTGGCAGAGTGTCGGAACGCTGTTGCAGGGTGTACACCTGGCCTTGACCTTCCCCCCATGGCAAGGTCTACCCTGCACCTTTTCGACCAGCAGGAGCACACCGTGATCAAACTCTTGAGTTTCATGCTCGCCACCACCCTGTGCGGCGCTGCCTACGCCGATGACAACGCGGCCATGAAAGCCGAATACCAGCATGCTGCCCACGGCATGTCGGCGGACATGAACATGAACGCCACCAGCGACAACCCCGACGTGCTGTTCGTGCAGGGCATGCTGCCCCATCACCAGGGCGCGGTGGACATGGCCAAGACCGAACTCAAGTACGGCAAGGACCCGGAAATCCGCAAGCTGGCCGAAGGCATCATCAAGGCGCAGGACGCCGAGATCGCGCAAATGAAGGCCTGGCTGGCCAAGCAGCCCAAATAATTCCCGTGGCTGCGGCTACCTTGTGGGAGCTGGCTTGCCAGCGAGCTTTTTAGGCCCCAACAGC
>NZ_JBWCAM010000035.1:0-22608 GCF_056175065.1 Pseudomonas sp. JC1203
CGATGGCCGCGACGCTGATTGCATGGCAGGTTCATTTGCGGTGGCTGCATCGCGACCAAGGTCGGCTCCTACCACGGTTGGCGGTAGGAGCCGGCCTTGGTCGCGATGGCCGCGACGCCGGTCGGATGGCAGGTTCATTCGCGGTGGCTGCATCGCGACCAAGGTCGGCTCCTACCCCGGTCGGCGGTAGGAGCCGGCCTTGGCCGCGATGGCCGCGACGCTGGTCGCATGGCAGGTTCAGTCGCGGCGGCTGCATCGCGACCAAGGTCGGCTCCTACCACGGTGGGCGGTAGGAGCCGGCCTTGGCCGCGATGGCCGCGATGCTGATCGCATGGCAGGTTCATTTGCGGTGTATGTATCGCGACCAAGGTCGGCTCCTACCACGGTGGGCGGTAGGAGCCGGCCTTGGCCGCGATGGCCACGACGCCGGTCGCATGGCAGGTTCATTTGCGGTGTGTGCATCGCGACCAAGGCGGATGGCCGCCCCGTGGCTCCTACCGGCTCGATTTCAACCCACTGCGCCGCCCATGCCGCTCCAAGGCCAATTCAATCAACCGGCTCACCAGCTCCGTATACGTCATGCCCGCCGCCAGCCACAGCTGCGGGTACATGCTGATGCGGGTAAAGCCGGGCAGGGTGTTGAGCTCGTTGATGATCACCTCGCCGCTGTCGGTCAGGAACACGTCCACCCGCGCCAGCCCGCTGCAGCCCAACACCTGGAACGCTTCCACGGCCAGTTCGCGGATGCGCTCGCTGGCAGCGGCGGGAATATCCGCCGGCACCAGCACCTGCGCCGCGTCGCCGTCTATGTACTTGCTGTCGTAGGAATAGAAGCCGCCCTTGACCACGATCTCGCCGCAGCCGCTGGCCAGCGGCTCATCGTTGCCCAGCACCGCGCATTCTATTTCGCGGCCCTTGACCGCGGCCTCCACCAGCACCTTCTCATCAAAGGCCAGGGCCAGTTCCACGGCCTGCCAGTAACCGGCTTCGTCCTCGACCTTGCTCACGCCCACCGACGAGCCCAGGTTCGCCGGCTTGACGAACAGCGGCAGCCCCAGCTCGGCCTGCACCTGGGCGAAGGTACGGCGGCGGGCGGTGGCGCGGTTGAGGCTGATGAAGGGGGTGATGGCCAGCCCGGCGTCGCGCAGCAGCCGCTTGCTGACGTCCTTGTCCATGCACACCGCCGAGCCCAGCACGTCCGAGCCCACGAAGGGCAGGTCGGCCATGCGCAGCAGCCCCTGCAGGCAGCCGTCCTCGCCCTGGGTGCCGTGCACCACCGGGAAGATCACGTCGATGTGCGCCAAGGGCGAGGCGCCGGTTTCCACCAGCTGGTGCTGGGCCTTGCCGGGCACCAAAGCCAGCTCGCGGTTGGAGCGGTTGAGGGCGATCAGCGCCGGGTCTTCCTGGTTCAGCAGGTAGTTGGACGCATCGTTGAGGTGCCACTGGCCGTCCTTGTCGATGCCGATCAGCACCGGTTCGAAGCGTTCGCGGTCCAGCGCCTCGACGATGTTGCGTGCCGACTGCAGCGACACTTCATGCTCGGCCGAACGGCCCCCGAAAATCACCCCTACGCGCAGCTTGGCCATGATGGTTCCCTTGATGAATGCGAAGCCCTGGAAGGCACTGTTACAATAGCTGCAAGAATGCATTGTCAAAGCCGATTTGTCCTGAACGCCGGACAGGCATAATCTGACGCACTGAATTGTCATCTTCAACACAGGATTTCCGATGTCCCAGTTCCCTATCGCTCGTCCACGGCGCCTGCGGCGTTCCGAGAACCTCCGTTCGCTGTTCCAGGAAACCGAGTTCAGCCTGGACGACCTGGTGCTGCCGATTTTCGTCGAGGAAGAAATCGATGACTTCGTGCCCATCACCAGCATGCCCGGCGTGGCGCGCATCCCCGAATCGAAACTGGCCGGCGAGATCGAGCGCTACGCCCGTGCCGGCATCAAGTCGGTGATGACCTTCGGCGTGTCGCACAAGCTGGACGCCGACGGCAGTGACACCTGGCAAGAGAACGGCCTGGTGTCGCGCATCGCGCGCATCTGCAAGGACACCGTGCCGGAAATGATCGTGATGGCCGACACCTGCTTCTGCGAGTACACCTCCCACGGCCACTGCGGCGTGCTGTGCGACCACGGCGTGGACAACGACGCCACCCTGCGCAACCTGGGCAAGCAGGCCGTTGCCGCCGCGCGCGCCGGTGCCGACTTCATCTCGCCGTCGGCAGCCATGGACGGGCAGGTGCAGGCCATCCGCAGCGCCCTGGACGCGGCAGGCTTCATCGACACCTCGATCATGGCCTATTCCACCAAGTTCGCCTCGGCCCTGTACGGCCCGTTCCGCGAAGCCGGCGGCTCGGCGCTCAAGGGTGACCGCAAGGCCTACCAGATGAACCCGATGAACCGCCGCGAAGCCGTGCGCGAATCGCTGATGGACGAGCACGAAGGCGCTGACGCCATCATGGTCAAGCCGGCCGGTGCGTACCTGGACATCATCCGCGACATTCGCGAAGCCTCGCGCCTGCCGCTGACCGCCTACCAGGTGAGTGGCGAATACGCCATGATCAAGTTCGGTGCCCAGGCCGGTGCCATCGACGAAGCCCGCGTGGTGCGTGAAAGCCTGGGCGCCATCAAGCGCGCCGGTGCCGACCTGATCTTCACCTACTTCGCCATGGACATCGCCCGCGACGGCATCTGATTGTCGAGGTGACTGCTTCCCGGGCTTCGCCCGGTCCTACAGGGTTCAACCTGTGGGACCGGGCGAAGCCCGGGAAGGGCCAGCACAATTTTTCGTTCCGGGCGAATAGCCTTTTCATCCTGCGGAATAATCATTCCGCATCTGTGTGTGACAATTGCAGCTTCACCATCCAAGAGGCATTCGATGGACACTCTGCAAAACATGCGCACCTTCGTCTGCGTCGCCGAGGCTGGCAGTTTCAGCCATGCCGCCAAACAACTGAACGTGGCCGTGGCCACCGTCTCGCGCAGCGTCGCCGCGCTGGAGACGCACCTGCGCGCCCGGCTGCTGAACCGCAGCACCCGCCACGTCGCCCTCACCGAAGTGGGCCAGCGCTACCTGGCCCGCTGCGAACAGATCATCGCCCACGTCGACGAAGCCGAAGTGGAAGCCGGTGACACCCAGCTGCGCCCCAGCGGCCGCCTGCGCGTGCATTCGATGATGGGCGTGGGCCGCCACTACGTGGTGCCGGCCATTGCCGACTACCGCCAGCAATACCCCGACGTCAGCTTCGAGCTGACCATGGCCAACCGCATGCCGGACCTGATAGAGGAGGGCATAGACGTCGCCATCGTGCTGGCCCCGCAACTGCCCGACTCGGGCTACGTCAGCCAGCGCATCGGCCAGTCCTACAGCGTGCTGTGTGCCTCCCCTGGTTACATCGCCCGCCATGGCGCGCCGGCCACGCCCCAGGCGTTGCAGGGCCACGAATGCCTGCGGCTGGTGAACCCCAGCAGCGCTTCCAACCAGTGGGAGTTTCATGGCGATGAGGACGTGCAGCGCATCAACCTGGGGCCGTCGGCTTTCCAGGTGAACATGGGCGACGCCATGATCGAGGCGATAGAGTCAGGGATGGGCATAGGCTCGCTGCCGGTGTTCTCGGCGCAGAAAGGCATCGACAGTGGCAGCCTGGTGCGGCTGTTGCCGCAGTATCGCTTGCAGTGCCTGAACGTCTATGCGGTGTACACCAACCGGCGCTACCTGGATGCCAAGATCAAAGTGCTGATCAGCCATCTGCGGGCGGTATTGCCGGGTGGGCAGGCGTCGTTGCAGTAGGGTCAGTCTTGCGCGCGGGTGTGCTGCGAAGCCACCAGCGCCCGGCGACGGGCCTGACCGCGGCGGTACTCGCGGCGATGATCGACGGCAATGCCGCACGAAATCAACAGCAGCAGTGCGTAGGCGACGAGACGAAGCATGAGGCGTTCCTTACAGGTTCTTTCAATCCGGCGCTACTCTACCAACGGCTAGGGTGCGACGCTAGGTCGCAGGTCGTAAGTCTGTTTTCCAAATCAGGTAACAATCGCCCCCGCCGCGTTCCCGTAGCAGCTGCCGCAGGCTGCGTCCAGGCCCTGACGCCGGCCAACGGACAACCTATACCGCCCAGCTCCCAATAACCGCCCCAGCCGTAGGCGCCCACCACCGTGCCCGCTACCATCAACGGCATCCCTACACGGCTGGAGCCCTGCATGTCGTTGCCTGAAACACCCCTGGCCACCCGGTCTCCCGTGCGCGCCACCACCGCGCTGGTCTTCGTGGTGCTGCTCACCGGCCTCGGTGCCGGCCTGGGCGGCATGCTGCTGGCGTTGCTGTTGCACGGCATCCAGCACCTGGCCTACGGCTACAGCCAGGACCACCTGGTAGGCCATGAAAGCTTTCTGTTTGGCGTAACCGCCGCCGCGCCCGAGCGCCGGGTGGCCGCCCTGGCGCTGTGCGGCCTGGTCGCCGGGCTGGGCTGGTACCTGCTGTACCGCTTTGGCAAACCCCTGGTCAGCATCAAGCAAGCGGTCAGCAACGCCGAGGCGCGCATGCCCGCCAAGGCCACCCTGGCCCACGTGCTGCTGCAAATCGTCACCGTGGCCCTGGGCTCGCCGCTTGGCCGCGAAGTGGCGCCGCGCGAACTGGGCTCGCTGATTGCCGACCGTCTCGCGCGCTGGAGCGGCCTGGACAGCGACACCCGCCGGCTGATGATCGCCTGCGGCGCTGGCGCGGGGTTGGCGGCGGTGTACAACGTGCCGTTGGGCGGTGCGGTGTTTGTGCTGGAAGTGTTGTTGGCAAAATTCGCCTGGCGGGAGGCAATCATCGCCTTGGCCACCTCGGCCATCGGCGCGTCGGTGGCCTGGCTGGGGCTGGGTGCGGAAGCGCAGTACACGGTGCCGGCGTTCGTTGTCAGCCCTGGCTTGATCACTTGGGCCGTGCTGTGCGGGCCGTTGTTCGGCCTGGCGGCTTACGGTTTCACGCGTTTGACCGGTGCCGCTCGCGGGCGCGCCGCGCGCGGCTGGCAACTGCCGGTGCTGTCGCTGGTCAACTTCACCCTGATCGGCTGCCTGGCCATCTACCTGCCGCAGGTGCTGGGCAACGGCAAGGGGCCGGCGCAATTGGGCTTCGATGACCAACTCACCATCGGCCTGGCGGCGGTATTGTTGCTGGCCAAACTGGTGGTCACCAGCAGCAGCCTGCGTGCGGGTGCCGAAGGTGGGCTGTTGACCCCAGCCTTGGCGTGCGGCGCCTTGCTGGCAGTGATGCTGGGCGGCGGCTGGAACCTGCTGTGGCCCGGCGTGCCCCTGGGCGCGTTCGCCATCGTTGGCGCCGCCGCATTCCTGTCGTCATCCATGAGCATGCCGCTCACGGCCATCGTGCTGGTGGTGGAGTTCACCCGCATCGAGCACGACTTCCTGGTGCCGATCATTTTGGCGGTGGTGGGCTCGGTGTGTGTCAGCCGGCTGTGTGCACGGCTGGCGGCGCGCTGATCAGCCCTTGTCGCAACTATCGCCCAGGCGGGTGTAGTTCAGTTCGTGCTGCACGCCCTTGCTGTCGATGTAAGTCATGTGGCCCTGCACCGGGCCACACTGGTTGCCAGGCGCGGTGTTCATGCGCACCACCTTGGCAATGTCCAGGTCCTGGGAGTAGTCATAGCTGTCGCTGGCCTGGGTTTGCACGGCGGCCTGCACCGGCGCCGCCTCGGCGGCGTGGGTGAAGGAGCTGAAAGCGGCCAGTACGGACAGTGCGAGTGCGATCAGGTATTTCATGTGGGGGCCCTCCATTCGGGTATGGCGCCATTTTACGAAGGCGCCATGCCCGGGTTGAAATGGAGGGTGTCGATAGCGGGCATCAGTGGAAGTGATGAAGACGGTTCAGCACAGCAGATGCCATCCGATGTGCATGCCTCAGGGCTTGCTTTGCGCCGATTTTTCCAACAGCCGCTTGCGCGCTGCCTCGGTGGGCTCCCGTCGTTCTAACGGTGTTTGCATTAAATTAAAACTTCCCGTAATTACTTTGCGGTTCTTGAGCGTGAAGTTGAATTCTGCGGTACTGGCTTGGTCTGCTTCAATCACGTACCTGATTTCGCCGTTTGCTACAAAAGACCAGCGCACACCTCCATTGTCAAACCAGCTATAAACAATCGTATCTTCCGGGATTTGAGCGGTGCCTGAGAAGTCGCCGTATGGAGCGGGAATATCGAAGATAAACTCCCCCGGTACCGCCTTGGTGGGATAGGGGCTGCGCACGTGCCATAAATTTTCGCTATGCCACCACGCCCCGGTAGTGGTATGCGCCGGCCCACCCGTGTCGGTCCATTGAATGGTGCCTAGATCCGCTTTGGAATGTGCTTTCTTAGACATGACAGTTTCCCTTTCAACATGAAGTAGGCATGCGGAATGCAATACCTGCTTCATTTTGAAGTCATCCAGAGTGGGTGTAACCTGTCAGAAGTTACAGGCAGCCAATACTTTCATTTCATGCGTGCTTGTAGCTTTCTTGGCAGCGCCTTCCTATACGGCGATAACGGCGGTCCGTTCTTACCTCATCGCTCAATCGCCTCCGGGAAACTGTCGTTTCTAGGCAGGGGGGGATTTTGTGAGCAGTAAGACTAACTATTCAGAAATGGGTCCGTGGCAAGTATTTTTTTGCAGCGATTACTGATATTGCTACGAATTTGCTCAACAGCCAGCCAATTAGAGGGGGCGCCGAACTTCATCGCCTGGCGCAACTGCTAACTTCGTAGCAGCTGCCGCAGGCTGCGTCCGGACCCAACGCGTAGCCAACTGTTAAACCGCTGACGCAGCCTTCGGCAGCTGCTACGCCGGGCTCGACACAACCCTTAACACTCCTTTGATTGCCACTCACCGGGTGCAGCCTTACCCTGCGCACCGTCTCCGAAGCCTCGGGGATCAGGTTTGACGACCTGCATGGCACACCGCAGCACCATACCGCTTGTTTCAGGCATCAACGCCTGAGATAAGTGCTATGGCAGCTGCGTGTGGGAGGCCTTCGGGCCTGCCGGTGCCACCGGTTCGTCAACCTGCACGCAGCTGCCACCCCAACACTCAACAACCGTGGCAGCCCTTCACCTGCAAGGAGCTTTCGCCATGGACGCCTTCGTCGCCACCACATTCTTCCGCCATAAAATCCCGCTGCGCGCCCTGATGATCGAAGGCCACCCCTGGCTGTGCCTGCGCGACCTGGGCCGGTTGATGGGGGTGCATTTGATCGAACGGCGCATCCGCAGCCTCGACGACGACCAGCACCGGGAAACCTGGATCAAGGCCGACGGCCACTGGGCCAGGCACCTGCTGGTGAGCGAAAGCGGCGCGCTGGCCTTGATCCTGCACGGCCAAATGCCGGAAAACCGTGCGCTGCGCCAGTGGTTGACCATGGACGTAGTCCCCAAGCTGCGCCAGGGCGGCCCGGGCACGCTGCCGGCGATGTCGGCCATGTGCACGCAGGCAGGCGAGGTGAAGGTGTTGTATTGGCAGGATGAGGCGTGGGTGCAGTTGAAGGACATGCCCGCGGTGCTGACGCGCAGCCAGCCGGCGAGAGGGCAGTGGTGGCGGGTGTGGGGGTAGGAGCCAACCTTGGCCGCGATGCAGACAAAGCGATCGGCGGCTAGGTTACGCGCCCCTGTAGCAGCGGCCGAAGGCCGCGTCCGGGGCCCTGCGGTCCACCTGTTACACCGCTGACGCAGCCTTCGGCAGCTGCTACGGGATCGGGTTGTCAGCTGCACCTGTCAGTTCTTACAGTTGTGCGCCACCCACCATAAGCGCCCAATCATCGCTCCAGCCATTCGCGGAGCTTCAGCTTATGTCCCTCAATCCATTGCTACAAAAAAACCTGCCCTTGATCCACCCCATCATCCCCGGCCAGCCGACCGTGGTCGGCACAGCCCTGCTTGTTGCCGCCAATAGTCCCCGGGCAGTGCCCGACTTGCGGATTCCCGCCTCGGTCGACATCAGTGCCACCCTGGGCGGCATCGGCGTGGGCCTGGTCAACTCGATCACCGGCTTGCACGTGGTGGTCGACCCCTACGTCAACATGAACAGCAATGATGAAATCAGGGTGTTTTTCGACAACGTCCAGGTGCACATCGACACCGTGGCCATTCCCAATATCGCTGTCGACCTGCACATCCCCTACGGCGCGTTCACGCCGGGTACCGACCAGACCGTCTCCATCCACTACACCGTGACCCGTGTCGCGGGCGCCCCGGAAGCTTCGGTGCCCCGCCTTTATCGCATCAAGCTCACCCGCCCCGGCGGCGTCGACCCCAGTCCTGACCCGCAACACCAGAACCTGCTGGCTCCCGTGTTGCCGGCGCACATCATTGCCGACGGCGTCAGCGAGGCGGACGCCCAGGCGGGCTTCAAGGCCACCATCAGGCCATACCCCTACATGGCCAGCTACGACATCATCGATCTGCGCTGGAACGGTTTTGCACTACCGCCTCGGACGGTGCTCCCAAGCGAGGTGGGAACCAGCATCGATATCGACATCACCGCCGCGGTCATCGCGCTGGGTGGCGATGGTCTGGATTTGATGGTGTTTTACCGGGTGTATGACCAGGTCAACAACGTCTCGGAGGACAGCGTGGGCCAACCGTGGTCGGTGATTACGCTGGTGTACGTGCACGCCAACCCCAATGCACTGCCAGTGCCAGAGGTACCGGAAGCCCCCAATGACGTGTTGCGGCTGGAGCAGTTGGGCACCAATGACGTGCACGTGTACGTGTATCCCTACCCGCCAGCCTTTGTGCGGGGCGACCAGGTAACGGCTCGCTGGCAGGGGCAAACCTCGACGGGCCAGCCGGAGGCATTCGAACAGACCTTGACGGTCGGGAACGTGCCGGGATTGTTGGTATTCACGGTACCCAACGCCAAGGCGGTGGCCCTTGGCGGGGGCCATGTGGATGTTTCGTATCTGCTGCAGGATGCGGCAGGGGCCGCGCCGGCCAAACCGTCCAAGTACCTGCGCATCGATGTCATCGGCCAGGCGGTTGGCGAGCCGTGGCCGGCGCCGCAGGTGCGCGATGCGACGGGGGCGTCGGTGACCACGTTGAGCCCGATCAAGCCGGGTACGAGCAATGAGGAAAACACCGCCACGCTGACGGTGACCGATGCGCGCCTCAAGGTGGGCAATGTGCTGGCCGGATTGTGGACGGTGGCCGGCGCACAAGCCTCGTATGTGCCATGGGTGACGGTGACCACCGATGGGTTCGTGCAGGCGCCAGTGCCGCGCGAGTTTATTGCGGCGGCGCTGGGCAAGCAGGTGGTGGTGGACTATGTGGTGTTTCGTGATGGCGGCGGGGAGGCGATTGGTACTTCTGTGCCGATGACGTTGATGGTGCTGGCGATTGCGCAGGGGGCGTTGCCGCGGCCGGATATCACGGAAGCGGGGGGCACGGATGAGCTGGATGTATCGGCGCTGACGGCAGATGCCACGGCTACGGTAGGGGCTTGGCCGTTTATTGATACGTCGCAGCGGTATTGGCTAGAGGCCCGAGGGACGTTGGCGGATGGAAGTGCCACGGTTATTACGTTGGCCGATAACCTGCAGGTGCCGAGCGTGAGTGGAGTGGTGCAACCAGTTCCTCTGGCCCGACTGCAAACCTTGAAAGATGGCAGTAGTCTGAAACTGGAGGTGCGTGTTGCGATAGGGGGGGATCAACTGTCAAACTTTCCAACCCGTGAGTACGTTGTTCGTACACTGCTGGACTTGCGTCCATCAATCACTGACCTTAGGGATTCAAGAGGCAGCGTTCCTCACGGCCAGAGCACCACTGATTCGAACGTCACTTTAGTTGGTACGGCTTCGCCGGGCAGGCAGGTGCAAATTTTGAACAATAGTGTTCCTGGTGCAACTGTTAATGTCGATGCGAACGGAAACTGGAACTCAACTGTATCCTCTCTCAGTATAGGATGGCACGTATTTGAGGCTAAAGCGCTGTATGGGGTCGGGCAGGTATCGATAAATCGGGAGGTGACTCGGGTGGCGGCGTTGAGCATTGACAGTAGCACCGCTATGATTAGTGGAATGCACCTTTACTTGGATGCCAATTATTCTCCGCCGTGGAGAAGAACGTCCTACACGCCGGAGGGTACAACTCTAGTGCGTCAGGCAACTGGTGGCATCGGCAATATCATTTACTCATCTGCGGATTCCCGGATTG
Source organism: Pseudomonas sp. JC1203 (assembly GCF_056175065.1). Taxonomy (NCBI): domain Bacteria; kingdom Pseudomonadati; phylum Pseudomonadota; class Gammaproteobacteria; order Pseudomonadales; family Pseudomonadaceae; genus Pseudomonas; species Pseudomonas sp. JC1203. Next base: position 10,181 of record NZ_JBWCAM010000035.1, read on the forward strand.
CCGAAGTTAATGCAAGTACTGGGCTGGTTACAAGTGTTGCAAATGGCCAGACGACGATTGTTGCTAGAGATGCAACTGGTGCCCAAGTCAGTTATCCAGTTAGGTGTTCTAGGGTGTACTCAATAATCGTGCACCCGCCTGGGCAAACCTTTACGTATAATGAGGCTCGCGCATGGGTACTCTCTGATCCGCGCAATAGTGTGTTCGACCCCTACCAAACAAGCTTTGGTCATGAGATGTTTAACTGTTTACATTATTCATTTGTAGGGGTGGGAGAAGCTCGACACCACACTGGGGCCTATCTTGCTTCTAATCCATACGAAACAAGTATTTGGTGGGCGCGACCTGGGCTGCCGGTCGATTATCTTGGTCCCGTGTCAATGGAGGAGAGGCATGGGGCCTCTGGGTATAGACCGAAACTTCCTTAAATGATTTGTGAAGGGGCGGCGCTTAGTCTATTTCCTGCCTGACACCCCCCGGGCTGTTGGCTTGGCATCTACTTACTTTTGAAATGTTAGAGGCACTCAGTCCTCCCTTCCTCGAGTATGCCACTTACCGACGGCGCAACCATCATGGTGGGAGCGGGCTCTGCCCGCGAACAATACACCGCCGTCAGGCTGAGCTGCGCGGTGTGGCTTTCGCGGGCAGAGCATCCCCCAGGACGTAGTCGCAGCCGGCAGGCCATTGCGCTGGCAATGGCCACCGGCCATCTGTCAGTTCTTACAGTTGTGCGCCACCCACCATAAGCGCCCAATCATCGCTCCAGCCATTCGCGGAGCTTCAGCTTATGCCCCTCAACCCGCTGCTACAAAAAAACCTGCCCTTGATCCACCCCATCATCCCTGGCCAACCGACCGTGGTCGGCCCAGCCCTGCTTGTTGCCGCCAATAGCCCCCGGGCAGTGCCAGACTTGCGGATTCCCGCCTCGGTCGACATCAGTGCCACCCTGGGCGGCATCGGCGTGGGCCTGGTCAACTCGATCACCGGCTTGCACGTGGTGGTCGACCCCTACGTCAACATGAACAGCAATGATGAAATCAGGGTGTTTTTCGACAACGTCCAGGTGCACATCGACATCGTGGTCATTCCCAATATCGCTGTCGACCTGCACATCCCCTACGGCGCGTTCACGCCGGGTACCGACCAGACCGTCTCCATCCACTACACCGTGACCCGTGTCGCGGGCGCCCCGGAAGCTTCGGCGCCCCGCCTTTATCGCATCAAGCTCACCCGCCCCGGCGGCGTTGACCCCAGTCCTGACCCGCAACACCAGAACCTCCCGGCCCCCGTGTTGCCGGCGCACATCATTGCCGACGGCGTCAGCGAAGCGGACGCCCAGGCGGGCTTCAAGGTGACCATCAGGCCATACCCCTACATGGCCAGCTACGACATCATCGATCTGCGCTGGAACGGTTTTGCGCTGCCGCCTCGGACGGTGCTCCCAAGCGAGGTGGGAACCAGCATCGATATCGACATCACCGCCGCAGTCATCGCGCTGGGTGGCGATGGTCTGGATTTGATGGTGTTTTACCGGGTGTATGACCAGGTCAACAACGTCTCGGAGGACAGCGTGGGCCAACCGTGGTCGGTGATTACGCTGGTGTACGTGCACGCCAGCCCGAATGCACTGCCAGCGCCAGAGGTACCGCAAGCCCCCAATAACGTGCTGCGGCTTGAGCAGTTGGGCGCCAATGACGTGCTCGTGTACGTGTATCCCTACCCACCAGTCTTTGTGCGGGGCGACCAGGTAACGGTTCGCTGGCAGGGGCAAACCTCGACGGGCCAGCCGGAGGCATTCGAACAGACCTTGACGGTAGGGAACGTGCCGGGATTGTTGGTATTCACAGTGCCCAACGCCAAGGCGGCGGCCCTTGGCGGGGGCCATGTGGATGTTTCGTATCTGCTGCAGGATGCGGCAGGGGCCGCGCCGGCCAAGCCGTCCAAGTACCTGCGCATTGACGTCATCGGCCAGGCGGTTGGCGAGCCGTGGCCGGCGCCGCAGGTGCGCGATGCGACCGGGGCGTCGGTTACTACGCTGAACCCGATCAAACCGGGTACGAGCAATGAGGAAAACACCGCCACGCTGACGGTGACCGATACACGGCTCAAGGTGGGCAATGTGCTGGCCGGATTGTGGACGGTGGCCGGCGCACAAGCCTCGTATGTGCCATGGGTGACGGTGACCACCGATGGGCAGGCACAGGCGCCGGTGCCGCGCGAGTTTATTGCGGCGGCGCTGGGCAAGCAGGTGGTGGTGGACTATGTGGTGTTTCGTGATGGCGGCGGGGAGGCGATTGGTACTTCTGTGCCGATGACGTTGACGGTGTCGGCGATTGCGCAAAGTGCGTTGCCGTCCCCGCTGATTGCCGAGGCCAACGGCAACGATGAGTTGGACATCCCAAGCCTGGTAGGCGATGCGCACGTCACGGTTGGGCGCTGGCCGTTTATCGCGGCGGGGCAGCGGGCTTGGCTTACCCTGACGGGCCCAGGCCTGGACCTGAAGTTGCTTGAAGGGCACCAGGTGACGGCAGCAGAGGCTCAAAACGGATTGAGCTTAACGGTCGCGAAAGCACAGTTGGCTGGCTTGGCGGATAATGCCAGGATTACATTGGCCTTTAAGGTGACGTTTGATGGTGGCGTGTCGGAGGGGGCAGCACTCACGTTTCCGCTGAAGCAGTACACGGTAATAACCAGAAGCTACCTGGTGCGTGAGTTTTACGATTTTGAGGATCGTCAACCTTATGGATGGAGCGAATACCCCAGCAACGTGATGCAATACGGGGGATCTTACGTAATCGGTGACGTGTTCACCAGCGGATACGCAAACCCGTTAGGATTCGAAAAATCGTTCACCACATTGAAGCCAGGTGCGACCTATAGGGTCACGGCCAGAATTGCAGCCGTGCCATATTACGCCAATCGCGTTGCTACAGGGTGGCTGCGGTCGCGTGCCGGATCGTTCGCAAGTATTTCCGCTAGCGCCGGACTTGCATCGATAACGGGTACATTCATTGCACGCAGTCCGGACATAATCGGCATTGAGGCAACTAGCGGAGGATTTATAAAGAGCGTGTACGTTGACGATATCCTGATAGAGTTAATCGGCTAAACCCTTACTGAAGCGGATTGGCTTTTTGTCCAAGGCCGCGCCTTCAGCGCACGTCCTATAGCCGCAGCCGATAGGTTGCTGCTATAGGCTTTGAACACCTACTAACACTTCCTGCCCACGGTAACCCCCTTACACCCCACGGTTGCCAGCCACCGTGGGCCTCCTTACCCTAAGCAACTGTCTTGAAATGGCGTCGTCTGCATCGCGACTAAAGTCGGCTCCTACGCCGTCCGTCGTAGGAGCCGGCCTTGGCCGCGATGCAGGCGACGCGATAGACGATACACGGGGCCTCGTAGCAGCGGCCGCGAGGCCGCGTCCTGGGCGCCTCGGTCAGGCAGGCCCATCGCCGGACGCAGCCTTTGGCAGCTGCTACGGGGCTCGACACAACCCTTAACACTCCTTTGATTGCCACTCACCGGGTGCAGCCTTACCCTGCGCACCGTCTCCGAAGCCTCGGGGATCAGGTTTGACGACCTGCGCTAGCACACTGCAGCACCATACCGCTTGTTTCATGCAACGTTGCCTGAGATAAGTGTTATGGCAGCTGCGTGTGGGAGGCCTTCGGGCCTGCCGGCTCTAGCCCGGTTCGTCAACCTGCACGCAGCTGCCACCCCAACACTCGACAACCGTGGCAGCCCTTCACCTGCAAGGAGCTTTCGCCATGGACGCCTTCGTCGCCACCACCTTCTTCCGCCATAAAATCCCGCTGCGCGCCCTGATGATCGAAGGCCACCCCTGGCTGTGCCTGCGCGACCTGGGCCGGTTGATGGGCGTGCATTTGATCGAACGGCGCATCCGCAGCCTCGACGACGACCAGCACCGCGAAACCTGGATCAAGGCCGACGGCCAATGGGCCAGGCACCTGCTGGTGAGCGAAAGCGGCGCGCTGGCGTTGATCCTGCACTGCCAAATGCCGGAAAACCGCGCCCTGCGCCAGTGGTTGACCCTGGACGTAGTGCCCAAGCTGCGCCAGGGCGGCCCGGGCACGCTGCCGGCGATGTCGGCCATGTGCACGCAGGCAGGCGAGGTGAAGGTGTTGTATTGGCAGGATGAGGCGTGGGTGCAGTTGAAGGACATGCCTGCGGTGCTGACGCGCAGCCAGCCGGCGAAAGGGCAGTGGTGGCGGGTGTGGGGGTGACCGGCGGCAACGCCTCCCCCCATTTTCAGGTCTATCGTTAACCCTGACACCCCTCAAACCAGGAGTTGCACGATGGACCTCAACCGTCGTCAGTTCTTCAAGGTCGCCGGCATTGGCCTTGCCGGCGCCAGCATCGGCGAGCTGGGCATGGCGCCGGCGCCGGCGTTCGCCGAGCAGATTCGCCATTTCAAGCTGGCCCACACCAAAGAGACCCGCAACACCTGCCCGTATTGCTCGGTGGGCTGCGGGCTGATCATGTACAGCCAGGGCGACGCGGCGAAGAACGTTGCGCAAAACATCATCCATATCGAAGGCGACGCCGACCACCCGGTGAACCGCGGCACGCTGTGCCCCAAAGGCGCCGGTTTGCTGGACTTCATTCACAGCCCCGACCGCCTGCAATACCCGCAGGTGCGCAAGCCCGGCAGCCATGAATGGACGCGGGTGAGCTGGGACGAGGCGCTGGACCGCGTGGCGGCGCTGATGAAAGCCGACCGCGACGCCAACTTCGTCGAGAAGAACGACAAGGGCCAGACGGTGAACCGCTGGCTGACTACCGGTTTCCTCGCAGCGTCGGCTGCGTCCAACGAAGCAGGCTACCTGACCCACAAGGTGGTGCGCAGCCTGGGCATGCTGGGGTTCGACAACCAGGCGCGTGTCTGACACGGCCCGACGGTGGCAAGTCTTGCCCCGACGTACGGCCGCGGTGCCATGACCAACACATGGACCGACATAGGCAACGCCAACTTGATTCTGGTGATGGGCGGCAACGCGGCCGAGGCGCACCCGTGCGGGTTCAAATGGGTGACCGAGGCCAAAGCGCACAACCAGGCGCGGCTGATCGTGGTGGACCCACGCTTCACCCGCACCGCCTCGGTGGCTGATTATTACGCGCCGATTCGCACCGGCAGCGACATCGCCTTCATGGGCGGGCTGATCAACTTCCTGCTCAGCGAAGATAAAATCCAGCACGAATACGTGCGCAATTACACCGACGTGTCGTTTATCGTCAAGGCCGGTTTCGGCTTCGAGGACGGCCTGTTCACGGGCTACGACGCGGCCAAGCGCACCTACACCGACAAGTCCACCTGGGGCTACGAGCTGGGCGACGACGGCTTCGCCAAGGTCGACCCGACGCTGCAAGACCCGCGCTGCGTGTACCAGCTGATGAAGCAGCATTACAGCCGCTACACACTGGAGCTGGCCAGCCAGACCTGCGGCATGCCCATGGATGCCATGCGCAAGATCTGGGACGAGATCGCCACCTGCGCGGTGCCCGGCAAGACCATGACCATCCTCTACGCCCTGGGTTGGACCCAGCACTCCATCGGCTCGCAGATCATCCGCAGCGCGGCCATGGTGCAGCTGCTGCTGGGCAACGTCGGCATGCCCGGCGGCGGCGTCAATGCCCTGCGCGGGCACTCCAATATCCAGGGGTTGACCGACCTGGGGCTGCTGTCCAACTCGTTGCCGGGCTACCTCACCCTGGGGCTGGACGCCGAGCAGGACTACGACGCCTTCATCAGCAAGCGCACGCAGAAGCCGCTGCGGCCGGGGCAGTTGTCCTACTGGCAAAACTACGGCAAGTTCCACGTCAGCCTGATGAAGGCCTGGTACGGCGCCAACGCCACGGCCGACAACCACTGGGGCTACGACTGGCTGCCGAAGCTGGACATTCCCAACTACGACATCCTGAAAATGTTCGACCTGATGGGCCAGGGCAAGGTCAACGGCTACATCTGCCAGGGCTTCAACCCCATCGCCGCGCTGCCCGACAAGAACCGGGTGATGAAGGCTCTGGCCAAGCTGAAGTGGCTGGTGGTGATGGACCCGCTGGCCACCGAAACCTCGCAGTTCTGGGAGAAGGTGGGGCCGTTCAACGACGTTGATACGGGCGCCATCCAGACCGAAGTGATTCGCCTGCCCACTACCTGTTTCGCCGAGGAAGACGGCTCCCTGGTCAATAGCAGCCGCTGGCTGCAATGGCACTGGAAGGGCGCCGACGGGCCGGGCGAGGTGCGCACCGACGTGTCGATCATGAGTGCGCTGTACATGCGTTTGAAGGCGATGTATCAAGCCAACGGTGGTGCGTATGCCGAGCCGCTGCTGAAACTGGCGTGGCCGTACAAGATCCCCGACGAGCCCTCGCCCGAAGAGCTGGCCAAAGAGCTGAACGGTTCGGCAACCACCGACTTCACCGACGCCACCGGCGCGGCCGTGAAGGGCGGCAGCCAGCTGGCCGGTTTCGCCCAGCTCAAGGACGACGGCAGCACCGCCTCGGGCTGCTGGATTTTCTGCGGCAGCTGGACCGAGCAGGGCAACCAGATGGCCCGCCGCGACAACAGCGACCCCTACGGCATGAAGCAGCATTTGGGCTGGGCGTGGGCGTGGCCGATGAACCGGCGCATCCTTTACAACCGCGCCTCGGCCGACCCTGCGGGCAAGCCGTGGGATGAGAAAAAACGCCTGGTGTGGTGGAACGGCAAGAGCTGGGGCGGCACCGACGTGCCCGACTACAAGGCTGACGTGCCGCCGGAAGCGGGCATGAACCCGTTCATCATGAACCCCGAGGGCGTGGCGCGTTTCTTCGCCGTGGACAAGATGAACGAGGGGCCATTCCCCGAGCACTACGAGCCGTTCGAGACGCCCATCGGCATCAACCCGCTGCACCCTGGCAACAAGCAGGTGATCAGCAACCCGGCGGCGCGCATCTTCGACTCGGTGTGGGACTCGCTGGGCCAGGCCAAGGACTACCCGTATGCGGCCACCAGCTACCGGCTCACCGAGCATTTCCACTTCTGGAGCAAGCACTGCCGCCTCAACGCCATTGCCCAGCCCGAGCAGTTCGTGGAGATCGGCGAGGTGCTGGCGGGTGAGAAGGGCATTGCGGCCGGCGACCGCGTGCGCGTGAGTTGCAAGCGCGGCTTCATCGAGGCGGTGGCGGTGGTGACCAAGCGCATCCGGCCGCTGCAGGTGAACGGCCAGGTGGTGCACCACATCGGTATCCCGCTGCACTGGGGCTTCACCGGGGTGACGCGCCACGGTTTCCTCACCAACACCCTGGTGCCGTTCCTCGGCGATGGCAATTCCCAGACCCCGGAATCCAAGTCGTTCCTGGTCAACGTGGAGAAAATCTAGATGGCCATTCAAGACATTCTCGCGCAGTCGGCCACCACCACGCCGCCCTCGTCGGTGCGCCAGCTGGAAGAGGTGGCCAAGCTCATCGACACCACCAAGTGCATCGGCTGCAAGGCCTGCCAGGTGGCGTGCTCGGAGTGGAACGAGCTGCGCGACGAGGTGGGCCACAACCACGGCACCTACGACAACCCCATGGACCTCACGGCCGAAAGCTGGACGGTGATGCGCTTCACCGAGCACGAAAACACGGCCAGCGGCAACCTGGAGTGGCTGATCCGCAAGGACGGCTGCATGCACTGCGCCGACCCCGGCTGCCTGAAGGCCTGCCCCAGCCCCGGGGCCATCATCAAGCACGCCAACGGCATCGTCGACTTCAACCAGGACCACTGCATCGGCTGCGGCTATTGCATCACCGGCTGCCCGTTCAACATTCCGCGCATCTCGCAGAAGGACCACAAGGCCTACAAATGCACACTGTGCTCGGACCGCGTGGCGGTAGGGCTGGAGCCGGCCTGCGTGAAGACCTGCCCCACGGGCGCTATTGTCTTCGGCAGCAAGGCGGATATGAAGGAACACGCGGCCGAGCGCATCGTCGACCTGAAAAGCCGCGGCTTTGAACAGGCCGGCCTGTATGACCCGGACGGTGTCGGCGGCACCCACGTGATGTACGTGCTGCACCACGCCGACCAGCCCTCGCTGTACGCCGGCCTGCCCAACCAGCCCACTATCAGCCCGCTGGTGGGGCTGTGGAAGGGCGTGAGCAAACCCCTGGCGCTGTTGGCCATGGGCGCTGCGGTGCTGGCCGGGTTCTTCCACTACGTGCGCGTGGGCCCGCAGCTTACCGAGGAAGATGAGGAACCGCATGTCGACCCGGCCGTGCACCAGGTCGACCCGGCGGTGCACACCTACGACCCACGCGGGGAGGACCGGCCATGATGCCCAAGCAGATCCTGCGCTACACCGCCAACCAGCGCACCAACCACTGGCTGGTGGCGATCCTGTTCTTCATGGCCGGGCTGTCGGGCCTGGCGCTGTTCCACCCGGCGCTGTTCTGGCTCAGCAACCTGTTCGGCGGCGGGCCGTGGACGCGCATCCTGCACCCGTTCATGGGCGTGGCCATGTTCGTGCTGTTCATGGGCCTGGTGATTCGCTTCTGGCGGGCCAACTTTTTCATTCACAACGACAAGCTGTGGCTCAAGCGCATCGACCGGGTGATGCTCAACGAGGAGGAGGGTGTGCCACCCATCGGCAAGTACAACCCAGGGCAGAAGCTGCTGTTCTGGACCTTGCTGGCGTGCATGCTGGTGCTACTGTTGAGTGGCGTGGTGATCTGGCGGGTGTACTTCAGCCAGTGGTTCGGCATCACCAGCATTCGCCTGGCGGTGCTGGCCCATGCCGCTGCCGCCTTCGTGCTGGTGACCAGCATTATCGTGCACATCTACGCCGGTATCTGGATCAAGGGTTCGGTAGACGCCATGCTGCATGGCTGGGTCAGCCGGGCGTGGGCGCGCAAGCACCACGCGTTGTGGTACCGCGAGGTGACGGGCGACAAGGTCACCGATCATCCCCCCAGGAGCAAACCTTGAGCAGGACCCTCGAACCGCAACAGATAGCCGCGTCCAGCAGCGCGCCGCCGTTGTTCAGCCTGCCGCCGGAGGGGCTGTTCACCCACCGCGCGGCACGGCTGCACAGCCTGGCGGCCGGGCATGCGCTGGGCGAATACCTGCACCTGGCCGGCGACCTGTGCCAGGTGCAGCAAAGCCTGCTGGACCACCCACCGGCCGCGCCGACGCCTGCGCCCGAGCGCCTGCAGATGTGCCACCAGCACGGCCTGCCGCCGCTGGTGTTCGACAGCCTGGTGCGCGAAGGGGCCTGGCAGCCGTGGCTGGACGCGTTGCTGCTGCGCTATTCGCCGCCGGCGCAGCCTGCGGTACAGCAGGCACTGGCGCAGTTGCAGGCGGCCAGCGCCGACCAGCGCAAAGTGTGGGCGCTGGGTTTGTTGAGTGGGCAATACAGCGCGGTGCCTGCCGCCGTGGCGCCGTTCCTGGGCGCTTCCCTTCAGGCTGCCTGGAGCCATTGGCTGCTGGACATGCCTGGCATGGCCCTTACACCTGGCCCGCACCTGAACCAATGCCCGGCCTGCGGCTCGCCGGCCATGGCCGGGGTCGTCCGCCATCGCGGCGCGCACAACGGCCTGCGTTACCTGGTGTGCTCGCTGTGCGCGTGTGAATGGCACGCGGTGCGGGTCAAGTGCATCTACTGCGAACATAGCCAAGGCCTGCAGTACACCAGCCTTGCCACCGACCGCCATGCCCCCGGTGCAGCGCCGTTGCGCGCCGAAACCTGCCCGCACTGCCGCAGCTACCTGAAACTGCTGTACCTGGAACACGACGCCAGCGCCGAAGCGCTGTCGGCCGACCTTGCCAGCCTGCCACTGGACCTGCGCCTGGATGAAGAGGGTTACCAGCGCCAGGCGCCGAACCTGTTGCTGTCGCCTGGCAGCCCCTGACCCCCCGGTATTTCAACGACAACGCGGCGCGTTCGGACGCGGCCTGCGGCCGCTGCTACAGGTGCGGTGCGCGCAGGATTTCGCGTAGCAGCTGCCGAAGGCTGCGTCTGGCCCCCCGGTGTTCCGAGGGATACGCGGCGCGTTCGGACGCGGCCTGCGGCCGCTGCTACAGGTGCGGTGCGCACAGAATTTCGCGTAGCAGCTGCCGAAGGCTGCGTCTGGCCCCCCGGTGTTCCGAGGGATACACGGCGCGTTCGGACGCGGCCTGCGGCCGCTGCTACAGGTGCGGTGCGCGCAGGATTTCGCGTAGCAGCTGCCGAAGGCTGCGTCTGGCCCGCCAGTGTTTCAACGATAACGCGGCGCGTTCGGACGCGGCCTGCGGCCGCTGCTACGGCACGTGGGTCCAGGCGCAGATTTGCGTGGGGCCCAGCAGCTGCGCACGGGCCTGCACACAGTCCTTGCGCAAGCGGTGCTCCAAAGTGGCCACATCGGCATCCGCTTCACGCGTCACCCCAAGCCGCACCAGGTGGGGCATCACGCCACGAATGGCCTCCGCTGCCCAGCGATAGAACGGCGACTGCGCACCACCGCCCACCGGGCGCTCGCAGAACATCCCCGGCTGCGGCAGTCCAGCATCGGCAAAATGCTCGATCATATGCGCTGCTACATCGCAATACGGCACGCCAGCCCGCAGGGCGGCGACGAACCAACGGCCCACCTGGTACCACAGTGCAACATCGGGATGGGACTCAACGATCGGCTCCATGATCAGAATTTCATGAAAGCCAATCACGCCCCCCGGCCATAGAAATCCTGCCGCCTTGCGCAGGAACGCCACGGGATCGGCCTGGTGCACCATCACGTAACGGCCAATCACTGCATCAAATGGCTGGCCGCTGGTGAACTGCTCGATCTCGGCCGTCACAAAGCTTGCCTGCGTCAATCCCGCCAGCAGGGCGCGGTGGCGGGCCAGCGTTATGGCGTCGGCGCTGCGGTCAATGCCGATAACCGCCCCCTGGGCACCCACCCGTTGGCTGACCAACAGGGTCACATCGCCGGCACCGCAGCCAAGGTCCAGCACGCGCATGCCAGGCTCGATGCCCATCTGCTGGATCAGGCGCGTGGTGAACGGTTCCAGCACCTGCGCCTGAAACATCAGGCGCTCCAGCTCCTCGGCGGTATAGCCAAATACATAGTCCACCATGTTGATGCCTCCTTCGGCCGGTCACGGCTGGCGCGCCAGGCGCGTGCGTTGCAGTTGTACCAAGTGCTTCATGTGCGCCAGGTTCGCTGGCCGCAGGCGCAGCGCCGCGTCCACCCACTGGGCGGTAATGGCCAACAATTCCGCATGGCCAATGGGCTGGGCGGTCCCCCGCGCGGCATGTATAGCCGCAAGGCCGTTATGGTGCTCCCGGGTTTCCTCTACATAGGCGTGTACCGCTGCCTCGCCCGTGCCGGTGGGCACCACCCGGTCGACAATGCCCATGGCCAGGCAGGCCTGGGCCGAGTACTTGGCGCCGCTACTCATCATCGCTTCAGTGGCGCGCACGCCGATGCGCCGGCACAGCAGGCTGTAGCCGCCCATGCCGGGGAACAGGTTGAACAGAATTTCCGGAAAGCCGAAGGTGGCCTGTTCCTCGGCAATCAGCACATCGTTGGCCAGCGCCGCTTCCAGCCCACCGCCCAGCGCCGGGCCTTGCACTAACGCCAGGGTAATCAGCGCCGACGCCTCATAGTGCGAGATGCGTCGGTGCAGGATATCCACGCACTGAGTGGCGTATGCCAGCAGCATCCCGTGATCGTGCTGTTCGATGCAGTCGACGAAATGGGCCAGGTCGCCGCCCAGGCTGAAATAGCCCGGCGTTCGCGACGCCCAGGCATAGTAATCCACCGGCTGATGGGCACCGGTGCGCAGCGGGCCTTCGGCGGTGCCCAGCGATTGCTCGTGGGCCTGCACATCGTCCAGCAACTGTGGTGTGAAACTTGGCACGGCAAGCGGGGCGAAATACCCCCACAGCAAACGCCGGGTGGTGTCGTAGTGCGTGAGGTATTGCATGGCATGCCCTCGGTGTGGGATTAGCCATACCGTAGAGAAGCGCCGCCGAGGGCGATACTGGTAGGTTTGACAGGGGGCCACTGGCCAGCATCCACCTGGCGCGTAGCAGCAACTGTCTTGAAATGGCGTCGTCTGCATCGCGACTAAAGTCGGCTCCTACGCCGTACGTGGTAGGAGCCGGCCTTGGCCGCGATGCAGGCGACGCGGTCCATGGGGTATCCGCATTCGCGTCGCAGCAACTGTCTTGCCCAGTTAATTACGTCCGCCATGCTGTGCCCTCGCGCAGCATGGCGTTAAGCCGGATCAGCAGCACCCGCATGCACGCCACCAGCGCCACTTTTGCGCACTTGTCTTTATCGCGCAGCCCCTCGTAGCGCGCCTTGAACGAGGCGTCGTAGCGGATGACTGTCCAGCACGACATGTACAGCACTCGCCGCACCGCACTGCGCCCGCCGCAGATCTTGCGCTTGCCCTTGAA
>NZ_JBWCAM010000036.1:0-21691 GCF_056175065.1 Pseudomonas sp. JC1203
GGCCGCGGTACAGCGGTTTCACCGGCAACGGGAACAGGCGGAAAATGGCGTCGCAGCGCAGTACCTGTTCGGGTGAGATGTCCTGCACCGGGCTGGTGAATTCGATGCGGTAGGTGAAGCACTGGCTGAGGCGCTCTTCGCCTGCAAAGGCCAGCACGTCCAACGGCGCTTGCAGCTGGCTGATGTTGAGGCGGTGGCGGGTGTGGTCGAAGAGGATGCGTGGGGCTTCAGCCATGGTCAGGCCTCCTGGGCGGCTAGGTCGTGGAATTGCAGGGTGATGCCGTCGACGTCGCAGTGGCCGAGAGTGACCGCGCGGGTACGCTGGCGGGCGGCCTGGCGTTGCAGCAATTGCTGGCTGAGCACCGGCAGGATCTGCTGGTTCAGCAGGCTGTCGATGTTGCGGGCGCCACTGTCGGGCAGCAGGCAGGCGACGGTCAGGGCGTCGACCAGCGCGGGCTCGATATGGCAGGCCAGGCCGTAGTGGCGGTGCAGGCGCCTGGAGACCTGGGCCAGCTTGATGGCGACGATGCGTGCCAGCGCAGGCGCTGCCAGGGGGCGGTAGACCAGGGTCTGGAAACGGGCCAGCAGCGCCGGCTGAAAATGCGCGCGCAGGCATGGGCGCAGCAAGGCGTGCAAGGTGCTGTCATCGGCGTCGGGGTACTGTTCCAGCAACCCTTGCAGATGATCGCTGCCCAGGTTGGAGGTCATGACGATGACGGTGTTGCGAAAGTCGATCTCGCGGCCTTCGCCGTCGCGCATGAAGCCGCGGTCGAACACCTGGTAGAACAGATTGATCACGTCGCGGTGGGCCTTTTCCACCTCGTCGAGCAGCACCACGCTGTAGGGCCGTTGGCGCACGGCTTCGGTCAGCACGCCACCCTGGCCGTAGCCCACATAGCCGGGCGGTGAACCCTTGAGCTGGCTGACCGTGTGCGCCTCCTGGTACTCGGACAGGTTGAGGGTAACCAGCGATGTCTCGCCACCGAACAGGCAATCGGCCAAGGCCAGTGCAGTCTCGGTCTTGCCCACGCCACTGCTGCCCACCAGCAGGAATACCCCCAGTGGCGCGTGTTCGGCGGCAAGGCCGGTCCTGGCGGCGCGCAGGCGCTGCGCCAGCGCCGCCAGCGCGCGGTCTTGGCCGATGACACGCTCGCCCAGCTGCCGTTCCAGCGCCAGCAGGCTCGCCTGCTCATCCTTGAGCAGGCTGCCCAGGGGAATGCCGGTCCAGTCGGCAATGACTTCGGCGACGTTGCGCACGCCCACGTCCAGCGACACCAGCGGCTGGTTGCCCTGGGCCGCCAGCAGTTGCGCTTGCAGGGCGGCGCAGGTCGCTGGAACGGCTGGCACCTGCTGGCGGGCGGCCAGCAGGTGCGTGGTGAAGGCAAGCTCCTGGCGGTATTGTTCTTCAAGCGCCTGCGCCGTCTGCAGCAGGCCGGCATCGCGCGCATCCAGCGCAGCCAGTGGTTCGGCGATGGCCTGGCCCGTCAGTTGCGCGTCGTCCTCCAATGCGCTGCGCTCCAGCGCCAACGCCTGGCGCTGGGCGCTGAGCGCCACCAATGCCTGGGGTTCGCAGTCCAGGCTCATGCGCACGCGGGCGCTGGCGGTGTCCAGCAGGTCGACGGCCTTGTCAGGCAGTTGCCGCCCCGTGAGGTAGCGACGGGACAGGGTGACAGCAGCCTGCACCGCTTCATCCAGAATGTGCACGCCGTGGTACTGCGCGTAGCGCGCCTTGAGGCCACGCAGCATCAGGCTGGCAGCGGCGTCATCGGGCTCCGCCACGGCCACGCGCTGGAAGCGACGCTCCAGCGCGGCGTCACGCTCGAAGTACTGTTTGTACTCCGACCAGGTCGTGGCAGCGATGGTGCGCAACTCGCCCCGGGCCAGGGCAGGTTTCAACAGGTTGGCGGCATCGGCACCGCCGGCCTGGTTGCCGGCACCGATCAATGTGTGCGCTTCATCAATGAACAGCAGCACCGGCGAGGGTGACTGTTGCACGGCTTCGATGACCTGCTTCAGGCGCTGTTCGAACTCGCCTTTCACCCCTGCCCCAGCCTGCAACAGGCCTAGGTCCAGGGTGCGTACGCTGACCGCCTTGAGGGCCTCGGGCACAGTGCCGGCTGCGATGCGCAAGGCCAGGCCCTCGACCAGCGCGGTCTTGCCCACGCCCGGCTCACCCACGAGCAACGGGTTGTTCTTGCGCCGACGGCTGAGGATGTCGATGACCTGGCGAATTTCGCTGTCACGGCCCAACACAGGGTCTATCTCGCCCTGGCGCGCCTTGGCCGTGAGGTCCTGGGTGAAGCGTTCAAGCACGGGCTGCGCTACACGATCGCCGCCAGCTGAAACCACTGGCTCGGCCGGCGAATCCGGCCGTTCCACTGACTGCTGAAGCAGCGGCGCCAGGCGTTCCAGCTGCGTCTCGCCGAGGCTGAGCAGCGGCCAGCTGGCATGGCAGGCCAGCAACTGCGGCATTTGCGTCAGTGCGCCCAGCAGGTGCACCGAGCGCAGGCAGTCGTTGCCGTCTTCAAGTGACGCGCGCAGCCAGGCCTGCTGAATGAGCTGCTCAAGCTTGCGGCACAGCTGCGGCTTGGCCTGGACACTGCGCGGCAGGCTGTCGAGGTGATCGAGCAGGCCGCGCCACAGGGTATCCATGTCCCATTCAAGGCGCCGGGCGATCAGGGTCAGGTCGCCCTCCCCCTGCTCCAGCAGCTTGAGCAGCCAATGCTCGACGGTGATGTAGCCATGGGCACGGCTCTGGCACAGCGACGCCGCGGCGCTCAAGGCCTGGGCGCAATGGGGGTTGAGGCGGCGGAGCAGACGACTGGCGCTGGGTACCATGGGGTACTTCCTTGTGGATAGAGACGGGCGGGGGCGCACGAGGCGGGATGTGCTTGGCTGAGCGCCCGCGAACGGACGCTCAACCCTGCACACCGGCAGGTTCATGGGCCTCAGCCGGTCTGGCGTTCACTCCAGGAATCGGAGTGGATGATGTTGCCGTCCACATAGGTCCAGGTGATCTTCTCGTAGCGCAGTTCGATCTCTTCCAGGTGGTTGTGCTTTTCCTTGGCCGGGTCTTTCACGTCGTGCATCTTGGGGGCTACCTGCACCACCTTGACGTTCTCCAGGGTGGTGTTGAAGTACTCCACCTCCTGGCCCGCGTCGTCGATGCGGTACCACTTGAACTCGGCGCTTTTCAGGGTCTGGCCCGTGCTGACCGCCTTGTAGAGGTATGGGCTGCTGGCATCGATCTCCTTGGTGAACAGGAACGGCGTGTGGATACGCGCGCCGGTCAGCTTGCCGGTGTTGTTGTCGGTGGGGATGTAGACCTTGTGGTCCTGGGCCACCACTTCGATGCTGCCCTCGCGGCTCTGCACGTCGACAGAGCCCTTGAGCTCGGCGCCGCCGTCGTCTTTCAGCCACAGGTAAACGGGAATAGCCATGTAAAGCTCCTTCTCAAAATGTCGCGACATGCGACTGGGTTTGCAGGCCCGATGCCGTTGCAAGCTGGGCGCAGGCCCCAGCTTCGGGCACCAGGCGAATATCGACGCGGCGGTTGGCCGTGCGCCCGTGTTCGGTGTCATTGCGGGCGATGGGTTGGCTGGCGCCGAAGCCCTGGACGGCGAAACAGCTGTCCGGGATGCCGCCCATGGCCTTCATCCAGTCGCGGACAGCGGCTGCACGGGCGCGCGACAGCAGCAGGTTGGTGTCAGCGCTGCCCGAGGCATCGGTATGCCCGGCAATCACGATCAGCCACCCAGGCTGGGCCTTGATGTGAACCAGCGCCTGGACCAGCACCTGGGTGGACTCGGGCTTGAGCTGGGCGCTGCCGATGCTGAACAGCGACAGGCTGTCCAACCGCACGGGTGCCGGGGCGAGCTGCGGTGGAGGCGCATTGACCACCGCGTGTACCGGCAGGCGCAGCCGGTTGCCGTGGTACAGGCCCAGGCCCAACGCCCAGGGCGCGCCATGGCGGAAGTTGTGGTCCAGGCGGTCGGCGTCCTGGCGCAGGGCAGCCAGCGCCTGCTGGTGCTCCTGGCGCGCTGCTGCATTGCCTGGCGGAACATGCGCGACGGCGGCATGCCGGCGCAGGTCATCGGTGACCTGCCGCGCCAACAGGGTGTTCTGCCAGGCCGAACTGCCCAGCGCTACCGCGCCTGCCAGGGTAAACATCCATACGGCGGCAACGGCGGCGCGACGCTTCGCCCAACCTTGCGCGGTAACCGGCAACAGCTGCAGCAGCGGGTCGGGAAATGGCAGCGCAGCCCCTGCAACCTCCGGCGTGGCCTTTGTCAGCCCGGCCCGGGCATGCAGCCATTGTTGCCACTGGTTTGCTGGCAGCCGTGGTGCGCTAGCGACCAGACTGATGGCGCACGCCAGGGGCCGTACCATCGCGGTATCGCCGGGGGCGGCGGTGAAACACGAAAGCACCTGGGCATGCAGCCACATGGCTGCGCTGTTGAGTTGCACGCTGGCGTGCAACCGCGCAGTCGCCTGCTGGTGGGTAGTGGCCTGTCGTTGCCACTCACCCAGGTCGGTGCAAGCGCCGCCGTCGCGCACATGCATACTGGCCTGGCCCGCCGCCCAACTGAACCATGCCCCCGTGCCGTGGCTGGCAGGGACATGGCTGATGAGCAACAGTGGCAGTTCATGGCCCGCCCTGCGCGCCAGCAGCAGCTGGTGAACGAACGCGCGGACCCGGCATGCGACGCTATCGGTGCCCTGATGTTCGCCGGGGTTGACGACGAACATCACGCTCAACTGCCCTGCCCACTCCGGCCGCACCGCCTGCAGCCCCGCCACTGCCGCAGGCAGCTGCTCGACCTTGGCCACCTGTACATAGCAGCCTTGTGCGGTGGTACGCAGGGAAGCGCCAGCAAACAGCGGCGACAAACCGTCGCCGCACACCAGCACCACGGGTAGCCCGTACCCGGCTGGCGGCAACCCGGGCTCGGCAACACCCAGCCCTTCAGCCTGGCCACGCTGCCCTGCCCGCCGCCAGGCCCAACCCACCGCAACGATCGTTGCCAGCGCCGCCACGGCGCTGGCCGTCGCGCTCAAAGGCACAATCAACCACAGCACCAGCAGGAGTGCGCCCGCCCACAACCACAGTGTGCGCCTGGGTGCCTGCGTCATTCCCCGCACCTCAGGCCACACCGACCAGCAACGTGCTCACCAGGTTGCCAAGCAGGGACGACAGCGCCCACCAGCCGGCGACCAGAAGCAAGCCAGCGGCCAGGCAATGGGCCAGCGGCGAGGCATTGAACCAGCCGCTGAACCAGGCCGCTCCGCCCGCTTGGGAGGGCAACGCCAAGTGCACCTGCATGGGCTGCACCTGGGCGTTCAACGCCGCCAGCAACTGCGCACGTTCGGGGACGTCGACCTCGCGGTAGCGGCCACGAAACCCCAGGGTCAGCACCCGCTGGTAAACCGTCAGCACCAAGGGGTCGGCCGAGGGTTGGCGCAGCAGTTCGCGCAACGACTCATACAGGTAATCCCCGGCCTGGTGCCGGCTGAAGAACCGCGCCTGCAAGGGCTCGCTGGCCCAGGCGGCATGGTCCTCGCCCTTGGCGATGCTCAATACCGTTTCATCCAGCAAGGCACAGTGGGCATGGCTGATGTGGTCGATGCTGGCCTGGCTGACGCCTGCGCTACCCAGCTCGGCCCGTACCCGGTCGATCTGGGTGATGCAGCGCTCGCGCAGGGTCGCGGCATCGTGCAAGGGCGCGCTTTGCTGCAACTCCACCACCAGCAGGTAGCTGTCCTGCAGCAGTTGATCGATAGGCACGGCCGTGGCGGCGGGCTCTTTCATGGTTGGAAGGCTCATGTGCGTAGCACCGCGAACAGTTCAAGCCTTGCGTCCGCCAGCGTGCTGGGTATGTAGAAGGCGCAGACACCTGCAGCCAGTACCGCCTGGCCCTTGGCATGGTTGAGGTCCAGGGCGAAGTACTGGTTTTCCAGGCGCAGGGGAATGGCCGCGGGAACATGCGCCAGGGGTAGCAGCGGCACGCCATCGAGGGCGGCGTTGACCAGGTGGTCGACGTCGTCTGGCGTGCCTGCCTTGCACAGGCGCGGGAATTGGCTCTGCAATTGCGCCGCCGGCAGCCGGCAACACACCGACAGGTAGAAGTCCGCGCCACCGGGTTCGCGCAAGCGCGGATCGTCTAGCGCTACCTGCCAGCGGTTGGCGCTGGTCAGCTCCAGCGCCAGGGCAATCACCCTTGACGGCAGGCTGGCTTCCAGCAAGGTCGAGATGGTTGCCATCAAGGGCGGGAACACGTTGCCAAGGGCCTCATGACGGTAGGCAGGCAACTGATCGACGTCGTGTTCCAGGGAAAATGTCAGCAGCCCGCCCGCCAGCTTGACCAGTTCCAGGTACACCAGCTCAGGGTGGCGCGCCGGGTGCGCGCAGAGGTCGGCCAGCACCGGCTGGTAGGTATTGAGCGCATTGAGCAGCCAGAACAGCGACACGTCGGCCACCGCGAAGTCGGCCATGCGCTGGTTGCTCTCGCGGCGCATGCCCATCAACCGCACGCGCTTGGCGGCCAATTGGGTCAGCAGGTTGTGCAGCTGGGTCAGCAGCCCGGGGTGCGCGGCAAAGCTCAGCAGAGGCGGCACGTAGCCGGGGTCCAGCAGCCAGCCCTGCTGGCCGTCGCGCATCAGCCGGGCTACCGGGGTGGTGACAAAGTCAGCGTTGTCATCCGTGGCCAGGCGCAGGCTCAACGCCTGCTCCAGCACCCCCACGCTTTGCACGTCGTCACCGTAGAGGTCCTGCACCTGCCGCCAGCCCTGGACGTAGCGCATGGGCCGGTCCACCCGCGTGCCCTCGAACACGCAATTATTGCCGTTGGCCTGCTCCAGCGGCAGCGCCACCACGACGACTGCATCCAGCACGTCGGCAGGCAGCAGCTGCGCCAGGTCCAGCGCCGGGGGCAGCGGGTCGACGGCATCGGAGTCGATCAGCGTGCCGTCCGGCAGGCGCAACCGCAGCTGGCTTGCCTTGAGTTTGCCCAGGCGCAGCGCGTCCAGGTCAAACGTCGCCGCCCCAATGCCCCAGGGATACGTCAGCGTCAGGTGGGCAATGCATTCGTTGGTCCAGGCTTCCCAGCGCGCCTGCTGCTGAAATTGCTGCGGGCTCAGCAAAGCCCCCGCGGCCCACAAAGGACGGTCGATCTTCATCGCGTGTTCTCCCTGTGGCCCGCTCAGGCCTTGGCCTTGGGCATCTGTGAAACCAGCGACAAGTTGACGTCCATGCCCTCGACCTGGAAGTGCGGCACGGCGTAGAGCTTGACCCGGAAAAAGCCGGGGTTGTCGTCGATGTCCTCGACCGTGACCTGCGCCTCGCGCAATGGGTGCGAGGCCTGCAGGTCATCGGCGGGGTCGGTCATCTCGGTCACCAAGCCACTCACCCAGCGGTTGAGTTCCAGCTCCAGCACGCGCCGATCCTTGGTGGTGCCGATGTTTTCGCGCTGGATAAGCTTCAGGTAATGGGCAATGCGCGACAGCAGGAAGATGTAGGGCAGCCGCGCGTTGATACGGCTGTTGGCGGTGGCATCGACGGTGTCGAACAACGCCGGTTTCTGTGCGGAGTTGGCCGAGAAGAAGCAGGCGTAATCGCGATTCTTGTAATACGAAAGCGGGATGAAGCCGAGGTTGGCGAATTCGAATTCACGGGTTTCCGGAATCATCACCTCGGAGGGAATCTTCACCTGGTTGCCGGTGCCCAGGTCATACAGGTGAATAGGCAGGTCGGTGACCGCCCCGCCCGATTGCGGCCCGCGTATCTGCACGCACCAGCCGTTGGCAATGAAGCTCTTGACCATGTTGGCGGCGAAGGCGAACGAAGCGTTGGTCCACAGGTATTTGTGGTGGTCGGGGCCCTTGACGCTTTCCACGTAATTGAAGCTGCGCACCGGTAACGTGTCCGGGCCATACGGCAGGCGCCCCAGCACACGGGGCATGGTCAGGCCGACGTAGCGGGCGTCGTCGCTGTCGCGGAAGGCCTTCCATTTCAGGTATTCGGCGCGATCGAAGTAGTTGCCGATGTCCTTGATGGCAGCCACCTCCTCCATGGTCTGCTTGCCAAAGAACCCGGGGCCCACGGCGCCAATGAACGGCATGTGCGCGGCGGCGGCGACCTTGGAGATGTTGCGCAGCAAGGCGATGTCCTGCGGGCCGCGGCCGAACTCGTAATTGGAGATGGCCGCGGCAATGGGCTCGCCACCGGGTGTGTCGTATTCCTGTATGTAGGTGTGCTGGTACAGGCCACTCTGGGCCACTTCCGGGGCATCGTCGAAGTCCTGCACCAGGTGTTCCTTGCTGATATCCAGCAGCTCGATGCGCACGTTCTGCCGAAAATCGGTCTGGTCGATCAGCGACTTCACCCCGCGCCACGTGGATTCCACCTGCTGGAAATCGGCATGGTGCATCACCGCGTCCAGTTGGCGGCTGATCTGCCGGTCCAGCAAGGCGATATGCTCGTCCAGCAAGGTCCTGTCCAGACGCTCGACCTTGCGCGCCGACTGCTTCAACAAATCCAGGAACACACTGACCGCGGCGGTTACGCGCGTGTCAGCCGAGGCCTCCGCCATTGCCTCGGAATGCTGAAACTCCTCGATGTTTGCCAGGGTGGCGACCGGGCTCAGATTGATCTTCGCGAACAACCCGCCATACACACTTTGACTTTCTTCAGGCAACACTTCAGCGCCACGGGCCGATGCCGTGTTTTGGCTTGCAGACATGATGAATTTCCCTATAAAACAGAAGCGATGAATTAGCGAGGCGTTTGCGGCACCAACAGTGCCAGTTCGGCACGCAGTTCATTACTTAATGTGTCATCGCGTAGAATGCGTTCAAACTCTTGGCGAAAGGTGCTGTTATCCAACAGATTGGACTTGAGATCGCGTAACAGATTGCGCATGGCAAGCAATGCCCGCAACTGGGGAATCTGCCTGGCGACCTGCTCGGGCTCAAAGTCTTTCATGGCGCTGAAGCTCAGTTCTGCAACCGTTTCGGACGCATCACCCAGCAGGGTGTTTTCCACGCTGACTTTCAGCGTAGGGGAGAACTCCGCGAGCACACTGTCGAAATTGTTTTTGTTGATGTCCACCTTGCTGCGCGCCGACAGCGCCCGCTGCTCGCGGCCGTTGCTGTAGTCACCCATCACCATGAGCTTGAGCGGCAGTTCCACCTTGCGTTGCGCACCGCCTGTGTGCAACTCCAACTTGATGTTGACGCGGGCCTTGGGTACTTCATTCTGAAAACTGTTCGACGCCATCGGTTTCCCCTTCGTGACAAAAAGCAACTATCGATCAGGCACAGCCATGTTGCCGCCCTATAAAGGGAGTTCGGCATGGCTAATGAGTGCCTGCCTTGATGGCCGCGATGCCAGAAAAGTAAGCCAACGCTTTAAGTAATACTACCCCTCAGGGGGATTCGAGAGGCGACCTACACTGCAGAGTAATATTTCCTACAAATCGAGCTAAAAACCCTTACAGATACACACCGCATTCAAACTACAAAGTAAAAATCACGTTCTGTAGAATCAAGAGCTGACCCACAATAATTACACGCCTGCGAAAAAATACTCACGCCTTATCTGCCGAATCACCCCACGAAATAGTTTCAGCTCGTATATAAAGGTTGAAACCGACCCCCAGGGCAAAGCACCCAGCCGCTTCTGCATTTGATATCCTCGGCGCTCCCCGCAAAAAGGCCCTGACGAACGCCCCATGAAAATCATCCAGCCGAAAACCTTCACCGGCGACTGCCCTTGGGCCGCCCTCGACATCGCCACCATGACCGGCACCATCACCACCCGCCTGCACTGGACGGACCAGCCCTACAAGTGGCACGTGAACGACGGCCAGGAAGTATTCGTGGTGCTCGACGGCCAAGTGCACATGCATTACCGCGAAGCAGGCGTGGAGCACACCGCGTTGCTGCAGACGGGGGACATTTTCTATGCGTCGGTGGGCACCGAGCACGTGGCGCACCCGGTGGGCGTGGCGCGCATTCTGGTTGTCGAAACCGAAGGCAGCGTCTGACCGGGCCTTGGGTCTGTATGAAATGTGTTCCAGCGAAGGCCAGGCAAGGCGAAAACAGGCGAGGAACGGCCGGGGTCGCGCCCGACTTTACGGGTTGTAAATGAGCATTCCGATCGGACTCGCGCACGAGCCTGCTTTCAACGCAGCATGGTCGAGCTGGGATGCATTTCGTACAGAGCCTAGCGGAAGCCGCCCCCCACCTGCCACACCCGCGCCCCGCTGGCCACGCTGCCCACCAGCGCAAACCCGCAGCCCAGCCACAACGCCCACGCAGGCCCGCTGCCCAGCGATGCATGGAAACACAGCGCCACCAGCGAAGCGCCGAGGGTTTGCCCCAGCAGCCGCGAGGTGGCGACGATGCCGCTGGCACCGCCGCTGCGGCTGGCTGGGGCGCTGGTCATCAGCGCCTTGAGGTTGGGCGACTGGAAGAAGCCGAAGCCGGCGCCGCACAGGGCCATGCGCCAGCCGATGTCGAAGGCGCTGGCACCCTCGCCCAGCAAGGCCAGGGCGGCCATGCCCAGGCTCAGCGCCAACAGGCCGATGCCGCCCAGCAGGCCGGGCGAGAAACGGTCAGCCAGGCGCCCGGCCACCAGGGCGGTAAGCGCCACCACGGCGGGCCAGGGGGTCATGAGAAAGCCGGTGGCCACCTGGCTGTGGCCCAGTACGCTTTGCAGCAGGAACGGCAACGCCACGAACGCCAGCCCTTGGCTGGTGAAGGCGCAGATGGCGGTGGCTGAAGACAGCGCGAACAGCGGCCGCCTGAACAGGTCCAGGGCCAGCATGGGCGCCGGGTGACCGGCTTGGCGGCGGATAAGCAGGGTGCCACAGGCCAGCGCCACGGCCAGTTCCACGCCGGTCAGCAGGCCGCTGGCGCCGTGCACGGTGGTGCCCAGGCCCAATACCAGGAAGCCGAACAAGCCTGCGCAGAGCACTGCGGCCACGCGGTCGAAATCGTGGCCGGCACGTTCGACCTCCGGCAGGTTGCGCTGGGCCAGGACGGCAGCCAGCACGCCCAGGGGTACGTTGATGAGGAATAGCCAGTGCCAGCTGGTTACCGCCAGGATCGCCGATGCTGCCGTGGGCCCCAGGGTGAAGGCAAGGCCCACCACCAGCGAGTTGTAGCCCATGCCCCGGCCCAGCATTTTCGAGGGGTATATGAAACGAATCAGCGCAGTATTGACGCTCATGATTGCCGCCGCGCCCAAGCCCTGCACCACCCGGGCAATGGCCAGTGACGGCAGCGACCAGGCCAGGCCGCACACCAGCGACGACAGCAGGAACACCAGCAGCCCGCCCAGGTACACGCGGCGGTGGCCGAGCACTTCGCCCAGCGAGGCGAACGGCAGGATGGTGGCGACCATGGCCAGCTGGTAGGCGTTGACCACCCAGATGACCGAGGCGGAATCGGTGCCGATGCCGCTGGCCAGGGTGGGCAGCGCAGTGTTGACGATGGCCGAGTCGAGGGTGGCCATGCCCACGGCAAGCGAGATGGCGATGACAGCGGGAATACGGTTGTGGCTGGGCAGACCGTCAGCGGGGGCAAGCATGCGCGAAGGTATCCAGAATCAGACAAGGAAGCACTGGAGAGTACCGTCGCGCCTGGCAGAATTCATGTCAATTTGGCCTGGCTGTCAGACCTTTCATGTTGCCGTCATTCAGTTGACGACAGGGCTGTGGTAACGCAGGGCACCGCAGCGTTCGCAACGCTCGCAGGTCATCAATGCCGAGCCCAGCATTTGCGCAGGGTATGCAGCCCATTCACAACCTTTGATCAGACAGATGATACTCACGGCAACCTCCTCGGGGTAACGCCCCGACTGTTCTTGCCAAGCACCGTTGCAGGGTTCGAGCCAACTGCGCACGGGCGCTAAAACCTGCTTCGCCACCTTTTATTGCCGTGCATTTTGCAAGGTGGCGCGGCTCACGCCGTGCAGACCGCCGGGTCAGCCGTGCAGCTCGTCCGATTGCCTGCCCTGCCCCTCAACCTTTGCGCCCTCCGACCGATAGAACGGTTGCAGTGCCGCCTTGGCGCCGCGCGCGACAGGGAGTCGACACCTTGACTCGGCAGACCGGCATCGATGACCCAGAAAACCCTCAATGATTTCCTGCGCTGCCCTGGCACCCGTTACCTGGTGATGACGGCCGCCCTGCTGGCGAGCCTGCTGGCCATGACCGACGGCACGCCGTGGAGCGCGCCGTGGCAATCGCCGCTGACCTTGTTGTGCCTGGGCGCCATCGTGCTGCTGGGTTTGCTGGCGGTACAGGTGGGCATCAGCCAGCGCCTGATTCGCCGGCGCAACCTGGAGCTCAAGCGCCAGATCGCGGACCACGCCGTGGTGCGCGCGTCGCTGGCGCTGAGCGAAGACCGTTTTCGGCGCCTGTTCGAATGCTCACCGGACGCCGTGTGGATCCTCGACCAGCATGGTTTCAGCAGCCAGGCCAACGCCGCCATGCTCGCCACCTTCGGCTTCAGCGACGCTGCGGCGTTCAAAAACATCAGCCCCCTGGACCTGTCGCCGCTGCTGCAGGAGGACGGCACGCCCTCGGTGGAGCGTGCCGACGCCGTGTTGACTGCCGCCAACGCCAAGGGCGTGCAACGCTTCGAATGGACCCACCGGCGCCTGGACGGCAGCCTGTTTCCCGCCGAAGTGACCCTCAGCGTGCTCGACCTGGACGGCGAGCCCGTCACTTTTGCCGTGGTCCGTGACATCTCCCAACGCCGCCAGGCCGAGGCCGAGCTGCTGCGGCAGAAAACCCTGTTGCAGGCCATTGTCGACAACGCGCCGTCGCTCATCTACATGTTCGACCCCCAGGGCCGCCTGGTGCTGTGCAACCAGCTGTACGAAGACGCCGTGGACCATCAGGAAGCCGAGCTGGTGGGCCGCCGTCGCGACGATTTCATGATCCCTGCCGACGCGGTCCAGCAGAACCTCGACGACTCCACGGTGCTGATCAGCGGCCAGGCCCAGCGCTTCGAGGACATTCACCACAAGCGGGGTGAACCGCGCACCTACCTCACCACCAAATGCCCGCTGCGCACGCCCGACGGCCAGTTGCTGGGGGTGCTGGGCATTTCCAACGACATCACCCGCCTCAAGCAGACCCAGGAAGCCCTGGAACGCCTGGCGCATTTCGACGCCACCACCGGGCTCGCCAACCGCGTGCTGTTCCACCAGCGGCTGGGCGAGGACATTCGCCAGGCAGCCACCCATGGCCGGCAACTGGCAGTGCTGGTGCTGGACCTCGACGGTTTCAAGACCGTCAACGACACCCTCGGCCACCCCACCGGCGACCGCCTGCTGCACGAAGCCACGCTGCGCTTCCAGCGTGCGCTGCGCCCCGGCGACCTGGTGGCGCGGCTGGGCGGCGACGAGTTTGCCTTCGTGCTGCCGATCAACCGCCAGGTAGAGGAAGTCATCAGCCGCCTGCAGGCCCTGCTCGACAGCCTGCGGCCGGCCTTCGACCTGGACGGCAGCACGGCGCTGATCACCGCCAGCATCGGCGTGGCCCTGTACCCGGCGGACGGCACCTGCGCCGACACCCTGCTGCGCCATGCCGACACGGCCATGTACGCGGCCAAGGAGGCCGGTCGCAACGACTACCGCTTCTACCAGCGACACATGACCCAGCACATGCAGGAGCGCGTGAGCCTGGAGCACGCCCTGCGGCGGGCCCTGGACAATGACGAGCTGGAAGTGTGGTACCAGCCCAAGTTGAACCTGGCCGACGGCCAGGTGATGGGCGCCGAAGCGCTGATGCGCTGGCGGGACCCGGTGGCCGGGCTGATTGCCCCTACCGATTTCATTCCCCTGGCCGAGCGCACCGGGCTGATCGTGCCCATGGGCGAATGGCTGCTGGACCAGGTCTGCGCACACCTGCGCCAGTGGCGTGACAGTGACTGTTTCCACGGCCACGTGGCCATCAACGTGGCGGTGCCGCAGATCGAGCGCAGCGACTTCGTCGACACCGTCAGCCGCGCCCTGCAACGTTACCAGCTGCCCGCGCGGCTGCTGGAGGTGGAAGTGACCGAAAGCCTGTTCCTGGAAAGCCGCCAACTGGCGCGCAGTGTGCTGGGCCGCCTGCAGGGCATGGGCGTGACCACCGCGGTGGATGACTTCGGCACCGGTTATTCGTCGCTGGCATACCTGCACCTGCTGCCGGTGGACAACCTGAAGATAGACCGCGCGTTTATCCAGGAACTGCCGCACTCGGCCACACACGTGGCCATTACCCGGGCGATCATTCAGCTGGGGCATGCGCTGAAGTTCAGCGTGACGGCCGAAGGTATCGAGACCCCGGAGCAATACGATTTCGTCCGCCAGGCCGGCTGCGACGTGGGCCAGGGCTACCTGATAGCCCGCCCCATGCCCGCCGCCGAGTTTGAAGCCTGGCTGTACCAGAACCCGTAACAATAAACGTATCCGTGGGAGCTGGCTTGCCAGCGAGCTGTTGGGGCCCTGAAGCTCGCTGGCAAGCCAGCTCCCACAAAACCGGTCTTTGAAGAGTCAATGATGGCATTTACGCCATTTCATGAAACATTTTTCATACGACTAAGGTATTATCCCCCCGCGACGAAGTGACGCAACCGCGCAAAACTTCTAGCAATCCAGATAGCAATACAGGCGTCGCTTGGCGCCCCCATAAAGAATGCCCCCAGTAGCTGTCGCTAATAATTAACAAGAAATCGGCTCCGGAGGGACATGACTACGGAAAAGGTAGCTCGCTATCTTTTTCAGTGCTCACTGCCCCCGCAATTTCGCCAAGAGAGCGGGACGCGGATTGAGTTTTTTAAATCAGGGGTTATTGATGTTGAAGAAAATGAACAGGACCCTCCTGGGTCTGGCGTTGTCCATGACGCTGCTGCCGGCCCATGGCGCCGAGCCGAAGAAAGTCGATGTGCTGCTGGTGGGCGGCGGCATCATGAGTTCCACGCTGGGCATCTGGCTCAATGAGTTGGAGCCGGGCTGGTCGATGGAAATGGTCGAGCGCCTGGACGGCGTCGCCGAGGAAAGCTCCAACGGCTGGAACAACGCCGGTACCGGTCACTCCGCCCTGGCCGAGCTGAACTACACCCCGGAAGGCAAGGACGGCAAGATCGATATCTCCAAGGCCGTTGAAATCAACGAGTCGTTCCAGGTATCGCGCCAGTTCTGGTCGTGGCAGGTCAAGAATGACGTGCTGAAGAACCCGCACTCGTTCATCAACTCCACCCCGCACATGAGCTTCCTGTGGGGCGACGACAACATCAAGTACCTGAAGAAGCGCTACGACGCCCTGCAGGCCAGCCCACTGTTCCGCCCGATGCAGTATTCCGAAGACCCGGAGCAGATCAAGAAGTGGGTCCCGTTGATGATGGACGGCCGCGACCCGAAACAGAAAGTCGCCGCTACCTGGACGCCCATCGGCACCGACGTGAACTTTGGCGAAATCACCCGCCAGTTCGTTGGCTACTTGCAGACCAAGTCAAACTTCGACCTGAAACTGTCCAGCGAAGTCGAAGACATCTCGCGCAATGACGACGGTTCGTGGCGCGTGACCTACAAGAACCTGAAGGACGGTACCGAATCGGTCACCGACGCCAAGTTCCTGTTCATCGGCGCCGGCGGCGGTGCCCTGCACCTGCTGCAGAAGTCGGGCATCCCTGAAGCGCGCGAATACGCAGGCTTCCCGGTGGGCGGCTCGTTCCTGGTCACCGACAACGCCAGCGTTGCCGAGCAGCACATGGCCAAGGCCTATGGCATCGCCTCGGTAGGCGCACCGCCCATGTCGGTTCCGCACCTGGACACCCGCGTGCTGGACGGCAAGCGCGTGATCCTGTTTGGCCCATTCGCCACCTTCTCCACCAAGTTCCTCAAGAACGGCTCGTACTTCGACCTGCTGACCAGCACCACCACGCACAACGTGTGGCCGATGACCAAGGTCGGTATCGAACAGTACCCGCTGGTGGAATACCTGGCCGGGCAACTGATGCTGTCGGATGACGACCGCTTCAACGCCCTGAAGGAATACTTCCCGAAAGCCAAGAAGGAAGACTGGCGCCTGTGGCAAGCCGGCCAGCGCGTGCAGATCATCAAGCGTGATGCCGACAAGGGCGGCGTGCTGAAACTGGGCACCGAGATCGTCGCTTCCCAGGACGGCACCATCGCCGGCCTGCTGGGCGCCTCGCCAGGTGCCTCGACTGCCGCGCCAATCATGCTGAGCGTGCTGGAGAAGGTGTTCAAGGACAAGGTCGCCACCCCGGCCTGGCAGGACAAACTGCGTCAGATCGTGCCTAGCTACGGCACCAAGCTGAACGACCATCCTGAAGCCGTGATGCAGGAATGGACCTACACCAGCCAAGTCCTGCAGCTGAACCCGCCACCGGCCATCGACCTGACTGCGGCCCCGCAGCCACAGGCTGCCCCGGCCAAAGCGGCCAGCAACCCAGCGGCTGACATGGCGCTGTAAAGCCCGACGGCAGCCGGCCCTGCAAGGCCGGCTGCCTTGGCTAACCTGATCAAACCACCTGCAACACAATCTTGCCGATGTGATCACCGCCTTCCATGCGCCGGTGGGCACCCGCGGCGTCGGCCAGGGGAAACACCTGGTCCAGCACCGGCAACGACTTGCCTTCGGCCAGCAACGGCCACACGTGACGCTCCAACCCAGCGGCGATCACCGCCTTCTCTTCCGTACTGCGCGAACGCAGCAGCGACCCGGTGACCACGGCCTGCTTGGCCATGATTGCCAGCAAATTCACCTCCTTGACCTTGGCGCCGCCCAGGAAGCCGATCACCACCAGGCGCCCGCGACGGGCCAGGGCGGCGATGTTCTGCTCGAAATACGAGCCGCCCATGATGTCCAGGATCACGTCCACGCCTTTGCCTGCGGTGCGTTCGGCAATCACCTGGGCGAAGTTTTCCTCTCGGTAATTGATGGCCTCGCCGCCCAGCGCCTGCACCTGCGCGCATTTTTCTGCAGTACCAGCGGTGGCGAAGGCCTTGATGCCCAGCGCCTTGCACAAGGCCAGCGCACTAGTGCCAATGCCACTGGTGCCGCCGTGAACCAGCACGCTCTGGTTGGCGTCCAGGTGGGCCATATCGAACAGGTTGGCCCACACGGTGAAGAAGGTTTCGGGAATGGCGGCGGCGGTGACCATGTCCATGCCCGGCGGTATCGCCAGCGCCTGGGTGGCCGGCACGCTGCAGTACTCGGCATAGCCACCGCCGTTGGTCAGCGCGCAGACTTTGTCGCCCAGGGCAAAACCTTGCACCTGCGCGCCCAGGCCCACCACCTCGCCTGCCACTTCCAGCCCCGGCAACGGGTTCATGCCCGGTTGCATGGGGTATTGCCCGGCGCGCTGCAAGGCGTCGGGGCGGTTGACGCCGGCGGCGTGCACCTTGATCAGCAGTTCATGGGGTTGCGCCACGGGCAGTGGGCCCTGGCGCGGTTGCAGGACTTCGGGGCCGCCGGGCTCGGTGATCTCGATATAGGTCATGCTGGACGGCAGTTGAATGGCAGGCATGGTCGCGCTCCGTATCAGTTGGGCTATTGGCAGTGACCACCGCCAACAGCAAGGCGTTCATCATAGCCCTGCAAGAAGATGCAATAATGCAGCGATTACCCATCCATAAGATGCATAAATGCATCACAGGAGCGAGCATGAACTGGGACGACACGCGTTTCTTCCTGGCCCTGTGCCGCGAACGCACCCTGCGCGGTGCGGCGCGGCAGTTGGGCGTGGACCAGGCCACCGTGGGCCGGCGCATCGCCGCCCTGGAAGAGGCGCTGGCCGCGACGTTGTTCCTGCGCAGTTCCGACGGTTACCGGCTGACCTCGCCGGGTGAAGCCGCCTACAGCGCGGCGGTGCACATGGAGCAGGCCGCCCACGACCTGCAGCGGCGCATCCAGGGCCTGGATGACGTGCCCAGCGGCCAGGTGCGGCTGGCCACCACCGATTCGCTGGCGGTGGATTTCGTCATCCCCGCCCTCGCCCGCCTGCGTGTGCAGCACCCGCAGGTGCAGGTGGATGTGAAGGCCTCGACGCAGATGCTCAACCTGGCCCGGCGCGAGGCCGACATTGCCATCCGCACCGTAAAGCCGGACAACCCCGACCTGCTGGTACGGCGGCTGGCGGCGTGGCCGGTGGGGTTATTTGCCTCGGCGCACTACCTGGAACGGCACGGCGTACCGGAGCCGGGCAGCGGCTTTGCCGGCCATGCCCAGGTGGCGTGGCAGCCCTATGTGGAAGCTGGCCGTGCCAGCACATTGCTCGATGAGCCGGCCCAGAGCGCCGAAATCAGTTGCAGCGCCAGCACCAGCCTGCTGGTGCGCCAGGCCGTGGCGGCCGGACTGGGCCTGAGCGAACTGCCGATACTGGCCGGCGAGCGCGACGGGCTGGTGCGGGTATGGCCGCAGCGCGTGCGCGCGCAGCCTTATGAAGTGTGGCTGGTAAGCCACGCCGACCTGCGCCACACGGCGCGGGTAAACGTGGTGGTGGAAGCGCTGGTGGCAGCGTTCAGCACACCGACAGCAGATCCCGACGTTCCAGGCTGAGCAGGAACTGCTTGGCCGGCAAGCCGCCGGCAAAACCGGTGAGGCTGCCTGAACTGCCGATAACCCGGTGGCACGGCGCCACGATGGAGATGGGGTTGCGGCCATTGGCGGCGCCCACCGCGCGCACGGCCTTGGGGTTGCCCAGCTGGGTGGCAATGTCCAGGTAGCTGCGCGTTTCGCCGAATGGGATGGCCAGCAACGCCTGCCACACCTGCACCTGGAAATCGGTGCCGGCAAAATCCAGCTCCAGGTCGAACTGCTGGCGCTCGCCGGCGAAATATTCCTGCAACTGCGCGGCGGTGCGCAGCAGCATCGGGTGGTCGCCCTGCTCTTGCAACTCGCCCAGGCGCACACGGTTGGGGCGGTCGTCTTCCCACAGAATGGCCGCCAGTTTGGGGCCGCGAGCGACCAGGGTCAGCAGGCCCACGGGGGATTGTAGGAATTTGCAGGCGTAGTCCATGGCAGCGGTTCCAATCGGTCGAGGGGGCATTCTAAGCGCCCTGCCCCGGGAAAAAACCCCATTTCTTGCGCAGCAGCGGTTATTGGACCATTGTCGACAATCACTGTTTTTTCTTTGACTTGATGTGCGGATATGGCTATTTTCGACCATATCAAAACACAGTGTGTCGACAATATGCCCAGCACCCTCGCCGCCGAAGACTCCGAAACGCTTTCCGAAAACGTCTTCCGGCGTATCCAGGCCGCCATCGTCAAGGGCGAGATCGCCCCCGGCAGCAAGATCTCCGAGCCGGAGCTGGCGCGCACCTACGGCATCAGCCGCGGGCCGCTGCGCGAGGCCATCCACCGCCTGGAGGGCCAGCGGCTGCTGGTGCGTATTCCCCACGTGGGCGCGCGGGTGGTGTCGCTCAGCCATGCCGAGCTGATCGAACTGTACGAAATTCGCGAATCGCTGGAAGGCATGGCCTGCCGCCTGGCGGCCGAGCGCATGACCGAAGCCGAGATCGAGGAACTGCGCCAGGTGCTGCACACCCACGAGCGTGACGCAGCCTTCCAGGCCGGCGTGGGCTATTACCAGCAGGAAGGCGACTTCGACTTCCACTACCGCATCATCCAGGGCAGCGGCAACCGCACCCTGGTGCAAATGCTCTGTGGCGAGCTGTACCAGCTGGTGCGCATGTACCGCATCCAGTTCTCGGCCACACCCAACCGCCCGCGCCAGGCGTTTACCGAGCACCACCGCATTCTGGATGCCATCGCCGACCGCGATGGCGAATTGGCCGAATTGCTGATGCGCCGGCACATCGGGGCATCGCGCCGCAATATCGAGCGTCACTACCCGGACGCTTCCACCCAGCCTGAGAGGTGAGTCATGAACAATAAGAACAGTCCCGGCCAGCGCTTCCGCGATGCCGTTGCCAACGAACATCCGCTGCAAGTGGTGGGCGCCATCAACGCCAACCACGCGCTGCTGGCCAAGCGTGCCGGCTTCAAGGCCATCTACCTGTCGGGTGGCGGCGTCGCGGCGGGCTCCCTGGGCCTGCCGGACCTGGGCATCAGCGGCCTGGACGACGTGCTCACCGACGTGCGCCGCATCACCGACGTCTGCGACCTGCCGCTGCTGGTGGACGTCGACACCGGCTTCGGCTCGTCGGCGTTCAACGTGGCGCGCACGGTCAAGTCGATGATCAAGTTCGGCGCTGCCGCCATCCACATCGAGGACCAGGTGGGCGCCAAGCGCTGCGGGCACCGGCCCAATAAAGAGATCGTCAGCCAACAGGAAATGGTCGACCGCATCAAGGCGGCCGTGGATGCGCGCACCGATGACAGCTTCGTGATCATGGCGCGCACCGACGCCCTGGCCGTGGAAGGCCTGGACGCGGCCCTTGAGCGCGCCGAGGCCTGCATCGAGGCCGGCGCCGACATGATCTTCCCCGAGGCCATCACCGAACTGGCCATGTACAAGCAATTCGCCGACCGCGTGCGCGCGCCGATCCTGGCCAACATCACCGAATTCGGTGCCACGCCGCTGTACACCACCGAGCAGCTGGCGTCGATGGACGTGTCGCTGGTGCTGTACCCGCTGTCGGCGTTCCGCGCCATGAACAAGGCGGCCGAGAACGTCTACGGCGCCATCCGCCGCGACGGCACGCAGCAAAATGTCATCGACACCATGCAGACTCGCATGGAGCTGTACGACGCCATCGACTACCACGTGTTCGAGCAGAAGCTGGACGCCCTGTTTGCCCAGAAGAAAGGTTAAGAAACACCTGTGGGAGCTGGCTTGCCAGCGAGCTTTTCGGGGCCCCACAAACTCGCTGGCAAGCCAGCTCCCACATTCCAGACAATAAATTCAAGAATGGAGACAACCATGGCCGAAGCAAAAGTATTGAGTGGTGCCGGCCTGCGTGGCCAGGTGGCCGGGCAGACCGCCCTGTCCACCGTGGGCCAGGCCGGCGCCGGCCTGACCTACCGTGGCTATGACGTGCGCGAACTGGCCGAGCACGCCACCTTCGAGGAAGTGGCCTACCTGCTGCTGTACGGCGAGCTGCCCAACCACCAGGACCTGGACCACTACCAGCACAAGCTCAGCACCCTGCGCGACCTGCCCAAGGCGCTGAAGGAAGTGCTGGAGCGCATCCCCGCCAACGCCCACCCCATGGACGTGATGCGCACCGGCTGCTCGTTCCTGGGCAACCTGGAACCGGAAAAGACCTTCGCCCAGCAGCACGACGCCACCGACCGCCTGCTGGCGGCCTTCCCGGCGATCATGTGCTACTGGTACCGCTTCAGCCACCACGGCGTGCGTATCAACTGCACCAGCGACGAGCCGGACGTGGCCGGGCACTTCCTGCACCTGCTGCACGGCAAGGCGCCCAGCGAGCTGCACCGCAAGGTGATGAACGTGTCGCTGATCCTCTACGCCGAGCACGAATTCAACGCCTCGACCTTCACCGCGCGGGTGTGCGCCTCCACCCTGTCCGACCTGCACTCCTGCGTAACTGCCGCCATCGGCAGCCTGCGCGGACCGCTGCACGGCGGCGCCAACGAGGCGGCCATGGCCATGATCGAGAAGTTCAAGAACCCCGAGGAAGCCGTGCGCGGCACCCTGGGCATGCTGGAGCGCAAGGACAAGATCATGGGCTTCGGCCATG
>NZ_JBWCAM010000037.1:0-19149 GCF_056175065.1 Pseudomonas sp. JC1203
GACAAAAACCTGCAGACGACCCCGGGCGAGCTACCCCCAGACCCGACGTGATGCCGAACGCCACCCGTTGTGATGCCGGACACCACCCCGAGTCGCGGGGGGACGCAGCCTGCGGCAGCTGCTACGGGGGTTGGGGTGTCAAGAGGCTTTTTTGCTGGCTCGCTTCGGCGCCGGTTTTCTTCCGGCCAGGCTGCGCTTGAGCAAATCGGTCAGATCGATGATGTCGGCACCTTTCTGCTCGCCCTGTTCGTCCACCGAGGTTACCGTGGCGATCTTGCCTTTGCTGGCCTTTTCTTCCACCAGGTCCATGATGGTCTGCTTGAAATCGTCCTGGTATTCCTCGGGCGTCCAGCTGCCGCTCATGTCATCCACCAGGCGCTTGGCCATCTGCAGCTCGCGCTTGTCGATCTTCGCATCGGTGACGCTGCTGTCCAGCTCCAACCCCTCCAGCCCGCGCACTTGATTGGGCCAGCGCAGGGTAATCATCACCAGCGCGTCCTCCAGGGGGCGAATCAGCGCCAGGTGCTGCTGGGTGTGCAGCACCACCCGCGCCAAAGCCACCTTGCCGGTGCTGTCCAACGTCTGGCGCAGCAGCGCGTAGACCTTGCCGCCGCGCTTGTCCGGGGCCAGGTAGTAGGGGGTCTCGAAAGCCTGCAGGGGGATTTCGCCGGCGGTCACGAACGAGAAGATATCAATGGTCTGGGTGGCTTCCGGGCGCGCCTTGCGGATCTCTTCTTCGCTGATCACCACGTAGCGGCCTTTCTCGTATTCCACGCCCTTGACGATGTTGTCCTTGTCGATGTCCTTGCCGGTGACCTTGTTGATGCGCTTGTAGCCCACCGGGTCCATGCTGCGCTTGTCCAGCCAGTCGAAATCGATGCGCTCGCTGGACACGGCCGTGGTCAGCGCCACGGGGATGTGCACCAGGCCGAAGCTGATAGCGCCTTTCCAGATGGCTCGAGCCATGGTTGACCTCCTGCAGGGCCCGCGGGTGGGCCTATAGAAAGACTGACTACACGGTGCCGGGAAGGTTTAGTCGTTGCATGTACCCCGGTTACCAATCGCCCCAAAATGGGGAAGCGCCGCCCTGATCAGGGGCGTAGCGGTTGTGGACAGCCAGCCTGTCACCATGGGTAACACGATTGTATACAATTTATTCTTGACCATTTGGTCGTCATTTTCCTCCACTTTATTCCTGCCAACCCCCTGTGTTTCCTTGCAAATCAACCCATTGAACAGCTGTCGTCGAACACTCTGAAAAAACAGTTCACACAACTGGCACAAAACTGGCTTACCAGAACCACAAACTTGTATACATAAATACAATAACGTGGAGCCCTACCGATGCAGTTGAATAGCCCTGCCGAGTCCTCCCTACCCGATCTAGCCCCTGCTCACCTGCGTGACCACGAGGTGCCGGCGCTCAGCCCGCGCCTGCACAACCGCGACCTTGCACCTACCCGCCAGGAAGGCCGGCGCTGGGGTGGCTACAGCATTTTCTCGCTGTGGGCGAACGACGTGCACAACATCGCCAACTACTCCTTCGCTATGGGCTTGTACGCGATGGGCCTGGGTGGCTGGCAGATTTTGCTGTCGCTGCTGATCGGTGCCGCGCTGGTGTATGGCTTCATGAACCTGTCCG
Source organism: Pseudomonas sp. JC1203 (assembly GCF_056175065.1). NCBI lineage: Bacteria > Pseudomonadati > Pseudomonadota > Gammaproteobacteria > Pseudomonadales > Pseudomonadaceae > Pseudomonas > Pseudomonas sp. JC1203. The sequence continues at coordinate 1,643 of NZ_JBWCAM010000037.1, forward strand.
GCTACATGGGGCAGAAGACCGGCGTGCCGTTCCCGGTCATCAGCCGCATCAGCTTCGGTATTCATGGCGCGCAGCTGCCGGCGTTGGTGCGCGCGGTCATCGCCATTGCCTGGTTCGGCATCCAGACCTACCTCGCCTCGGTGGTGCTCAAGGTGCTGGCCACGGCGCTGGCGCCAGGCCTGGCCGCCTATGACCACAACCTGCTGCTGGGGCTGTCGAGCCTGGGCTGGGGCTGTTTCATCAGCATCTGGCTGGTGCAACTGGTGATCCTCGCCTATGGCATGGAAATGGTGCGCCGTTACGAGGCGTTCGCCGGGCCGGTGATTCTGCTGACCATGGCCGCGCTGGCGGTATGGATGTATAGCCGCGTAGGCGGCCACATCAGCTGGGCGGTCCGCGAGCCGCTGCAGGGCGCTGCCATGTGGCGCGGCATTTTTGCCGGCGGCGCGTTGTGGCTGGCGATCTACGGCACGCTGATTCTCAATTTCTGCGACTTCGCCCGCTCGGCGCCGTCGCGGCGCTGCATTCGCGTGGGCAACTTCTGGGGCCTGCCGGTGAACATCCTCGCCTTCGCCGTGGTGACGGTGCTGCTCTGCGGCGCGCAATTCTCCATCGACGGCCAGACCATCGAGAACCCCACCCAGATCATCCAGGCCATCCCCCACACCGCGTTCCTGGTGCTGGGTTGCCTGGCGCTGCTGATCGTCACCGTGGCGGTGAACATCATGGCCAACTTCGTCGCCCCGGCCTTCGTGCTCAGCAACCTGGCGCCACGCCTGCTGACGTTCCGCCGCGCCGGCATGATCAGCGCCACCGTGGCGGTGCTGATCCTGCCATGGAACCTGTACAACAGCCCGGTAGTGATCCAATACTTCCTGGCCGGGCTGGGCGCCTTGCTGGGCCCGCTGTACGGCATTATCAGCGCCGATTATTGGCTGCTGCGCGGCGCCAGGGTCAACGTGCCGCAGCTGTACACCGAAGCCAGCGACGGTGCCTACCACTACCGCCGCGGCATCAACCCGCGCGCCGTGGCCGCGGTGCTGCCGGCCGCGATCATCGCCATCGTGCTCGCGCTGGTGCCGGCGTTCGCGGCGGTGTCGGCGTTTTCCTGGCTGTTTGGCGCTGCCATCGCCGCGGCCGTCTACCTGCTGATCAGCGACCGTCACCAGACGTTCGCCGACGTCAGCGGCGAGTGCATCGCCGTCGACAACGCCAGCCACTGATTCCTGCCAATGAGGTCATCCATGCGTATTCTGGTCGTCAACGTCAACACCACCGATTCCATCACCGCCACCATCGCCGAACAGGCGCGCAGCGTGGCGGCGCCGGGCACCGAGATCGTCGGCCTGACGCCGCGTTTCGGTGCCGAGTCGGTAGAGGGCAATTTTGAAAGCTACATGGCCGCCATCGGCGTGATGGACGCGGTGATGCGCTATGACCAGCCGTTCGATGCGGTCATCCAGGCCGGCTACGGCGAGCACGGCCGCGAAGGCCTGCAGGAGCTGCTGGACGTGCCAGTGGTGGACATTACCGAAGCTGCCGCCAGCCTGGCCATGCTGCTGGGCCATGCCTACTCGGTGGTCACCACCCTGGACCGCACCGTGCCGCTGATTCAGGACCGCCTGCGCCTGGCCGGCCTGTACCAGCGCTGCGCTTCGGTGCGCGCCAGCGGCCTGGCGGTGCTGGAGCTGGAAGAGGACCCGGCCCGCGCCGTGGCCGCCATCGTCGCCCAGGCCGAACAGGCCGTGCGCGACGACAAGGCCGAGGTCATCTGTTTAGGTTGCGGCGGCATGGCCGGACTCGATGAGTTGATTCGCGAAGCCACCGGCGTGCCGGTGGTGGACGGCGTGACCGCCGCGGTTGCGTTGGCCGAATCGCTGGTGCGGCTGGGGCTGAGCACTTCCAAGGTACGCACCTACGCCACCCCGCGCAGCAAGCGCATCGACGGCTGGCCGCTGCGTCGGTGACGTCGTCGCCCTGATGTCAGGCGGCGCGTTCCAGGGTCGCCAGCAGCTCCTGGAACTGCACCGCCAGCTTGTGCCGGGGCGCCAGGTGAATCATCGGTACGCCAGCCTCGTGGGACTCGCGCATCTTCACCGTGCTGCTCAGGTACACCGGCAGCATCGGCAGCCCTTCCTCGATCAGCTCATCCACCAGCATCTGGTGCAGGCTGGTACGGCTTTCGAACTGGTTCACCACCACGCCTTCCACCACCAGCGTCTCGTTGTGGTCGGCGCGCAGCTCGGCCACCTGGGCCACCACGCTGTACAGTGCCTGGCGCGAGAACAGGTCGCAGTCGAACGGGATCAACACCCGCTGCGCCGCGATCAGCGCGCTGTAGGTGTAGAAATTCAACGCCGGGGGCGTGTCGATGTAGATGCGCTCGTAATCCTCGGACAAGTCCACCAACAGCTTGCGCAGCTTGTTGATCTTGAACTTGGATTCCAGCTTGGCCTGCAGGTCGGCCAGCTCTGGCGAGGCGGTGACCACGTCGAGGTTGTCATAGCGGGTCGGCGTGATCGCCACCTTGTATTTCTTGCCCGAACCACCTGGGTACAGCGTGTGCTTGAAGAAATCGGCGATACCCATGGGAATCGCCTCGCCCACGCAACCGGTCAGGTAATGCGTGGAGTTGGCCTGGGGGTCCAGGTCCACCAGCAGCGTCTTGTAGCCCTCGGCGGCGCTTACCGCAGCGAGATTGCAGGCGATGCTCGACTTGCCAACGCCACCTTTTTGATTGAACACCACACGACGCATCAGTCCATTGTTCCGCTGAAAAAAGGGGCTTGGATCCTAACAAGTAATTGTTACAGTTTTGCTATCGCCGACGCGCAACGATGTAATTCTCAGCCCTCCCCTGCTGCGGCTGGCCGATCGGTGTCCGCCAGGAAAATCCGCGACGGCAAACTAAAGCCCCGCAGCTTCAACAACGCCAACGGCCCCGCGCCCAGTTCCGTGCGCAGGTGCCAGGTCAACGGGATCTGGTCCGGCGCGGTCAGCACGATGCGAAAACGTGTGTCACTGTCGTCCAGCGGCGTCACCCTGGCCTGCTCCAGCAGGCGGATCAGGCCCCAGGCGCCGTAGTAGTCGCCGAACAGCCGCTCGCCGGTCCTGACGCTGGTCCAGCTCAGGCTGACGCCGGGGTAGTCGCTGCGGCCCGGCCAGTCGAAGCGCCGCCAGCTTTCCTTCTGGTTGTAGTACTGCATGCGCTCGCCGTTGAGGATGAAGGTGGTCTGCACCAGGTCCTGCACGGCCTTGGCCTGCAGTTCAAAGCCCAGGCCCATGCCGCCGTCGGTGTACAGCACGTCGGCCAGGTGGCCGAGGCGGTTCACCGCCGCCAGGAACGCCGGGTTCACCCGCAGGCCCTGGCCGTGGCGCGGGTCGGCGACCCAGCGGTTGCCCTCCTTGCGCAGCACGCCGCCCAGTTCCTGCTGCAAAAACTGGTCGATGCGCCCGGTGCCGGCACGAATCATCTGCCCCAGCATCGGCAACGACGCGTCGCTGCCGGTGGCGGCGAACGGGTACCGGCCGTTGAAGGCGCCGTCCCAGTGCTCGACGATCGCCCGCTGCCACTGCGCATTCAGCGCCGCCGCCGAGGGTTGCAGCACCTGCTGCCAGGACTGGGCCAGGGGTTTGACGAACAGGTTCTGGGCAAAGCCGCTCCAGTGCCCGCCCAGGCTGGCGGCGATCAGGCTGCCGTAGTCGCGGCTTTGCGCAAGGTCGAGGGTGCGGCCCTGGAACACTGATTGGGCCAGCGCCTGGGTCATGGCTTGGGGGTCGCTTGCGTCCTCGATCTGCTGGAGTTGCAGGCGCACGCGGGTGATGCGGGTGAGGTAGGTTTGCAGGCTCAGCGGGTTGTTGTCCTTGGCCAGCAGCTGCAGCAGCGGCGCGAAGGTGGTGTCCAGCGGGCCTGGTGTCTGTGCCTGGTAGGCGACGGTGTTGACCAGCGCCAACAGCGGCGATTGCTGCGGGTCGCTCATCAAGGCAAGCTGCTCCACCGCCTCACCAAGGTCCTTGGCCTGGCGCCAGCGCACGCTGTTGAGGAAGGTCAGCCAGGCGCTGCTGAAATCCTTGAAGTAGCGGGCGGTGAGCCTTGCCTTGAGCGCATCAGGGGCCAGCTCGCTGTCTATTTTTTGCGTTGGGTCGGCAAGCACCCAGTCGATCCTTTCCCGGCGTTTCTCGGCGATTTCATCGATGGCCGCGCGTATCTGCCCGTCCCAGGCCTGCCGGGTGAAGATGCCCGGCACGCTGCGAGGTGCGCCGAACAGCGCCGACGCCTCGGTGTCGCCGAGCATGTCTGCCAGTTCCAGCGCCGGGAAGTGCGTGCCGGCGCGGTCCAGCACCTGCTGATAGAGGCTCGCCTCGCCGTTGCGCTGGCCCAGTTCGCTGAGCAGGATATGCCGCACCTGGGCGATCAGCCGGGGGTTGGCGTCGATGCGCCACTCGGGGTGGCTGGGCAGTTGCTGGGTGTAGAAGGACCATTGGCCGGGCAGATCGGGCACGCGCGCCAACAGCGCTTGTTCCAGGAACGCCGGCTCGGCCTTTTCCGGACGCGCCAGCATCAGGTACGCCTTGAGCGGCGCGTAGGCCTCGAGGGCCATCTCGGTGCGCGCCTTGCTGCCGGCGGGCTGCGCCACCAGGGTCCACAGGGTTTGTTCCAGGCTGGCCACGGCCCTGTCGCGCAACCGCTCATGGGTGGCTTTCAGGTAATAGGGCCACAGCTTGTCGAGCATGGCCTGGCCCTGGCTGAGGCCGAAGCCCAGGTACCAGGGCTCGCCGTGCACGCGCCGGTACTCCAGGCGGTCCACCTCGCGGGTGAGGTCGCTGAGGGTGATCAGGTCGGTGATCGGCTGTTCGGCGACGTGCGCCAGGTGCACGGCCTGGTGGCGGTTGGTGACAAACGACAACAGCGTGCCTGCGCTTGTCACGCCGATGGCCGCCAAGGTCGCCACGTACAGCACCCGCCGCGCATGCCAGCCACGCCGCCGCGGGCGGGCCTTGCGATCCGCCAGCAGCGTGGCCCACGCGCCATCGAGCTGCAGCAGGTGCTCGCTGCCAGGCACCGGGCCGTCAGTGCGCGCCAGGCTGAAATGCATGCCACGCAACGGCGTGCTGCGGGCAAACTCCGCCAGCAACGGCGCCAGCACCTGCGGCCAATGCGCCACGCCATGGGTGCCCAGCTGGTGGCCGAGGTGGTAGAAAAAACAGTGGGTGCGGTGCACCTGGATATGCTCCATGCCCTGCTGGTTCAGTGGCGCTACCAGCTGCTGCAGGGCTGCGCCCAAATCCAGGTTGCGGCCAAGCAGGCAGCCCACCGGTTGGGCAGGTTCGAACGGCGTGATCCAGGGTTTCGGGCACACTTCCCAGAGGTACAGCGGCAACTGCCAGCCCAGCGCCTGGGACAGGTCGCGCAGGTAGCGGCTGGCGGCGCTCATGGCCTTGACGTCGTCGCTTTGCGGGGTGGTGAGGGTCCAGATGATGGCGTCGAGGGGGCGCGCGTGCAGGGTTTGCAGCAGCTTGATCTGCGCGTCAGGCTGGGTGCCGATCAGGCTGCCGCCCCAGATCAGCACCGTGCCATGGCCTTCCAGCCAGTGCTGGGTGGTGAGGCCGGGGGCGATGGATTCGATTTGTTCGGGTTCGCCGACGACTAGCAGGAGGCGGGTTTTGTGGCGCCAGAGGAGGCCGTGGTGGGTGCGCAGGTAGTCGACCAGTTCGGGGCGGCGTGTACGGACAGCAGGCAGCGGCTGTTGCGGTATCACGGCATCGAAAGGCTCGATGACCATTTCGCGCATCCTGCTGCGCATCAATTGCCAGAGCAGGAGCGCCACGCTGAACACCATCGCCCAACAGGCCAGCAGTTCCAGCGAGCGCGCTTGCAGCATGGCCGGGGAAAATGTCTGCCGCTCCCCCAGCATCCACCAGATGACAACACCTGCGGCGACCAGCAATGCGGCCAGTAATGCCAGCATCAGCACGGAGTACCCGAGGGATTTTGTCGAATTGTGATTATTTTCAGTCATTGGCTGTTACCACTCCAAGGGCCAGGGTGTAATGAGGGTCATCGGCCAGCCACCCGCAGGGCTCGCCCTGTGCAGCCGCATGCCAGGCGGCCAGGGTCTGCACGACCATGGCGCCCAACACAGGAAGTGCGCCGAACCGTGCGTCCAGCAGGTGGCGCCCTGCCCCCCAGCCGGGCCCGTCCGCATCCACCGTTTCAGCAGCAAGAAACGATACCCGTGCTGCCGGCGGGGCCTGCAGCCCCACCTGCTGCAACGCACGCGCCGCTACGGCCTTGAGTGGTTCAGCGCCAACCGTGAACCACTCACCTCGCCCCAGCGACACCGACGCCTTGGGCGCCAACAGCCAGAGAAACGCCGCCTCTCCCGCAGGCAGGCCAGGTTCAGTCGTGGGGATGGAAGACTCGCAGCCGGCGCACATAACGTACGTTTGCTCCGGCCCACCATGCAGGTCATCGATAATCGCATCAAGGCTGCGAATGCCCTCCCACTCCATGGGGTGTGCCGGCAACCGCACCTGGGGATTGCTGACCATCATCTGATCGACAAACGCCTGCCAGGCCTGCCGGGAACCCAGCCAATAACAGCGCTGGACCTCGCAGGGAGCCAGATCAGGCGCCTGCAATTGCCACTGCACTGCGAGCAGAACGGCAAGCTGCTGCTCGCGCTCAGTCACATCAGTGCCACCCACCTGGGCCACCCGCAATGCCTTGCCGCCGCCGACTGATTCAACCTCCGGCAAAGGATTCTCAGGATCGAGCAGGCAAGTACGGTCATGGGGTGCCACGCATTGCGCGCCCAGCAGCACTGCGTCCAATAACCCCACTTGCCGTCGGTGCCAGCGCCACCAACGCTGCTGCACATCCTGCACTGCCTGATCGTAGAATTCCGCGTTATGAATGTTGAAACGGTGGTGCAACACGCGCACCAGCAACACCACCAGCCACAGCCCCAACGTCAAGACAACAGCCAACACCGCCTGCCGCGCCTCGACCAACGGCCCCAGCAACACACTGGCGCTGCTCACCAGTGCCAGCAGTGCAGCACCTGCCGTTACCCAGCGCCCGTATACCGGCGGCTGCGTCAAGGGATACGGGCGAAATTGCGGTGCACGCTTCATGAGCCCACCTGGGTGTCGGGCATCGAGCTCACCAATGTGCAGCCACACGCACAGGCATGCCCATCCAGAGCCACAGGCCGATCATCCATCTGCATCAACTCACTGCCTTCGGCAATAGTGGTGGCCCCGTGATGGTTGCACCACACGGCGTCGCCTTCGCAGGCAACAGGCACGTCATCACACAGGTAATGCCCCTCCAGCACTTGCCCGCCGTGCTCCAACAGGGTGTCGCCTTGGCGAATAACGGGTTTCATGGGTGTACCTCGCGGGTAAGCGCGTGAGTTATTGCGGGCATGATTGTGGCTCCGGCAGGTGCAGGGGGGTCTTGATGGGGTATTCGGGGTTGCCGTAGGCGTAGCAGGAGGTGGTGACCTGTAGCTCGTCGCAGGGCAGGAAGTGGACGGTGATGCCGCAGGTTTTTTGGTGGGTGTAGTCAGGAACCTTTGCTGAGTTGGAATGTTTGCGCTTTTGGGCCTTAATTTTTCCCTCCCAAAGTAGATACTTGGGCCAATCGGCGTAACCAGGAAACTCTCGCGAAAGTTGACTTCCCACACCCGCGCCGGTCTCCCATTCAACCCGCACAGTCATCCCCGGCTGCCACTCAGCAGGCGCTATATAACAACACCCACCGCCGCCGCCCTGATAGGGCCCGATAATGTCGAGCCCCGAACGCCCATCCACGCTGAAGCGGTTGATGGAATTGGCCGTATGGTTGATGCCTTCAATCGTGCCAGCCATGGCGGTTGTGTTGAACAGCGCTGCGACTAGCAGGCATGCATTACGAACTACCTTGGGCATGACTGGGCCTCCGGCAGGTGCAGGGGGGTCTTGATGGGGTATTCGGGGTTGCCGTAGGCGTAGCAGGAGGTGGTGACCTGTAGCTCGTCGCAGGGCAGGAAGTGGACGGTGATGCCGCAGGTTTTTTGGTGGGTGTAGTCGGGGATGGGGACGGTTTTGCTGTGTTTGCGTTCTTGTGATTCAAGCTTCGCAATCCACTCATCGAGTTTTACTTCGTCCGCAAACCCAGGAAACTCATCCGCTAGTTCACTAGCAGCACTTGGGCTTGTTTCCCAATCAATTCGCGCTGACAACGTAGCCCTCCAGTTTTCCGGCACGATATAACAGCGCCCGCCCCCACCCCCTTGATAGGGGCCAATGAAATCGAGCCCAGAGCGCCCATCTACACTGAATCGGCTAATAGACATAGAAGTGTGGTTGACAGCCTCAATGGAACTACCCTGGGCATTGTCGGCAACCACAGCGAGACCAAGAAGCGAGCAACCACTGAATAATGCATAAGCCAAAGGCCCGTTTTTTCGTCCAGTTGTTGCACTAAAGCGATATGGGATTTCAAGCCAAATCATCGGCAACCTCCTGTTCTTGATCGTAATACGCAGCCCATCGTGCGTTGATGGATTGCTGAACCTGCGCCAGACGTTCTGCACTCATCTCCCTGCCCGCCAAGCGTGTGTTATCAGCCTCGCCTTGAATCGCCACTTCGCGGCGGCTGGCATCGCCAAAGAACACCATTCGCTCTCGGAAATAACTGCCTAGCGGCTCCCGACCCTGGTCATACAGGAACCAAGCCCTAGAGTCGTGTACCTGTTCGTCAAACAACTCGCGTAGCAGCCCCTCCGGCGAGTGTCTGTTGCGAAACTCGTCGACCTGGCCACGGGTATGCTCATCAACATGGTTGCGGTAGCCGGCAAAGGGCGGGAACAACTTGCCGACCCTGCCTTGCGCCACTGCCTTGAGCTCCCGGCTCTCCGCCCGCGCATCGGCAGTGATGATATTGATGACGAACGTGGGAGCCCCGCTGCTGGGTACCAGCCGGCCCAGGGATGACAACAATTGGTCGGAATTGCGGTAGGCGTTGGCGAACTCCTCGGCGGCTTCGCGTAATTGGGTTTGCGCCATGTCCGCGTCGAAGTCCGGCAGGCCGGGCTTGAGAGGTACCTTGGGGACACGGCCATCCTTTTCTTTTGCGATTTGAGCGTTGCGCTCATCGTTGATCTTTGCCTGTTTTTTGTTGTGAATTATTCTGGCTTCCTCGCGGAGGACTTTTGGCGCCTGCGTGTCGGTTGCCAATTTGTAGAAGTTAGTCTCCTTTAGGCTGGCAAAACCGTAACGGTCGATTCGCCAGGCGTTTATCCAGCCAAGTTGGTTGCGGATGGAAGGTTCGAGGCTTGTTTCTGCGGGTACCGGCAGGTAGGGAGCAGTCAGCTCCAGTGGTTGACTTGACCTAGATATCAACCCAAGGGTTACTTCCCTCCAAGCTTTAAATCGGTAAACTAAATCCGAAGACACTTCAAAATTCAGCGCCAGTTCTGGCCCCATGACTCTCCATAGTTCCATCCGCATTGCAAGCGGCAACGCCTCTTCAGGAACTTTCAAAGGTGCTCCATTTGCAAACGCATCTGAGTACAAATCATGCAACGCAATTTGAGAAAGCAAGAACCCATCGTCGATATCGGCTGCCTTCCCCTGATCACCTGGCGGATAACCTCCCCCAATATCCGAATGCACTCCCGGATAAATAACCTCTTCAGAATTGGCAGGATATTCACCACTGCGCCGCCGTATGGACTCCAGGGGAAAGCAGATCCGCTGTTCATGGCTGGCGACCAGATGCAGGCAACGCTTCACCAGCCCGCTCGCCGGCAATTCCTGATTGCCATCGGCCCACCCCATATGGCCGCGCGCGCCCGGCATCAGGTCGGCGATGCCCACCGAGGCGACAGTGTCCAGCACCCCCAGGTACTCCACGGTCAGCGGTATTTCCAGCTCATCACACTTGAGGACCGGGCTATGCCCGAGCAACTGATCCAACCAACTGACAAACGCCCGCGCCGCCGCCGCACCCCGGGAAAACCCGTACACATACAGCTTGATCCCCAGCAACTTCGACAAACCGGGCTGCGGTTGCGACAGGGCGATACGCAACGGCTTGTGCAGCGCCTTGAGCTGCGCGGAAAATTGACGGCGGCGATTACTGCTGCCGCGCACATATTCCATCCCCGGCAAGGTGCCCATGGCTTCGACGGCAGCCCGCAAAGCTTCATTACCCAAACGCGGCTGGTCCAGGGAACGACGCAAGGCGTCGATGATCATCATCAACCCCCAGTTGATGCGCTCCTCCCCGAACCAGCCAACGGCGAGGCCGATGGTGCTGTAGTCCAGATCACCCACCTCGGCAAACGGCGTACCCACGCCCGGCATGTAGTACTTGAAGTACTGCCCGTAGCCCGCGCCGCCGGCATCGGTCAACGCCGTAGCATCCTGGCCACGATGCCCGGTGCCACCTGCATGCCCCTCCCCGATGGTGGCGCGGAACAACCTCGCGATATTGGTAGGGTGCGCGGGTGTTGACTCGAACAAATCGTTGTTGAGGTTATTGCCGGTGCCGTCGAAGAACAGACTGATGTGCAGCGTTCTGCAGCACGGGGGCGTGACGCGATAACCCGCTGCCAGGCAAAGCGCATCCTGATAGTCACGCTCCAGATGGCACTGGCGCAGGATATTTTGTTGCACCTGCCCCGCTGTTTGCGGCAACCGCCCCTGGAGTGGAAATGCAGGTGGGTACCACACAGGCGAACGACTTACTTCGGACATGATTGTGGCTCCGGCTGTTCCAGTGGGGTCTTGATGGGATAGTTGGGGTTACCGTAGGCGTAACAGGAGGTGGTGACTTGTAGCTCGTCGCAGGGCAGAAAGTGGACGGTGATGCCGCAAGCCTGTTGGCCTGTGTAATCAGGGACAGATACAACTTTCGAGTGTGTAAGCTCCCGCGCTACAACCTTTTCCCGCCATGCAAGGTATTTAGTCTCATCGGCGAATCCTGGGAAGGCGCGAGCTAGGTCGCTGCCAGCAGCGGCCCCAGTCTCCCAATCAACCCGAACCGTCATTCCCGGCTGCCACTCAGCAGGCGCGGTATAACAACACCCACCGCCGCCCCCCTGATAAGGCCCGATAATGTCGAGCCCCGAACGCCCATCCACGCTGAAGCGGTTAATGGAATTGGCCGTATGGTTGATGCCTTCAATCGTGCCGGCCATGGCGGTTGTGTTGAACAGCGCTGCGACTAGCAGGCATGCATTACGAACTACCTTGGGCATGACTGGGCCTCCGGCAGCTGCAGCGGTGTCTTGATGGGGTATTCGGGGTTGCCGTAGGCGTAGCAGGAGGTGGTGACCTGTAGCTCGTCGCAGGGCAGGAAGTGGACGGTGATACCGCAGACTTTTTGGCCTGTGTAATCTGGGACGGATACCGCTTCAAAATGGGTGCGCCTTGCTGCCTTGACCTTTGCTCTCCAAATCCGATATTTAGGCTCATCTGCGAACCCCGGAAACTCACGAGAAAGCTCACCGCCTGCACCAGCCCCCGTCTCCCATTCAACCCGCACAGTCATCCCCGGCTGCCACTCAGCAGGCGCGATATAACAACACCCACCGCCGCCGCCCTGATAAGGCCCGATAATGTCGAGCCCCGAACGCCCATCCACGCTGAAGCGGTTGATGGAATTGGCCGTATGGTTGATGCCTTCAATCGTGCCGGCCATGGCGGTTGTGTTGAACAACGCCGCAGCTAGCAGGCATGCGTTGCGAACTACGTTGGGCATGATTGGGCCTCCGGCAGGTGCAGCGGTGTCTTGATGGGGTAGTTGGGGTTGCCGTAGGCGTAGCAGGAGGTGGTGACCTTGAGCTCGTCGCAGGGCAGGAAGTGGACGGTGATGCCGCAGGTTTTTTGGTGGGTGTAGTCGGGGATGGGGATGGTTTTGGTGTGTTTGCGTCGCTGCGCTTCCAACTTATTAAGCCACTCATCGTATTTGGCCTCATCCGCGAAACCAGGAAACTCATCAGCAAGTGGGCTCGCGACGCTCGCACCGGTTTCCCAATCAATTTTCACCCTCATGCCGGATACCCATTCTGTAGGCGCTATGTAGCAACAGCCCCCCCCACCCCCCTGATAAGGCCCGATAATGTCGAGCCCTGAACGTCCATCCACGCTGAAGCGGTTAATGGAATTGGCGGTATGGTTGATGCCTTCAATCGTGCCGGCCATGGCGGTTGTGTTGAACAGCGCCGCAGCTAGCAGGCATGTATGCGAACTACGTTGGGCATGACTGGGCCTCCGGCAGGTGCAGGGGGGTCTTGATGGGGTATTCGGGGTTGCCGTAGGCGTAGCAGGAGGTGGTGACCTGTAGCTCGTCGCAGGGCAGGAAGTGGACGGTGATGCCGCAGGTTTTCTGGTTGGTGTAGTCGGGGATGGGCACGGTTTTGGTGTGTTTGCGTTCTTGTGACTCCAACTTGTCGAGCCATTCGTCATACTTCGCTTCATCGGCAAACCCAGGAAAATCTCGGGATAGATCACTGCCTGCCCCCGGGCTAGTTTGCCAATTAACTCGTACTTCCATTCCAGGCTGCCATAGAGACGGAGTGATGTAACAACATCCGCCTCCTCCACTTTGGTATGGCCCGATACTGTCCAGGCCAGACCGACCATTGACACTGAATTGGCTAATTGATTTGGTGGTGTGATTTACAACCTCGATAGCGCTGCCCTTGACACTCTCGGCAAAGATGGCGAGGCCCATCAAGCTGACAACCCTAACCAGCAAATCCTTGCGTTGTTCACCGGTTGTCGCCGCACGGCTGAAGGCCCCTTCAAGCCAGATCATCGGAAACCTCCTGCAGTTGGGCGTAATACGCAGCCCATCGAGCATTGATGGATTGCTGAACCTGCGCCAGGCGCTCCGCACTCATCTCCACACCTGCAGGGCGTGTACTTTCGGCCTCCCCATGAATGGCCACTTCGCGGCGACTGGCGTCCCCGAAGAACACCATTCGCTCTCGGAAGTAACTGCCTAGCGGTTCCCGCCCCTGGTCATACAGGAACCAGGCCCTGGAGTCGTGGACCTGTTCGTCAAACAACTCGCGTAGCAGCCCCTCCGGCGAGTGCCTGTTGCGAAACTCGTCGACTTGGCCACGGGTGCGTTCATCCACATGGTTGCGGTAGCCAGCGAACGGCGGGAACAGCTTGCCTACCCTGCCCTGCGCCACCGCCTTAAGTTCCCGGCCCTCGGCCCGCGCATCGGTGGTGATGATGTTGATCACAAACTTCGGCGCACCGCTGCTGGGAACCAGCCGGCTCAGGGACGACAATAATTGCTCGGGGTTGCGGTAGGCGCTGGCAAACTCTTCGGCCGCTTCGCGCAACTGGGTTTGCGCCATGTCGGCGTCGAATTCCGGCAGGCCGGGTTTGAGTGGTACCTTGCGGACGCGGCCGTCCTTTTCTTTTGCGATTTGAGCGTTGCGCTCATCTTTGATCCCGGCCTGGTTTTCGTTGTGGATTATTCTGGCTTCCTCGCGGAGGACTTTTGGCGCCTGCGTGTCGGTTGCTAATTTGTAGAAGTTGGTTTCCTTTAGGCTGGAAAAACCGTAGCGGTCGATGCGCCAGGCGTTTATCCAGCCGAGTTGATTGCGGATAGAGGGCTCGAGGCTTGGTTCTGCGAGTATCGGTTGGTAGAGCGTGAATTCGCTGTTTGTCGCCAGCTTTGCAGATGGCAGACTTAGAGTCACCTGGCGCCAGGAGTTGAATCGGTTCACGAGGTCGACCGAAACCTCAAATTCAACAGATAAAGCCAAGGGCATCATTATCCAGAATTCTCTGCGAAAATTTTCTGGAACGGCTCCCTTAGGAAACTTGAACGGCGCGCCATGACCAAAGGCATCGGCGTACAAATCATTTAGAGCAATTTGTGACAGTAACTGGCGGTCGTCGGTCCCGCTAGCTTTGCCTTGATCTCCTGGCGGATACCCTCCCCCGATATCCGAATGCACCCCCGGATAAATCACCTCCTGGCAATTGGCAGGATATTCACCACTCCGCCGCCGTATGGACTCCAACGGAAAACAGATCCGCTGTTCATGGCTGGCGACCAGGTGCAGGCAGCGCTTTACCAGCCCGCTCGCCGGCAATTCCTGGTTGCCGTCGGCCCAGCCCATATGGCCTCGCGCGCCCGGCACCAGATCGGCGATACCCACCGAGGCAACGGTGTCCAGCAGCCCCAGGTACTCCACGGTCATGGGCACCTCCAACTCGTCACACTTGAGCACGGACCGGTGCTCGAGCAACTGATCCAGCCAGCTGACAAACGCCCGCGCCGCGGCCGCACCGCGGGAAAAGCCATACACGTACAGTTTCAGCCCCAACAGCTTCGACACACCGGGCTGCGGTTGCGACAGGGCGATGCGCAATGGCTTGTCCAGCGCCTTGAGTTGCGCGGCAAACTGGCGCCTGCGGTTGCTGTTGCCCCGCACGTATTCCAACCCTGGCAAGGTGCCCATCGCCTTGACCGCGGCGCGCAAGGCTTCGTTGTCCAGGCGCGGCTGATCCAGGCAGCGGCGCAAGGCGTCGATGATCATCATCAACCCCCAGTTGATCCGCTCTTCTCCAAACCAGCCGGTCGCAAGGCCGATGGCGCTGTAGTCCAGGTCGCCTATCTCCGGAAACGGCGTGCCCACGCCCGGCATGTAGTACTTGAAGTACTGCCCATAGCCCGCGCCACTGGTGTCGGTGAGCGCGGCGGCGTCTTCACCACGATGCCCCGTGCCGCCCACGTGCCCCTCGCCGATGGTGGCGCGGAACAGCCGCGCAATATTGGTCGGGTGCGCAGGCGTGGACTCGAAAAAGTCGTTGTTGAGGTTATTGCCCGTACCGTCGAAGAACAGGCTGATGTGCAGGGTCCTGCAGCACGGGGGCGTCACCCGATACCCCGCCGCCAGGCATAGCGCATCCTGGTAGTCCCGTTCCAGATGGCACTGGCGCAGGAAGTTTTGGTGAACCTGCCCGGTGTTTTGTGGCAACCGCCCCTGCAAAGGAAACTCGGGCGGGTAGCAGACAGGCGAGCGGCTTACTTCGGACATGATTGTGGCTCCGGCTGTTCCAGCGGGGTCTTGATGGGATAGTTGGGGTTGCCATAGGCGTAACAGGAGGTGGTGACCTGTAGCTCGTCGCAGGGCAGGAAGTGGACGGTGATGCCGCACACCTTTTCGCCGGTGTAATCGGGAACTGGGATGACTTGGGAGTGCTTACGATTCTGAGCCATTACCTTCGCCCTCCAAATCAGGTACTTAGGCTCATCAGCAAAACCCGGAAACTCATCAGCAAGCGGGCTTGCGGCGCTCGCCCCCGTATCCCAATCAACCCGCACCGTCATCCCCGGCCGCCACTCACCAGGCGCGACATAACAACACCCTCCTCCGCCCCCCTGATAAGGCCCGATGATGTCGAGCCCGGAACGGCCATCCACGCTGAAGCGGTTGATGGCGTTGCTCGTATGATTGATGCCTGCAATCGTGCCAGCCACGGCGCTCGTGCTCATCAACGCAACGACTAACAGGCAGGCATTGCGCATTAAGTTGGGCATGGTTGAACCTCCGGCAATGTAAGCAGTGTGCTGTTGGGGTATTCGGAAGCGATGCAAACGCAGCAACGCTTGACGCGCGTCGTCCTATCGAGCCGCCACGACGGTTGGGCAGGTGAATGACATTCACCGCGTTGCCGCCGTGACATTGCGCCCGGCGCAAAATGCCAATCCATGCAGAACACCGTGGAAGCCGACCGCACCGGGTCATTGACAACGCCCAGACCAACCGGCACCTGGGGCGCAAAAAGCGCGCCCGTCGCGCCGAACTGCATGGCGAAGAGCAAGTTACCAATGGAAAGTTGAGGCATCAGGGCTTCTCCTTGCGGCACACACCTGCCTCTGCGGAGTAACCCACGAGCATGTCGTGCGCATACACATCGCGGTCGGCGGCGGCCAGGACACCCTGCGCGGTGGCTTGCGCCAAGGCGCCGTAACAAGCCTCGAACCGTTGTTCTTGACTCCAATGCGCTGGCAGTACGGTTTCAAGTGCCGACATGGCCTGCGCGGCATCGGTGATACAGCTCAAGCTGGCCAACTGGTCCTGGCTCAGCTGAATGGGGCTGAAGTTGGCCACAGTGCCGCCGGGGTCGCCGCCACTGGCAAGGTGGTGCGGCAGGCCGTCGCGATCCATCCAGCTCCAGAACACCGCCGGGCGTGCAAATTGCAGTTGCTGCTCAGGTGCCAGGACCTGGTTGAACAACAGCGGGAAAACACGTGGGTCGTAATAGCGCAGCAGCCCCTGGCTGCGACCATGGCTGGCCTCCAGGCAAAGCGTCAGGTAGCTGGCCAGTTCCGGGAACTCCCAATGGCTGGCGAGTACCAGCAGTTGCGAAGCCTTGTGCAGTTCGTGCAGCAAGCCGATCAACCATTGCCGCTGCAACGGTTGCTGCAGGTTGACGCGCACCAGCAACGGGCCCACGTCCTTGACGCCCGCTTCCGGCAGGCCTTCGAACAGCAACCGCCATGACAGCGGCGGCTCGACGCTTTTGACGCCCGTAAGCAAAGTGGCATCGCTGCCCGCCTGGTCGATGATGATGTCGAGATAAGGAGTGGGCACGTCCAGGCACGATGCCTCCAGCATGGTGAGCCAGGGTTTGATGTGACTGCCGCTCATGGCTGCACCTCTCGCGGGACAAATGATTGGGTGAGCCTGCGAGCGCGCTTGGCGCACGACTTGCAGACGGAACCCGGCAATTCGGGCATGGGAAACGCCTGACTGGCAGGGCCATTGAAACGGTGTTGGCCACGGATGCTGACCAGATTCGGGCCATG
Source organism: Pseudomonas sp. JC1203 (assembly GCF_056175065.1). Classification (NCBI taxonomy): domain Bacteria; kingdom Pseudomonadati; phylum Pseudomonadota; class Gammaproteobacteria; order Pseudomonadales; family Pseudomonadaceae; genus Pseudomonas; species Pseudomonas sp. JC1203. The sequence goes on from NZ_JBWCAM010000037.1 coordinate 18,480, forward strand.
CAGCTGGATCTCGCCGCTGGCAGTGATGCGCAGGAATGCGCCGCCACAACCCAGGGTGATGCCGTTGGTGGCAGTCAGCTGCAGGTGCCCTTGCACCGTTTGCAGGGTGATGTCCTGCTGCGCCACCAGCTTGAGCACGTCATCGTGGGATTCGATTTCCAGGGGGCCCTTGCCGGAGACCAGGCGCATGCCCTCTTCCTGGGCCAGCAAGGAAATGGCCTGGTTGGCGTGGACCGACAGCCGCTGCGCCGCTGCCAGGTTGATCTCATCGTCGCTTTGCACATACAGGCCATCAGTGCTTCGTAGCAGCAAGCTGGCCGGGGTGATGACGGCAATGCCCCTGGGGGCGCTGATGACGACGGCGGGGCCTTGAAGGTCTTTGGCATTGCCCTGCAGTTTTTTCAGGCCATCAGTTGTCGGCTGGCGACCGTCATGAGCGTTGCTGATGCCTTGCCATTGCGTCATCTGTGCCATAGCACCGTCCAGGCCAGCGATAGCCGCCTCCATCTCCAGCACATCCCCCTGTGCCTTCACCTGCGCATCCGCACTGATCAACACCCCCTTCCCCGCCCGCAACGCCCCATGCGCGTCGGTGCGCAGTTCAAACCCGCCGCCGCGCAGCTTCTTCTCGGCATCCACCACGTGCCCCAGGTTCAGCTGGCTCTTGCCA
>NZ_JBWCAM010000038.1:0-6164 GCF_056175065.1 Pseudomonas sp. JC1203
ATGTTCGAGGTCGGCTCGTTCAACTGTTCGGGCTTGTAGCCAGAGCGGAGAGGTGAATGGCGGTTCTGCTGCTACACGTGCTTATCAACACTGCTGCCGAACAACCTGCCATTCACCGCTCTCACCTTAGATTCTATTCCCTTCTCTAGACACAAGCTGCCGAAGGCTGCGTCCTGCCCACCGCAGTTTACCTGGCATTACGCGGGGGGGCGGGACGCGGCCTGCGGCCGCTGCTACGGGGCTTTACAAGGCGTCGCGGCTGGGGGCGCCGTCTACCAGGCGCGTCAGGCCCAGCGGGTTGGCGTTGCGCAGCGCTTCGGGCAGCAACTCGTCGGGGTAGTTCTGGAAGCACACCGGGCGCAGGAAGCGGTCGATGGCCAGGGTGCCCACCGAGGTGCCACGCGAGTCCGAGGTGGCAGGGTAAGGGCCGCCGTGGACCATCGCCTCGCAGACCTCGACGCCCGTCGGGTAGCCATTGAGCAGGATGCGCCCGACCTTCTGCTCCAGCAGCGCGGTCAGCTCGGCGTGGTGACGGAAGTCGGCCGGCTCACCGATCAGCGTGGCGGTCAGTTGGCCATGCAAGGCCTCAAGTGCGGCGTTCAGCTGGTATTGATCGGCAACCTCGACCAGCACGGTCGTCGGGCCGAACACCTCTTCCTGCAGCACTTCATCACCGTCCAGCAGCAATTGCACATCGGCCTGGAACAGCTGCGGCTGCGCCTGCGCGCCTTGCTGGGTGCTGCCCGCCAGGTGGCGAATGCCGGGGTGGGCGTGCAGTGCTTCCAGGCCCTTGGCGTAACTGCGCAAGGTGCCTGCGTTGAGCATGGTCTGGGCCGGTTGCGCGCCCATGGCGGCCGCCAGTTGTTGGGCGAACACACTGAAACCCGGCGAACGCAGGCCAATCACCAGCCCGGGGTTGGTGCAGAACTGCCCGCAGCCCTGCACCACCGAGGCGGTCAGCTCGCGGGCCACGGTTTCCCCGCGCAGTTCCAGCGCCTGGGGCAACAGGATCACCGGGTTGATGCTCGACATTTCGGCGAACACCGGGATCGGCTGCGGCCGCGCCGCCGCCATGTCGCACAAGGCACGGCCGCCTTTCAACGACCCCGTGAAGCCCACGGCCTGGATGGCCGGGTGCTTGACCAGCGCCTCCCCTACCCCGGCGCCGTAGATCATGTTGAACACGCCGGCAGGCATCTCGGTGCGCTCGGCGGCGCGAATGATCGCGTCCGCGACCCGCTCGGCGGTGGCCATGTGGCCGCTGTGGGCCTTGAACACCACCGGGCAGCCGGCGGCCAGGGCGGCGGCGGTGTCGCCGCCGGCAGTGGAGAACGCCAGCGGGAAGTTGCTGGCGCCGAACACCGCCACCGGGCCTACGCCGATGCGGTACTGGCGCAGGTCCGGGCGCGGCAGCGGCGTGCGCTCGGGCAGCGCGCGGTCGATGCGCGCGCCGTAGAAATCGCCACGGCGCAGCACCTTGGCGAACAGGCGCATCTGCCCGCTGGTACGGCCGCGCTCGCCCTGGATGCGCGGCGCCGGCAGGGCGGTTTCCTGGGTCACCAGGGCAACGAAGTCATCACCCAGCGCGTCCAGCTCGTCGGCAATCGCTTCCAGGAACTGCGCCCGCCGCTCGCTGCTCAGGCGTCGGTACAGCGGGTACGCCTGCTTGGCCGCGCGGGCGGCGGCGTCGACTTCTTCAGGGGTGGCCTGGTGAAAGTCGAACGGCAGTTCGGCGCCGGTGCTGGCGTCGACGCTCTTGACCACTGCCGCGCCCTGGGCGCTGCGGCGCCCGCCAATGTAGTTATGACCACGAATCATGGTGCCTCCTCAAAGCTTGCCGATACTGCCAGGGGCGAACGCCGCCTCGCCACGGCCGACGCGGTTGTTCAGCGGCGCGCCGAACTCGTCCAGGCTGATCTCGAAACGGTCGCCCACCTGGGTGCTGATGCCGTCGGCGAACGACAGCGTCGCAGTGCCAAAGAAATGGATGTGCACATCGCCTGGGCGCAGGAATTGCGCGTACTTGAAGTGGTGATACTCCAGGTTGTCGAAGCTGTGGCACATATTGCCTTCGCCGCTGAGGAATTCTTTCTCCCACAGCAGTTTGCCGTCGCGCCAGATGCGGCTGATACCCGCCAGGTGCGTGGGCAGCTCGCCTACCCGCAATTCCGGGCCGTAGGAGCAGTGGCGCAATTTAGAGTGCGCCAGGTACAGGTAGTTCTTGCGCTCCATCACGTGGTCGGAAAACTCGTTGCCCAGGGCGAAGCCCAGGCGGTACGGCTTGCCGTCACGACCGATGACGTACATCCCGCCCAACTCCGGCTCCTCGCCGGCGTCTTCGGCGAACGGCGGCACCGGGAATTCGCCGCCGGGGCGCACGACAATGCCGCCGTCACCCTTGTAGAACCATTCGGGCTGCACCCCGGCCTGCCCCGCCGCCGGTTTGCCGCCATCCAGGCCCCACTTGAAGATTTTCATGCTGTCGGTGACCGCGGCTTCCTCGCCCACCTGCTGGTGCATCTTGTCGCGGGTGGCGGCGCTGCCCAGGTGGGTCAGGCCGGTGCCGGTGATCAGCATGTGCGCAGGGTCGGGGTGGTCCAGCGGCGGCAGGATGCGGCCTTCGTCCAGCAGTTGCAGGTAATCGTGGTGCTGGCCCAGGCCCAGGTCATCGACATGGCGCGCCAGGCCGATGCCGGCCTCGATCGCGGCCAGGGCCAGTTCGCGCACGCTGTTGGCACCGCGCACTTCGTGCACGCGGTCACTGTCCACCAGGCCCACGCGGCGCTGGCCATCATTCAATTGGAATTGCACTAGACGCATGGTTGCTGCTCCCTTTTGTTGTCAGGTACGTGCGCTGGGTTGCGCGCTGCGGGCACTGGCGGCGAACTGTTCGGCCGGCAGCGCGTGGCGGCGCTCCAGCAGGCGGTAGACCACCCCGGTCAAGGCCAGGCCGAACAGCATCACGCCGGTGAGGAAATACAGGCCGCTGGCCAGGTTGCCGGTGTACTCCTTGAGCGCACCAATCACGAACGGGCCGATGTAGCCGCCCAGGTTGCCCACCGAGTTGATCAGGGCAATGCCGGCGGCCGCACTGGCACCCGCGAAGAAGCGCCCCGGCAGGGTCCAGAACACTGCCGTGCAGGAAAACAGCGCAAAGGCCACCAGGCTCAGGGCTGCCAATTGCAGCACCGGTACACTCAGCCAGGCGCTGAAGAACAGGCCGGCGGCGCCCAGTACGTAGAGCACGGCCAGGTGGCCATAGCGGTCGTTGAGGCGGTCGGAACTGCGCGGCACGATCAGCAGGCCGACGATGCCGAAAACGTAGGGCACCGACGAGACGAAACCGGTGACCAGGTCGCTGCCGCCAAACTGCTTGATCAGCGTCGGCAGCCACAGGCCCAGGCCATAAATGCTCAGGGTCACCGGCAGGTAGAACAGCGCCAGCAACAGCACGCGGAAATCCTTCAACGCGTTCAGCGGGTTGCCGTGGCGGGTCTGGCCGTAGGTATCCAGGTCCTTCTGCAATTCGGCGCTCAGCCAGCTTTTTTCCGCCGCCGTCAGCCACTGAACGTGCGCCGGGCCGTCCGGCAACCAGCGCAGCACCGGCCAGGTCAGCACGATGGCCGGCGTGCCGATGGCAATGAACAGCCACTGCCAGCCGTGCAGCCCCAGCACCCCATCCATGCCCAGCAGCCCGCCGGACACAGGCCCGGTGATCATCATGGCGATGGGTTGCGAGAGGATGAACAGGCCGAGGATCTTGCCGCGGTGGCGCACCGGGAACCATTGGGTGATGTAGTACAGCACGCCGGGGAAGAAGCCCGCCTCGGCGGCGCCCAGCAGGAAGCGCATCACGTAGAAGCTGTTGGGCCCCTGCACGAACGCCATGCCGATGGTGATGGCGCCCCAGGTGATCATGATGCGCGCGAACCAGCGCCGTGCGCCGAAGCGGGTCAGCAGCAGGTTGCTGGGGATCTCCAACAGGAAGTAGCCGATGAAGAACAGCCCGGCGCCCATGCCGTAGGCGGCGTCGCCGATGCCCACGTCGGAACCCATGTGCAGCTTGGCGAAGCCCACCGCCGAGCGGTCCACGTAGGCCACCAGGTACAGCAGAATCAGGAAGGGGATCAGTTTGAGGGTGATACGCCTGACCAGGCGCAGTTCTTCGCTCATGGCAACGGTCTCCAATTGTTCTTGTTATGGATGGGGATCGGCAGGCCGTCCTCCGTTGCGAACGACTATATAGTATTACTATTTAACGAACAACGACTTCACATGTTGGGATTTTAGGCCTATTTTAGCTATCAGCGCCGCCATTAAGTCTTACAATAAGAGAGCTCCCATGTCTGATAAGAAACCTACCCTGCGTTCGGCCCAATGGTTCGGCACCGCCGACAAGAACGGCTTCATGTACCGCAGCTGGATGAAGAACCAGGGCATCGCCGACCATCAATTCCATGGCAAGCCGATCATCGGTATCTGCAACACCTGGTCCGAGCTGACCCCTTGCAACGCTCACTTCCGTACCATCGCCGAGCACGTCAAGCGCGGTGTGCTGGAAGCGGGCGGCTTCCCGGTGGAATTCCCGGTGTTCTCCAATGGCGAATCCAACCTGCGCCCCACCGCCATGCTCACCCGCAACCTGGCGAGCATGGACGCGGAGGAGGCCATTCGCGGCAACCCTATCGACGGCGTGGTGCTGCTGACCGGCTGTGACAAGACCACCCCCGCACTGCTGATGGGCGCTGCCAGCTGCGACGTGCCGGCCATCGTCGTCACCGGCGGGCCGATGCTCAACGGCAAGCACAAGGGCCGCGACATCGGCGCCGGCACCATCGTCTGGCAGATGCATGAATCGCTGAAGGCCGGGCAGATCAGCCTGGACGAATTCCTTTCCGCCGAAGCCGGCATGTCGCGCTCGGCCGGCACCTGCAACACCATGGGCACGGCCTCGACCATGGCCTGCATGGCCGAAGCATTGGGCACCTCGCTGCCGCACAACGCTGCCATTCCAGCGGTGGATTCGCGCCGCTACGTGCTGGCGCACATGTCCGGCATGCGCGCCGTGGAGATGGTCAAGGAAGACCTGCGCCTGTCGAAGATCCTCACCCGCGAAGCCTTCGAAAACGCCATCCGCGTCAACGCTGCCATCGGCGGGTCCACCAATGCCGTGATCCACCTGAAGGCCATCGCCGGGCGCATCGGCGTCGACCTGGAACTGGACGACTGGACCCGCATCGGCCGCGGCACCCCTACCCTGGTGGACCTGCAGCCGTCCGGGCGCTTCCTGATGGAAGAGTTCTACTACGCCGGCGGCCTGCCCGCCGTGCTGCGCCGCCTGGGCGAAAACAACCTGATCCCCAACCCCGAGGCCCTTACCGTCAATGGCAAGAGCCTGTGGGACAACGTGCGCAACTCGCCCATCTATGGTGACGACGAGGTGATTCGCGCCATCGACAACCCGCTGGTAGCCGACGGCGGCATCTGCGTGCTGCGCGGCAACCTGGCGCCGCTGGGCGCGGTGCTCAAGCCCTCCGCCGCCACCCCGGCGCTGATGAAACACCGTGGCCGCGCCGTGGTGTTCGAAAACTTCGACCAGTACAAGGCGCGCATCAACGACCCGGAACTGGACGTGGACGCCGACTCCATCCTGGTGATGAAAAACTGCGGCCCCAAGGGCTACCCGGGCATGGCCGAGGTGGGCAACATGGGCCTGCCGGCCAAGCTGCTGGCCCAGGGCGTGACCGACATGGTGCGCATCTCGGACGCACGCATGAGCGGCACCGCCTACGGCACCGTGGTGCTGCACGTGGCGCCGGAAGCGGCGGCCGGTGGCCCGCTGGCAGCGGTGAAGGAAGGCGACTACATCGAACTGGACTGCAGCACCGGGCGCCTGCACCTGGACATCAGCGACGCCGAATTGGCGGCGCGCCTGGCCGACTGGCAGGCGCCGGTGCACAACCTGCTGGCCGGCGGCTACCGCCAGCTGTACGTGGACCATGTGATGCAGGCCGACCAGGGTTGCGACTTCGACTTCCTGGTAGGCTGCCGCGGCGCCGAAGTGCCCCGCCACTCCCACTGACACCCCCACCCGTAGCAGCGGGGGGGGGGGGGCCGGCGCGCCCCCCCCCCCCCCCCCACCCCCCCGCGGGCGGCGCCCCCGC
>NZ_JBWCAM010000038.1:6174-8012 GCF_056175065.1 Pseudomonas sp. JC1203
GCGGCCGCCAGGCCGCGTCCCGCCGCGCCGCCCACTCCTTACGGTGCGTAGCGCCCGGGACGCGGCCTGGCGGCCGCTGCTACGGGAGGCGAGACGCCTTGGGAATGCTATGATCGCGCCAACCATCGCTCAGGACCTCCCCGCCCCCCATGGACTACCGCAAACCCTCCGACCGCAAGAGCATGCACGCGCGCATCGTGCAGGAAATCGGCATGCAGATCGTTTCCGGGCGGCTGAAGCCCGATGACAAGCTGCCTGCCGAAGCGCTGTTGTGTGAGGAATATGCGGTCAGCCGGCCGGTGCTGCGCGAGGCCACGCGGGTGCTGGTGGCGAAGGGGCTGGTGTATTCCAGGCCGCGGGTGGGCACGGTGGTGAAGGCCCGGCGCGAGTGGCACCTGCTGGACCCGGACGTGCTGCACTGGCTGATGCAGAGCAGCCCGCAGAACGAGTTCTTCGCGCTGTTGACCAGCGTGCGGGCGATCATCGAACCAGCGGCGGCGGCCCTGGCTGCGCAGCACGCCACGGCCGAGGACGTGGCCTCGATTGCCGAGGCCTACCAGCGCATGGAAGCGGCGCCTACGCCTGAGGCTTTGCTGCAGCCTGACCTGGATTTCCACAGCCGCATCGCCGAAGCCACCCACAACGACCTGCTGGCGCACCTGTGCAACATGCTTGCACTGGCGTTGCGCGAAGCGCTGAAGCATTCCAACCAGCGGCCCAACCTGCATGAGCTGGCGATGCCACGGCACAAGGCAATCCTGACCGCCATCGAGAACCGCGATGCCCTGGCAGCGCGGCAGGCGACGCTGGTGCAGCTGGATGATGCGCGCAACGCGTTGGGGATGGTGTTGGGGTCAGAGTTGACCTTGTAACCCCGCCCGCACGCAATACCCCCGTAGCAGCGGCCGCAGGCCGCGTCCGAACACGCCACGCATCCCCAGGTACACCGCGTAACGGCCGGACGCAGCCTGCGGCAGCTGCTACGGGAGGTGCCGCGTCAGTGCGCGAATATCGATCCCCCCGCCTTGCCCGCCATCTTCTCCGGCTTGATCAGGAACCGCGCCAGCGCCGGCAGCAGCCACAGCGCACCAAACATGTTCCACAGCAGCATGAACGTCAGCATCAGGCCCATGTCGGCCTGGAACTTGATGGCCGAGAAGATCCAGGTGCACACGCCAATCGCCAGGCACAGGCCGGTGAACAGCACCGCCTTGCCGGTGGATTTCAGCGTCTGGTAATAGGCTTCCTGCAGCGGCAGGCCGGCGCGCAGGAAGCTTTCCAGGCGGCTGTAGATGTAGATGCCGTAATCCACGCCGATGCCCACGCCCAGCGCTACCACCGGCAGGGTCGCCACCTTGACGCCGATGCCCATGAACGCCATCAGCGCGTTGCCCAGCACCGAGGTCAGCACCAGCGGCAACACGATGCACAGCGTCGCGGCGAACGAGCGGAAGGTGATCAGGCACATCACCGCCACGCAGATGTACACCAAAATCAGGATGGTCAGCTCGGCCTGCTTGATCACCTCGTTGGTGGCCGCCTCGATGCCGGCGTTGCCGGCCGCCAGCTGGAACTGCAGGCCGTCGCTGTCGTGGCTGGCGGCGAACTGCTTGATCACCGCCACGGCGCGGTCGAGGGTCTCGGCCTTGTGGTCGTTGAGGAACACCAGCAGCGGCGCCAGCGAGCAATTGCCGTTGTACAGGCCGTCGGCGCGGGCCACCGAGCTGTTGAGCACCTCGGGGTTGCGCGACAGGCTTTCCCACTTGAGGTTGCCCTCGTTCATGCCCTTGATCACCTGCTTGCTCACCGTGACCAGCGACACCGTCGACTGCACCCCG
>NZ_JBWCAM010000039.1:0-6695 GCF_056175065.1 Pseudomonas sp. JC1203
CACCTGCGCATCCGCACTGATCAACACCCCCTTCCCCGCCCGCAACGCCCCATGCGCGTCGGTGCGCAGTTCAAACCCGCCGCCGCGCAGCTTCTTCTCGGCATCCACCACGTGCCCCAGGTTCAGCTGGCTCTTGCCACCGAACTCGCTGGCCAGCTTCACGTGTTCCTGGCCGCGGGTGTCGTCCATGCGCAGCTTGTTGTTGGCCGGGGTGCGCAGCACGTTGCGCTGGTAGTTGCGCAGGGTGACCGGGTCGGGGTGTTCGCTGTCGTGCAGGGCGTGGGCGATGTAGGGGCGGTCGGGGTCGCCGTGTTCGAAGGCGATGGCCACTTCGGTGCCGGGTATCAGCGGCAGGTGCAGGCCGTGGGTGGCGCCGGCGTAGGGCCGGGCCAGGCGCAGCCACAGGCTTTCCTGGCCCATGGGCCAGGTGTGGCGGTCGAACAGGAAGCTGACGCGGTAGCGGCCTTCGATGTCGATGTGGCTGTAGGGGTCGTTGGCCTTGTAGCTGCTGACGCGCGCGGCGACGGTGCCGGCCATGATGGGTTTGGGCAACAGCGGGGGTCGGAAGCTGCCCGCCTCGATGTAGGGAATGGCCTGGAAGTGGGCGATGAAGCTGCTGTCACGGGCGGCGTGGCAGCGCAGCTCGGTGATGACGATGCGCGGCTTGAACGCCTGCGGCGCGTCGCCGCTGATGGTCAGCACCTGGCGCGGCGCCAGGGTCGGGCTGCTGGTGGTGCCGCTCAGGCAGACCTGCTGGGTGAGGTAGCGCTCGTGGTGCATGCGCGCGTAGAAAATGCCGGTCTCGGCGGGCAGGTCATCGTCGTAGACGTGGCGGTTGCCGAGCACGTCGTAGGGGTCGCCGAAGTGGTAGGCCTCGCCGTAGGTGGTGCGGGTGGTGGCGCGGGTCTGGTCGACCTCGGCGTCGAGCAGCGCGCGCGCGTCGCGGTGGCGGTAGGTGCGCACGTCGACGTGCTGTTCCACCATTTGGTGGCGGCTTTGCAGGGCCCAGACACTGTCCTGGCCGCCGCTGTCCAGCCCGGACTGCGGGCGGTACGGCAGCTCGACGTCGAACTGGTAGCCGCGGCGGTGGTCATGGAATTCCAGCACGGTGATGTCGACGCGCACGTCGTCGAAGAAGCAGTACCAGATGCCCACCTCGGCCAGCAGCCGCTCGATGAAGGCCAGGTCGCTCTCGCCGAACTGCATCACCTGCTCGCGGCGGGGGAACTCGCGCACCATCTGGGTGTGGAACTCGTAGCCTTCGAAATAGTGGCGGCGCAGGATGCTCTCGACGATTTCCGGCACGCTCTGCCGCTGGTAGATGCGGTACTGCTTGCCGCGCGCCAGCAGCGCCAGCTTGGGTTGCAGGGTAACCTCGTAGCGCGCCTCGTCGCGCGAGCCGGACAGCCGCCGGAAGCCGGTGATCACCCCGCGCACGCTGCGCAGCGGCTTGGGCGGCGGCACCACGTGGCCGCGGTACAGCGGTTTCACCGCCAGCGGGAACAGGCGGAAAATGGCGTCGCAGCGCAGCACCTGTTCGGGTGAGATGTCCTGCACTGGGCTGGTGAATTCGATGCGGTAAGTGAAGCACTGGCTCAGGCGCTCTTCGCCTGCGAAGGCCAGCACGTCCAGGGGCGCTTGCAACTGGCTGATGCTGAGGCGGTGGCGGGTGTGGTCGAAGAGGATGCGTGGGGCTTCAGCCATGGTCAGGCCTCCTGGGCTAAGGGGTGGAATTGCAGGGGCAATGAAACAACTGGGTTTATTTGCAAGAACCGGCTTTATTCAGGAACAACTTGTTACGTGCCCAGCACATCAGCGACGAACACTGCTACTACTTATATTTGAGAACCTGCGGGCACAGGCACTTCTTCTTGGTAACAAGGTTTATCGAGAATCCTGATAAATACCGTGCCTTAACAGCAAGCCCGCGAGCCACGCCAGGCCAGTCAATTCAAGGCTTACCGAGAATAAAACAGTAGGGCAATGCGCGGAGGGATACTAGCCAGGGAGGAGTGTTTGCGATGGGTCTTACAGTATGTAGCGAGGATTCCTACAACATCGAGCCGGATAGCTTACTTATGGGATGTATTAGGTATCGGCACGATTGCCACCCACCCATTGACTTGCACAGAAACATCCAAGCCAGAACTGCACTGTAATATGCACAATAAAACCATTACAGATGAAATCGGACACACGCTCACTCTGCAAAATATAGAAATAACTGTGACCTTCGATGATGTGACCGGCCGGTAGCCGCCACCTGAAGGCAGCGGCTCCCCCCCTAGGGGCTACAGCGCCAGCGACAGCCGCAGGCCGTCATAGATAGCCGCGTGAATGTCGCGGCTGGCCACTGCGTCGCCTATGCGGAACAGCTGGAAGTGGCCTTCGCCATTGGCCGCCAACGTCTGCTCGCGCACCTCGATGAAGGCCTGCTGGTCCAGCTCGCCACGGTTGCGCGACTGCGCTTTCAAGGCGAAGTACAGCTCGTCCAGCGGCAAGGTGCCGTGTTCCACTACCACATGGTCTACCACCCGCTCGTAATGCTGGCGGGTGGCTTCGCACCACAACCGCGCCAAGCGCCGGCCGCCCTCGGCGCGCACGGCCACCAGGCGTTGGCTGAAGGTCTGCTGCACGCCCTGTTCGACAAACACCTTCAAATACGCAGGCATGTTCAGCCCACCCACGTCTGGCCCCAACATGGCCTCACCGGTGACGAACTGCACGCGCACGCCAGGCATCTGCGCCAGCACCTCGGTGCAGCTCAAGGCCTGGTGGGCGCCGTTGCCGTCGAACACCAGCACCTCGCCCTTGGGTTTGAAGTCGCCGGTCAGCACGTCCCAGCTGCTGTGCACCCACTCGTTGCCCTGTTCCAGGAACTCGCAGTCGGGCACACCGCCGGTAGCGATGATGACCACGTCCGGGGCCAATGCCTGCACGTCGGTAGCCTCGGCGTAACAGTTGTAGCGAATGCTCACGCCCAGCCGTTCGCACTCGGCCAGGCGCCAGTCGATAACGCCGATCAGTTCGCGGCGGCGCAATGGCATGGCGGCCACGCGCACCTGGCCGCCGGCCTGGTCACCGGCTTCCAGCACGCTGACGCGGTGGCCACGCTCGGCGCACACCCGGGCCGCTTCAAGGCCGGCGGGGCCGGCGCCAACCACCACCACATGGCGGCCAGGGGCGCTGCTGGGTGGCGTGACCTGGGGAATGCGCGCTTCCCGGCCGGTGGCCGGGTTGTGGATGCAGTGGGCTTCGCCGGAGATATAGATACGGTCAATGCAATAACTTGCGCCCACGCAGGGGCGGATACGCTCTTCCTGCCCGGCTGCCACCTTGGCCAGCAGGTGCGGGTCGGCCATGTGCGGGCGGGTCAGGCCCACCAGGTCCACCAGGCCTTCACGCAGGGCGTGGCGGGCGGTGGCGACGTCGCTGATGCGTGCGGCGTGCATCACTGGCACCGGTACCGTGCGGCGTACCGCGCCGGCCAGTTCCAGGTGCGGGCCGGCCGGGGTGCCCATGCCGGGGATGACCCGTGCCAGCGCCTCGCCGCTGTCGATGCGGCCCTTGATCACGCTGATGAAATCCATGCCGTGGTCGGCCAGGGTGCGGGCGATGGTCAGGCCTTCTTCCTGCCCCAGGCCGCCGGGCATGTCTTCTTCCACCGCCATGCGCACGCCGATGATGAACTGCGGGCCGACGGCCTTGCGCATGGCCGCCAGCACCTCCAGCGGAAAGCGCAGGCGCCCTTCCAGGCCCCCGCCGTAGCCGTCGTCGCGGCGGTTGCCCGGGCTCCAGAACGCGTCGAACAGGTGGCCGTAGGCTTCGATTTCCACGCCGTCCAGGCCGGCGGCCTTGCAGCGTTCGGCGGCGTCGGCATACTGGCGCACGATGCGGGCTATGTCGAAGTCCTCCATCTGCTTGGCGAAGCTGCGGTGCGCGTGCTCGCGGCCGCGCTGGGGCCACATCAGCGGCAGCCAGTCGTCGGTGAAATTGCTGGCACGCCAGCCCAGGTGCGACAGCTGGCACATCACCGCGGTGCCGTGCTGATGCACGCCGTCGGCCAGCTCCGCCAGCCACGGCACCACTTCATCCTTGTACAGGTGCAGGTTGCCAAAGGCCGGCGGGCTGTCGGCGGCGACGATCGACGAGCCGCCGATCATGGTCAGGGCCACGCCGCCACGGGCCTTTTCCTCGTGGTATAGGCGGTAGCGCTGGCGCGGCATGCCGTCTTCCGAATAGGCCGGCTCGTGGGACGTACTGACCACCCGGTTGCGCAGGTGCAGGTGTTTGAGGGCGAAGGGTTGCAACAGCGGATCGTTGGCGCTGGCCATGGGGCATCCTCATCGATGGCGGCGGGATCAGGGCTGGGTGCTGCTGGCGGTCTGCGCCGCTTGGTCGAACATGGCGTCGAAACGCGGTTTGTTGGCGGCGTAATAATCGGCCACCACGCTGTCGGCGCCGCTGTCACGCGCCTTCAGCATCAGGCCCTGCAGCTCGGCCAGGGGCATCGTGTAATGCGCGAAGAAGTACGCCACCTGCGGGTGCTGCTGGCTGAAGCCCTTGCGCGCCACGGCGTGGATCTGCTCGGCACCGCCAAAGATGCCCTTGGGCTCGGCCAGGTAGCGCAGCTTCCATTTGGAGAACATCCAGTGCGGGTTCCAGGCGTTGATCACCGACCACTGGCCACGACGCAGGCCACGGTCCATCTCGGTGAGCATGCCGGTTTCAGAGGACGCCACCAGCTTGTAGCCCGTGAGTTTGTAGGCATCGATGGCCTTGAGCGACAGTTTGTACTGGCCATTGCCGGCCTCGGAGGTAAGGATGCGGCCATCGAGCTTGGCCCGCACTTCGGGCTTGTTCAGGTCCTCGACGCTGGCCACCTCGCTTGCCGGCACGGTCTCGGGCACCGCCCAGCCAATGCGCCCTTCGTACAGCACGCCGAGGTCTTCGAGGCGGTCCTTGTATTTGTCCCAGTAGTCCTTGTGGGTGTTGGGCAGCCACACCATGGGAATCAGGTCGATGTTGCCGTTGGCCAACGCCTGGAACTGGATGCCGATGTCGGCCTGCACCATTTTCACCGGCTGCTTGAGGTGGTCTTCAAGGGCGGTCTGCGCCAGCTTGGCGGTTATTTCGGTGTCGGACCAATTCACCCAGCCGATGCGTATCGGGGCGGGCGCATCGGCGGCGTGGGCCATCAGGGAGGTAGCGGTCAACAGCAGGCCGGCGAGCCTGCCATAAGCTTTTGGGCTATACAGATGCATTGGCTTTTTCCTCAACGTTAGGTCACGGTTTCCTGGGCAGTCGAAGTCAGCACGTTGTTTTTTGTTGATCAAAGCAAATCCCGGGCCTGGGCTGCAATCGATTAAAACTGCCGGTTGGCATGAGAAAATATTATGGAAAGACTGCGTCGACGCCTGCCGCCCCTCACTGCCCTGGTGGTCTTCGAAGCCGCCGCGCGCCTGCAGAGCTTTACCCTGGCGGCGCAGGAGATGTGCATCACCCAGGCGGCGGTCAGCCGGCAGATCCGCCAGCTGGAGGAGCACCTGGGCAACCCGCTGTTCATTCGCAACCACCGCAACGTCACCCTGACCAACGCTGGCCAACGTCTGTTCGAGGCGGTGGACGAGAGCCTTGAGCGCATCGCCCAGGCCAGCACCGAAATCCGCGGCGACGCCAGCGACGCCATCACCATCGCCGCCACCGTGTGCATGGCCACCTACTGGCTGATGCCGCGCCTGGATGCCTTCCAGCGCGAATTCCCGCAGGTAGCGCTGCGCCTGTTCGCCTTCGACCGCGAGATTGACCTGCGCGCGGAAAACGTCGACATGGCCATTACCTGCGGCAACGGTGGCCAACGCCACGGCGTGCGCCTGAGCCATTTGATGGACGAGGAACTGGTGCCGCTGTGCAGCCCCGGCTACCTGCAGGGCCGCACCCTGCGCGAACCTCCTGAGCTGCTGGGCGAGCGCCTGCTGAACCTTGACCGCGAGCACTGGCGCGGCTTCAACTGGGCGGTCGCGGACTGGGCCGCCTGGTTTGACCAGATGAACGTGCGCGGCCCACTGCCGCCTGCGCGCCTGGCCTTCAACAACCACGCCCAGCAGATCCTCGCCACCCTGGAAGGCCGTGGCATAGCCCTGGGCAGCCCGCACATGCTCACCGACCTGCTGGCCGACGGCCGCCTGGTGGAAGCCCTGCCCCACCGCTACGCCACCCGGCGCGGCTATTACCTGGCGGTGAACGAGCACAGCACCCGGCCGCAGGCGGTGGCGCGGTTGCAGGCGTGGCTGGAAGGCACTGAGTGATCCTGACGCCGCCTGGCGGCAGCGGCTACAGGGACGCGCGCAACCCGCCCCCGTAGCAGCGGCCATAGGCCGCGTCCGCAGGTGCCGCGCTGTTCCCGGCACACCGCAGCGCCACCGGACGCCGCCTGCGGCAGCTGCTACAGGGACGCGCGTGCACCGCTGATCGCGTCGTCTGCATCGCGGCCAAGGCCGGCTCCTACCACGCACGGGGTAGGAGCCGACTTTAGTCGCGATGCAGGCAACGCGGTTTCAAGACAGTTACTGCTACGCGGATTTGGTGTAGCCGCTGCCGCAGGCTGCGCTGGCCCTTCTCCACGCTGAAAATCTTCAGCGCACGCTGGGCCCAGCGCAGCCTGGCGGCAGCGGCTACAGCCAACACCCACAACG
>NZ_JBWCAM010000040.1:0-3116 GCF_056175065.1 Pseudomonas sp. JC1203
GCAAACTTTCGGTTCGTATCATCTTCACAACACCGCAATCTGGTCTGTTCGACGCAAATTGCTTGGGTGTTATATGGTCAAGCCTCACGGGCAATTAGTATTGGTTAGCTCAACGCCTCACAGCGCTTACACACCCAACCTA
Organism: Pseudomonas sp. JC1203; assembly: GCF_056175065.1. Lineage (NCBI taxonomy): Bacteria > Pseudomonadati > Pseudomonadota > Gammaproteobacteria > Pseudomonadales > Pseudomonadaceae > Pseudomonas > Pseudomonas sp. JC1203. Next base: position 143 of record NZ_JBWCAM010000040.1, read on the forward strand.
TCAACGTCGTAGTCTTCGACGGCCCTTCAGGGAACTCAAGGTTCCAGTGAGATCTCATCTTGAGGCAAGTTTCCCGCTTAGATGCTTTCAGCGGTTATCTTTTCCGAACATAGCTACCCGGCAATGCCACTGGCGTGACAACCGGAACACCAGAGGTTCGTCCACTCCGGTCCTCTCGTACTAGGAGCAGCCCCTCTCAAATCTCAAACGTCCACGGCAGATAGGGACCGAACTGTCTCACGACGTTCTAAACCCAGCTCGCGTACCACTTTAAATGGCGAACAGCCATACCCTTGGGACCGGCTTCAGCCCCAGGATGTGATGAGCCGACATCGAGGTGCCAAACACCGCCGTCGATATGAACTCTTGGGCGGTATCAGCCTGTTATCCCCGGAGTACCTTTTATCCGTTGAGCGATGGCCCTTCCATACAGAACCACCGGATCACTAAGACCTACTTTCGTACCTGCTCGACGTGTCTGTCTCGCAGTCAAGCGCGCTTTTGCCTTTATACTCTACGACCGATTTCCGACCGGTCTGAGCGCACCTTCGTACTCCTCCGTTACTCTTTAGGAGGAGACCGCCCCAGTCAAACTACCCACCATACACTGTCCTCGATCCGGATAACGGACCTGAGTTAGAACCTCAAAGTTGCCAGGGTGGTATTTCAAGGATGGCTCCACGCGAACTGGCGTCCACGCTTCAAAGCCTCCCACCTATCCTACACAAGCAAATTCAAAGTCCAGTGCAAAGCTATAGTAAAGGTTCACGGGGTCTTTCCGTCTAGCCGCGGATACACTGCATCTTCACAGCGATTTCAATTTCACTGAGTCTCGGGTGGAGACAGCGCCGCCATCGTTACGCCATTCGTGCAGGTCGGAACTTACCCGACAAGGAATTTCGCTACCTTAGGACCGTTATAGTTACGGCCGCCGTTTACCGGGGCTTCGATCAAGAGCTTCGCGTTAGCTAACCCCATCAATTAACCTTCCGGCACCGGGCAGGCGTCACACCCTATACGTCCACTTTCGTGTTTGCAGAGTGCTGTGTTTTTAATAAACAGTCGCAGCGGCCTGGTATCTTCGACCGGCATGAGCTTACGGAGCAAGTCCTTCACCCTCACCGGCGCACCTTCTCCCGAAGTTACGGTGCCATTTTGCCTAGTTCCTTCACCCGAGTTCTCTCAAGCGCCTTGGTATTCTCTACCCAACCACCTGTGTCGGTTTGGGGTACGGTTCCTGGTTACCTGAAGCTTAGAAGCTTTTCTTGGAAGCATGGCATCAACCACTTCGTCGTCTAAAGACAACTCGTCATCAGCTCTCGGCCTTAGAATCCCGGATTTACCTAAGATTCCAGCCTACCACCTTAAACTTGGACAACCAACGCCAAGCTGGCCTAGCCTTCTCCGTCCCTCCATCGCAATAACCAGAAGTACAGGAATATTAACCTGTTTTCCATCGACTACGCTTTTCAGCCTCGCCTTAGGGACCGACTAACCCTGCGTCGATTAACGTTGCGCAGGAAACCTTGGTCTTTCGGCGTGGGTGTTTTTCACACCCATTGTCGTTACTCATGTCAGCATTCGCACTTCTGATACCTCCAGCAAGCTTCTCAACTCACCTTCACAGGCTTACAGAACGCTCCTCTACCGCATCACCAAAAGGTGATACCCGTAGCTTCGGTGCATGGTTTGAGCCCCGTTACATCTTCCGCGCAGGCCGACTCGACTAGTGAGCTATTACGCTTTCTTTAAAGGGTGGCTGCTTCTAAGCCAACCTCCTAGCTGTCTAAGCCTTCCCACATCGTTTCCCACTTAACCATGACTTTGGGACCTTAGCTGACGGTCTGGGTTGTTTCCCTTTTCACGACGGACGTTAGCACCCGCCGTGTGTCTCCCATGCTCGGCACTTGTAGGTATTCGGAGTTTGCATCGGTTTGGTAAGTCGGGATGACCCCCTAGCCGAAACAGTGCTCTACCCCCTACAGTGATACATGAGGCGCTACCTAAATAGCTTTCGAGGAGAACCAGCTATCTCCGAGCTTGATTAGCCTTTCACTCCGATCCACAGGTCATCCGCTAACTTTTCAACGGTAGTCGGTTCGGTCCTCCAGTCAGTGTTACCTAACCTTCAACCTGCCCATGGATAGATCGCCCGGTTTCGGGTCTATACCCAGCGACTAAACGCCCTATTAAGACTCGCTTTCGCTACGCCTCCCCTATTCGGTTAAGCTCGCCACTGAATATAAGTCGCTGACCCATTATACAAAAGGTACGCAGTCACAGAACAAAGTCTGCTCCCACTGCTTGTACGCATACGGTTTCAGGATCTATTTCACTCCCCTCTCCGGGGTTCTTTTCGCCTTTCCCTCACGGTACTAGTTCACTATCGGTCAGTCAGTAGTATTTAGCCTTGGAGGATGGTCCCCCCATATTCAGACAAAGTTTCTCGTGCTCCGTCCTACTCGATTTCATTGATAAGAGATTTTCGCGTACAGGGCTATCACCCACTATGGCCGCACTTTCCAGAGCGTTCCGCTAATCTCAAATCAACTTAAGGGCTGGTCCCCGTTCGCTCGCCACTACTAAGGGAATCTCGGTTGATTTCTTTTCCTCAGGGTACTTAGATGTTTCAGTTCCCCTGGTTCGCCTCTTGCACCTATGTATTCAGTACAAGATAACCATCTTATGATGGCTGGGTTCCCCCATTCAGACATCTCCGGATCACAGTCTGTTTGCCGACTCCCCGAAGCTTTTCGCAGGCTACCACGTCTTTCATCGCCTCTGACTGCCAAGGCATCCACCGTATGCGCTTCTTCACTTGACCATATAACCCCAAGCAATCTGGTTATACTGTGAAGACGACATTCGCCGAAAATTTGCAATTTGAATCACAAATTTTACCTTAGCCTGATCCGTTACCAGTGAAAGTAACGTTCAGTCTATTTCTATCACATACCCAAATTTTTAAAGAACG
>NZ_JBWCAM010000042.1:0-1442 GCF_056175065.1 Pseudomonas sp. JC1203
TGAACTGACCCCCTAATGTTGGACAAGGGTTAGTGTTTCCGTGCTTGGGTCCGAAATTGTACCGGACTCAAGCCATTCAATCTGAGGCTTATGCGTTCCTGGTTGTAGTAGGCGATGTAGCTCTCTAGCCCTGATGCCAGTTGCTCCACGCTCTCAAAAGATTCCAGGTAGAAGAACTCACTCTTGAGCGTGCCGAAAAAGCTTTCCATGGCGGCGTTGTCCAGACAATTGCCCTTGCGCGACATGCTCTGCTCAATGTTTTTTTCGGCCAGCATGTGCCGGTAGGCCGGCTGGCGGTACTGCCAGCCTTGATCAGAGTGCAGGATCGGTTTGTCACCTTGATTAAGCCGCCCAAAAGCTTGCTCCAACATGCTCGAAACCATATTGAACTCAGGGCGGCGGTTGGTCTGGTAAGCCAGGATTTCTCCGTTGTACAGGTCCATCACAGGCGAAAGAAACAACTTCTGCCCCCTTACGTTGAACTCCGTCACATCGGTCGCCCATTTCTGGTTGGGGGCTTCTGCCTTGAATTCGCGCTTAAGCAGATTAGGTGAGGCAAGCCCCTCATCGCCCCGATAAGAACGGTACTTCTTCACCCTGATCAGCGATTTGAGGCCCATCAACTGCATCAGACGCTGCACCTTCTTGTGATTGACCGACTCACCAGTGCGCCCAAGGGCTGCGGTGATGCGGCGATAGCCGTAGCGCCCTCGATGCTTGTGATAGACGCTGCGTATGCGGTCTTTCAGATCAGAATGCTTGTCAGTCAGCAGTGCCTTGCCTTGGTAGTAGAAGGTGCTGCGCGCCAACCCGGCAGCACGAAGCAGCAAAGCAAGTGGATATACCTGCCTCAATCCTTGGACGGCCTGCGTTTTTTTGATTGCGCAGTCCGAGGATCCGCCTGGATCAAGGCATCGAGCTTTTTTAGATAGGCATTCTCGGCGCGCAGATAGGCCAGCTCCTTGAGCATTTGCTCAGGTGTCAGGTCAGCGTCCGCATAGTTCTCAGGACTTACTGTGGGTGCTTTGGAGGTTTTGCGGGACACGCTGGGCTCTCGGTGACGATGCGATTGAAGTGCTTCAACTCCGCCTGCATCGTACCGCGTTTTCCATTGCCTGATGCTGCTCGGGCCGCGGATATCAAACCGTATGCACGCTTGCTGGGCTGACAGCCCCTCTTGCTCGATGCACTGCAACACCTTCATTTTGAACTGGGCATCGTAGTGGCTGTATTTGGCAGCCAAACCTGCGGCGCCGTGCGTCTCATAGCCTTTGACCCAGCGGCGCAGGATCGATGGGCTCAGGCCATGCTTGATTGCCACCTCATGAACACTGCCCGCAGACAGACATTCCTCAATCAGTGATTGTTTGAGCGATCGGTCGTACTTCGTCATTGAACACCCTCCGGCGAGGTCAGGTGTCCAACATTCGGGGGTCAGTTCA
>NZ_JBWCAM010000043.1:0-1128 GCF_056175065.1 Pseudomonas sp. JC1203
GCAGCAACTGTCTTGCCCAGTTAATTACGTCCGCCATGCTGTGCCCTCGCGCAGCATGGCGTTAAGCCGGATCAGCAGCACCCGCATGCACGCCACCAGCGCCACTTTTGCGCACTTGCCTTTATCGCGCAGCCCCTCGTAGCGCGCCTTGAACGAGGCGTCGTAGCGGATGACTGTCCAGCACGACATGTACAGCACTCGCCGCACCGCACTGCGCCCGCCGCAGATCTTGCGCTTGCCTTTGAAGTTGCCACTGTCGTTGTTATAGGGGGCCAGGCCCGCCAGCCCCGCTATCTGGTGCCGGTCCAACTCGCCCAGTTCTGGCAGGTAAGCCATCAGGCTGGCCGCGGTGATCGTGCCGAGACCTTTGACTGACGTCAGTTGCGCCACCTTGGGCGCATCAAGTGCCTGCATCGTTTGCTCGATGGCCTTTTCCAGCTCCAGGATCTGCGCTTTCAGGAAGGCGATATGGCCTTCCAGCAGCTCGATTATCCTGGGGGATTGGGCCTGTTTCAGACGGCGTCTGTCGTCGTCGCGTTGCTGTACGAAGCGCTCGCGCTGCTGTACCAGCTCCCGTAAAAACTGGGTCGGCGCCGAATCCTGCTGGGGTTTGGCCGCCTTCAAAGTTTCGGCAAACTGCGCCAGGACCTGGGCATCGATGGGGTCTGTCTTGGCTTGCTTACCGATCGCCTCGGCAAACGCCCGGGCACGGCGAGGGTTTACGCGCACGACGGTAAAGCCAGCCAGGCGAAGGGCCGCCATCACCCCCCGTTCGTAGCCGCCGGTCGCCTCAAGCAGGACCTTCTGCACGTCGCAACCGCTCAGCTTTTCGATCAGATGAGCATAACCTGTTGAGTTATTGGGGACATTGAAGCTGATGTCTTGGGGGCGAAGCCAAACTGCGAGGGAGGATTTAGCGACGTCGATACCGAGCCAGGAAATCATGGGGAACACCTCTTACACTCAAGGATGAGAGCACTCTGGTGATGCCCATGCTTGTGATGTTCGAGGTCGGCTCGTTCAACTGTTCGGGCTTGTAGCCAGAGCGGAGAGGTGAATGGCGGTTCTGCTGCTACACGTGCTTATCAACACTGCTGCCGAACAACCTGCCATTCACCGCTCTCACCT